>JAFQAT010000033.1 GCA_017399865.1 Bacteroidales bacterium | reverse complement strand
TGAAAGTGAAATAGAGATAGTTGATATTTTATTTTCATTGTTAAGGAAAAATTTTCCTACCTTTGCAGTTCGCATTACGCAGAATATATATAGTAACCCGATATTTTATTTTTAAGCGATATGGCTAAAAAGACAAAGAAAATCGAGACTCCGATCGACCAGAGAGAAACCTTCGTGTCGATTCAGAAGAGCTTTGCAGATTCGGATCTCAGTGTAGGTGAGAAACTTAAGACCCTCTATGCTCTCCAGCAGGCTGATACAGCCATCGACAAGATCCTCCAGCTCAGAGGTGAGCTTCCTGTAGAGGTGGAGAATCTCGAGGCAGAGATTGCAGAGCTCAAGGTGAAGGCGGACAGGATCGCGGAACTCATTGACGAGTACACAAGGTCAATCAGCGAGAACAAGCTCAACATCACAGAGTGCGACGACCAGATCGAGAAGTACAAGGCTCAGCTTGACAAGGTTGCGAACAGCCGTGAGTACGACTCTCTCAACAAGGAGATCGAGAATGTGAGCCTTCTCAGGCAGATCGCGGAGAAGAACATCTCTGAGATCAAGGAGCGCATCTTCGAGAAGAAGAACGAGCTTGAGGTGGTGAAGGAAAAGATCGCCGTAAGGAATGATGACCTCAAGGCGAAGAAGGAAGAGCTTGCTACAATCGTAGAGTCTACATCAAAGGAAGAGGAGGTTCTCCGCGCAAACAGGGACGAGTGCGCACAGAAGATCGACGAAAGGACAATGAGCGCATATGACCACATCCGCAACAGCAGCAGCAACCATCTTGCAGTGGTTTCTGTGTTCAACGGTGACTCATGTGGAGGATGCTTCAATTCGATCGCACCGCAGCGCCTCATTGACATCGCTTCAAACAGAAAGATGATCATCTGCGAATACTGCGGAAGAATTCTTGTTAATCCTGACTTTGAATAAAAACTGATCATGGCTGAAGAGGTAACCAGAAAAACCTCGGCCAGAAGGAAAAAACAGTCAGTTGATTTGGATACGCTAGGGCTTGAGATGGGAAACAGACCGCCTCAGGCTCTTGACGTAGAAGAGGCTGTCCTCGGTGCCCTTCTGATCGAACCGAACTGTATCGACGAAGCTATGGATGAGCTTACGCCGAACTGTTTCTATAGTGAAAAGCATCGGATGATATTCGAGGCCATGCGTTCGCTGTCAAACGAACACGTGGCGCTGGACCTGCTGTCTGTATCACAGAAGTTGAAATCCAACGGAAACCTTGATATTGTAGGTGGCACGGTGGCGCTTGCCCAGCTGTCGCAGAAGATCGGTGCGGCGGCCCACATAGAATACTACATCAGGATCCTGAAGCAGAAGTGCATCCAGAGGGAACTCATAACAGCTTCATATGACATACTGAAGTCTTCATATGATGAGGCCACCAATGTGGACGACCTCATCGACATGGCACAGACCAAGGTGTTCGCAGCCATCCAGAACAACGTCAAGAAGGATGTCCAGGAAATCGGAAAGGTCATAAACGATGCACTCGACGACATCCAGAGGCTCCAGAACACATCGGGATTGAGCGGAGTGCCGTCAGGTTTCGCGTCGGTGGACAAGATCACTCTCGGATGGCAGGCTTCCGACCTCATAATCCTGGCAGCCCGTCCGTCTGTCGGAAAGACAGCCTTCGTGCTCAACCTGGCTCGAAATGCAGCTGTGGACCACAATATGCCTGTGGCCTTCTTCTCTCTTGAGATGCCGGCCATCCAGCTTGTAAAGCGTATGATGGTGTCGGAGACAAGACTCAGTGCAGACAAGATCAAGGGAGGAGTCAAACTTGAGAACTGGGAGTGGGAACAGCTCGATATCCAGCTCAAGAGACTCGCCAAGGCACCTATTTATATTGATGATACCCCTTCGCTCCCTGTCATGGAGTTCCGTTCGAAGGTTAAGAAGCTTGTAAAGCAGAAGGGAGTCCGTCTGATAGTGGTCGACTACCTCCAGCTGATGCAGGGTCCTGCGGAGCTGCGAGGCATGCGTGAGCAGGAAGTCGCAGCAATCTCCCGCACGCTGAAGGCGACAGCCAAGGAAATGAATGTTCCTATCATCGCTCTGTCGCAGCTTTCACGTCAGTCGGAAAACCGCCAGGGAAGTAACCGCCGCCCTCAGCTGAGCGACCTGCGAGAGTCTGGATCTATCGAGCAGGATGCGGATATGGTAATATTTATCCACAGGTATGACTATCAGGGACTTTCGGATAATCCGGATGATGTCGGAAGAACGCAGATCATCATCGCGAAGCATCGTAACGGTGCCATTGCGGACATCGACATGCGCTTCCGTGCGGAAGAGGTGAGGTTCGTGGACGAATCGGAAAGCCTTGTAAACCAGATCGACGGCATGTCCTATTCTTCGGCCATGAACGATGACATGCCTCCGTTCGGCCCGGAGCAGCCTGGAAATGATTTCGGAATGAACCCGGATTTCATGTAGAATGATGAGATTTTACAGATTTATATCGATTCTCCTGTGTACATGTATGACAGCTGTACTGTCGCATGCACAGGAGATTTCTGATTCCAAGGGGACTTCATGTGTTCCCGTCAAGACTACTGTCGAGGAGGAACTGGCCTTCCAGGCCGGGGAGAAGGTGGACTTCATTCTCCATTACAAGTGGGGATCCATCAATACGGATGTCGGTACCGCTACCGTGACCCTGGACTCCCTGACCTTCAACGGCCAGGAGGCTTTCAGATGTTCCGTCTTCGGAAAGACCAAGAAGTTCTACGATGTGTTCTTCAAGGTCCGTGAGGACTTCGACTCATGGTTTACAAGGGACGGCCTCAGGCCGCTCAAGTTTACCAGGGATACTCATGAAGGCGGGTATGAGGCGCGCAATACATATCTGTATGAATGGGATGCTGCCGAGCCGTACATCGCAGCGGATGTATATACCTCTAATCTTGGTCAGAAGTCGATGCAGCTGCCTCTTACCCCATGCACATACGACCTGCCGGCCCTTTTCTTCTTCGCGAGGAACATGGACATGGACAACGTCGTGCCCGGAAAGAGATACCCGATGACCTTCGCGATAGATGAGGAAGTATATAATGTATATTTTATCCTCTACGGACCGGAAACGATAAAGGTAAAGGGACTGGGGACTGTGGAAACCATCAGGTTTGCGGCCAAGCTCCTTGAAGGAGAGGTCTTCAAAGGGGAAGAAGACATGACCATATGGGTTACGGCTGACGACAACAGGCTTCCGGTATATTTTGAAGCCCCTCTGCGTGTCGGAGTGGCTGCAGGAAGGATGAGCGGATGGGAAGGCTTGAAGCATCCTTTCACATCACTTGTAAACACAAAAAGATAATGGCAAAGAAGAATGAGATAACGCACTCCGGAAAGATTCTGGAGATAACCCCGGACTTTACTACAGTGCAGATACTTGTGTCGTCGGCATGTGCATCATGCCACGCGAAGGCGATGTGCGGCATGTCCGAGGAGGAGGAAAAGGTGATAATGGTGCCGACGGACCCTTATGCCGACCATAATGTCGGCGACGAGGTCCAGGTGATGACCAAGATGTCCATGGGGTTGAAAGCTGTGTGGATATCTTATGTGATTCCGTTGGCTGTTTTAATGATTTTAATATTATCTTTGTCTAGTTTTATAGAAAATGAGCTTTTGACAGGCCTTTTCTCGGTTGCAGGCGTCGCACTTTATTATTTCGGCGTCTGGCTTTTCCGTGAGAAGCTGTCGGATGAATTCGTATTTTATATCAAATAAACCAATAACGTAATGACAACTACTATTATCTGGACTATTGCAATCCTTACCGTCCTCGGTGCCTTGCTTGCGGTGGTTCTCTACGTCGTGGCTGAAAAGTTCAAGGTAGAGGAAGACCCTAGGATCGACGAGGTCGAAAAGGTCTTGCCTGGTGCAAACTGCGGAGGCTGCGGACAGGCCGGCTGTCGTGCCTTTGCGCAGTTCTGTGTGGAGTCGTCTCCTAATCTGGACAAATGCTTCTGTCCTGTAGGAGGTAACGACGGTATGCAGAAGGTTGCTGCCGTTCTGGGCGTCGAGGTTGCCGCAAAGGATCCTCAGGTCGCTGTGGTGCGCTGTAACGGAACATGTGAGAACCGTCCTCGTACGAACGAGTACGGCGGTTACCAGTCATGCCGTGTGAAGGCCGCTCTCTACAGCGGCGATACCGGCTGCTCTTTCGGATGCCTCGGCTGTGGCGACTGTGTCGCTGCCTGCCAGTTCGGTGCGATCTCAATGGATCCGGCGACCGGTCTTCCTGTCGTGGATGAAGAGAAATGTACCGCCTGCGGAGCATGTGTCAAGGCTTGTCCTAAGAACATCATCGAGCTTCGCAACAAGGGCAGAAGGAACATGCGCGTATTCGTTTCATGCGTCAACAAGGACAAGGGAGGCGTTGCACGCAAGGCCTGCAAGGCTGCTTGCATAGGCTGCGGCAAGTGTGCGAAGGTGTGTCCTTTCGAGGCCATCACCGTCGAGAACAATGTTGCATACATAGATTTCACAAAGTGCAAGCTCTGCAAGAAGTGTGTCGCAGAATGTCCTACAGGAGCTATCCACGCTGTGAATTTCCCAGTAATCAAACCGAAGGAGGAATAAGACTATGATGAAGACGTTTTCAATAGGTGGTATCCACCCGAGCGACAGCAAGATCTCGAAAGACTGCAAGATCGAGGTTCTGCCTGTTCCTTCAAAGGTGTTCATTTCCGTAGCTCAGCATCTTGGCGCCCCTGCGACTCCGATCGTCAAGGCTGGGGACCAGGTGAAGGTGGGCCAGGTGATTGCGGAGCCTGCAGGATTCATTTCCGCATATGTACATTCGTCTGTATCAGGTACCGTGAAGTCTGTCGGACCTCGCAAGGACCTCGCAGGAAACAATGTGACCCATATCGAGATCGATGTTGAGGGCGACGAGTGGGCAGAGGGAATCGACCTTTCAGACACCCTCGTTACTGAAATCCCTTCAGACAACAAGGCGATCCTTGAGAAGATAAAGATGAACGGAGTCGTCGGCCTCGGCGGTGCGACCTTCCCGGCTCACGTGAAGCTCTGTCCGCCTCCGGGCAAGAAGGCTGACTGCCTGATCCTCAACGGAGCTGAGTGCGAGCCGTATCTTACTTCCGACTACCGCATCATGCTTGAAAGAAGCAAGGAGATCGTCATCGGCGCCGCTATCATGAAGCAGGTGCTCGGAGGATGTCCTGCTGTGATCGGTATCGAGGAGAACAAGCCTGAGGCCATCAAGGCAATGTCTGCCGCTGTGGCAGAACTCGGCTACCCTGGCATCTCTGTAATGACCCTCAAGAAGAAGTATCCGCAGGGCGGTGAGAAGCAGCTCATCGACGCTGTCATGGGACGTCAGGTGAAGTCCATGGGACTTCCTATCGACGTCGGAGCCGTGGTGCAGAATGTTGCGACTTCGCTTGCAGTATATGAGGCTGTACAGAAGAACATGCCGCTCATCACTAATGTCCTTACAGTGACAGGCGACTGCCTCCCTATGGATAAGCAGCACAACTACAAGTTCCGTATCGGTATGCCTCTGTCATATATCGCAGAGGTTGCAGGCGGTGTTCCTGAAGCTGCTGCGAAGATCATCAGCGGCGGTCCTATGATGGGTAAGGCGATTGCGAATATGGATGCGACTACAGTCAAGGGTTCATCATCCCTCCTTTATCTGACTGCAGAGCAGACAGTGCGCGGAGTCGAATCTGCATGTATCCGCTGCGGAAAGTGTGCAGAGGCCTGCCCTATGGGTCTTGAGCCGTTCCTTCTCCAGAAGTATGCCCGCAACGGCATGATGGACGAGCTCGAAGAGAATGCGGTACAGGATTGCATCGAGTGCGGATGCTGCCTCTACAGCTGTCCTGCCAACATTCCGCTTCTTGATATCATCCGTCTTGCAAAGGGTGACGTCATCAGGATTATTCGCGGTCGTTCGGCGAAGTAGCAAAGCCCTTTAATCCACGGAAGCAGAAAAAATAAGGGAAATGCTTCCGTGAATCAAAGGTCTTTGCTCCAACATGTACGACACACTTAAATCGATAACTAATTAAAGCAAAGAAATGGATAAACTATTGGTTTCACCGTCGCCGCATCTCCATACGAAGACTTCCACGAAGTCTCTGATGCGTGACGTCGTGATCGCTCTGCTTCCTGCAGTGGTTGTCTCTGTCCTCTTCTACGGATGGTCGGAGCTCCTCGTGCTCGGTGTGAGCGTTGCTTCATGCGTGCTGCTGGAGTACCTTATCACAAAATATCTCCTGAAGGGCACATGCACCGTCGGTGACTGGTCTGCGGTCATCACAGGTGTGCTTCTCGCCCTCAACCTTCCTGCCACCACACCTTGGTGGGTTGTCTTCATCGGTGCTGTTGTAGCAATCGGTGTAGCAAAGATGACGTTCGGAGGACTCGGACAGAACCTCTTCAACCCTGCAATCGTAGGCCGTGTGTTCCTTCTGATCTCCTTCCCTACATACATGACTGACTGGACCAAGCCTCAGGGCTTCATCGGCAACTTCGACGCCTATACAGGAGCGACTCCTCTGGGAATCGCCAAGGAAGGCGGCGTCGCTGCAATAGAAGGCCTCGACTATATGGACATGCTCTTCATGAACATCGGAGGCTCTGCCGGCGAGCTCTCGGCAATCGCCCTTCTCGCAGGCTTCGTATATCTCCTTGCGCGCAAGGTCATCCGTCCTTATATCACCGTGTCCATCTGGGTTACCGTGGCTGTGTTCTCAGGCATCTTCTGGGCCATCAACCCTGCCGAGTATACTGACCCGATCTTCAACCTTCTCACCGGAGGTCTCCTTCTCGGATCCATCTTCATGGCTACCGACTATGTGACATCTCCTATGAGCAACTGGGGCGGAGTGGTGTTCGGTGTCGGCATCGGTCTCATCACCATGCTGATCCGTTACTTCGGAGCATATCCTGAAGGTGTTTCATTCGCTATCCTTATCATGAACTCTGTGGTTCCGCTTCTCAACAAATGGTTCCACGCCAAGAAATACGGGAGGGCATAGGCTATGGCAGTACAATCTACATTCAAGAACATGACAGTATGTCTCTTCGCGATCTGTATCGTGTGCTCTTCTCTTCTGGCAGGCGTATATGCTCTTACAAAGGAGCCTATCGATGCTGCTGCAAAGGCGAAGAACGAGGCAGCCATCAAGGAAGTCCTTCCTCCTTCAGCAGCTGCGATCGAGGAAGAGAGGACAGTGGATTTCGAAGGCGCTTCATATACCTACAACCTTGCATATGACGAGCAGGGAAATACAGTGGGATGCGCAATCAATGTGGCTCCTGTAGGCTTCGGTGGCCCTATAGCCATCAAGGTCGGCTTTGATGCGAACGGCGTCATCTGGAATACCAAGGTGCTTTCTCAGGCTGAGACTCCTGGCCTTGGCGCAAAGTGCGTCGAGCCTTCTTTCGCTGACCAGTTCAAGGGATTCGACCCTGCTGCAAAGAAGCTTGCCGTAAAGAAGGACGGAGGAGATGTGGATGCAATCACAGCCTCTACCATAACTTCGCGAGCATACGCGGACGGACTCGCTCTCGCAGCAAAGGTGTTCACAGCCATCGGACAGACTCCGATGCCGCTTAATTAATGGAGGAACAGAATATGGGAAAATTTCAACTTGTTACTAAAGGCCTCATAAAGGAGAACCCTACGTTCGTCCTTCTTCTGGGTATGTGTCCTACATTGGCCACAACCACTTCGGCCATCAACGGTATGAGCATGGGACTCGCCACAACATTCGTCCTCATCCTCTCTAACATCGTGATATCGGCAATCGCCGCATATATTCCGGATAAGGTGCGCATTCCTTCGTACATCGTCGTGATCGCTACTTTCGTGACTCTGCTCCAGTTCGTGATGCAGGCATATGTTCCGGACATCTACGAGACCCTCGGTCTGTTCATTCCGCTCATCGTGGTGAACTGTATCGTCCTCGGACGTGCAGAGGCGTTCGCGAACAAGAACAGCGTAGGTGACTCCGCTCTCGACGGTATCGGTATAGGACTCGGCTTCACCCTCTCTCTTACTGTCCTTGGACTTGTACGTGAGATTCTCGGAAGCGGTTCGGCATTCGGCTTCAAGTTCATCGAAGGCGACGGAATCCTTGCCTTCGTGCTTGCTCCGGGAGCGTTCCTCGCATTAGGATACCTTATCGTGATCTTCAGAAAGTTAACTACTAAAAAGGCTGAGTAATTATGGAATATATACTTATCATCATTTCAGCGATATTCGTAAACAATATCCTGCTGTCACAGTTCCTTGGTGTATGTCCGTTCCTCGGCGTATCCAACAAGCTGAGCACCGCTTCCGGAATGTCCATGGCGGTATGCTTCGTGATCACTCTTGCAACTGTAGTGACTTATCTTCTGAACTCGCTTCTCGTGAAGTTCGGACTTGAGTTCCTTCAGACCATTTCGTTCATCCTTGTGATCGCTGCTCTCGTACAGATGGTGGAGATCGTGCTCAAGAAGATCAGCCCTGCGCTGTATGCTTCTCTGGGTATCTTCCTTCCTCTGATCACTACTAACTGCGCCGTTCTCGGTGTGGCTCTTACAGTGGTTCAGAAGTCTTCTCCATTCGCTTCTGCCGCAAACGGCATGATGAACCTCGGAGAGGCTACAGTATATGCTTTCGCCACTTCGCTCGGCTTCGGTCTTGCGATGGTGCTTTTTGCCGGTCTTCGCGAGCAGCTTGCCCTGAACAATGTGCCTAAGGCGTTCAAGGGTGTTCCTATCGCGCTGGTTACTGCGGGAATTCTGGCTATGGCCTTCATGGGATTCTCGGGACTGGTTTAGAATTTATAGGTAACAAAACGACGGAGTTGTCTCCGATGACCCCCTGTCCACTTCGTGGACTGTCCCCCTAGCCGGGGGTGGCATGTCATCTCCGACAATCTCCGTCGTTTTGTTTGATTATATAAAAGGTTCCAAACCAGGCCCTTCGGTTAGGCGGGGTGGCATGTCTCCTCCAATACTATCCTGTCTTTATGAGAATATAAAAGGTTCCAAACCAGGCCCTTCGGTTAGGCGGGGATGGATTGTCATCCTGAGCATGGCGAAGGATCTTTATACTAAAGATGCTTCACTTCGTTCAGCATGACATTGGAGAGGTTGCCTTTCTGTGAGACTCTGGGTGTTGGAGAAGGAGAGTTTGGCACGGGACATTTTGTAAGTTTTTGGATATCAGAGAGATATGGAATCGGATGCGCTAGACCCATGCTTTAAAGGAGGGGATTAGCACGTTGTGGTCAGGTAAGTTTGTGAAGGATAATGTTTTATGAATTTTCAGGGTGTTAGATTTATGGAAGGAAATGCTAAGGAATTGTTGGAGCGGGCCGAAGAACTGAGACGGAACAACCGTTTTGGCGATGCAATCAATTATTACAAAGCAGCTGCCGAAGCTCCGGACGCAACGGACGAAATCGTCCGTAAGTCCCTTGCTTCGGCAGAACTGATGCAGGAAATCAACAGCTTCGTCAACGTCGACCTGATGAATCCTTGATCTTAATATTTTAGAATCTATATCGGACTGAAAGGTGAGGTATGAAGCCGATGAATCCGTTTCCGTAGAAACCGGATTTGCTTTCAAATCCTTCAATGATGGTGTTGGTAGCCGGGTCACGGAACTTGCCGTCGTTCACATGGATGCCGACCATTGGTCTGAGGTCGATGGATGCCTGGATTGGGAAGCCTTCAAAGTTATACTCGATGCCAGCCTGTCCGCCGACGGCAAACATGAATCCGTTGTCAGGATACTTGACCTTTTCGCCGAATACATCGTATGTGACCATGTCATAGACGTTTCCTAAGGCTGCGGCAGGGCCGGCATAGATCGCCCATGAGCCTTTGTCTGTCAATGCGGGGCGTGCAAGGATTATGTTGTAGGATCCGCTTACCTTGAATCCGGCATTGCTCTTTACACCGAAATCCAGACCGATGCTTCCTTCTATGAATTCGTTCTTGTTCAGGGCGGTATGCTGATATACGGCATCAAGACCGGTTGCTCCTATCCTCAGACCTGCTGACCTTGGCTGCGCGAAAGCTGCTGCAGCACACAGAAGAATGGTGATGGTAAAGAAGAATCTTTTCATTTTTGCGTCGTTTTATAATTAAGCCTCAAATATACGCAAAAAAAATGACGGCCACTGTCAGCGGCCGTCATTTTTTATATTCTAAAGGTATTAGAAGCAGTAGCGTACGCCAAGATGTGGCCACCAGCCTACAAGACCTACTCCTACGAAGTCAAAATAAGGTCTTACGTCTACAGATATCTGGATAGGAGCTGATGCGAAGTTATATTCTACACCTGCCTGTCCTGCGATACCTACGCTGAGCTGCTGTCCGAAAGCGAGTCCGATACCAGGACCAGCATAGAAATTGAAGCCCTGTCCGAATTCTGCGATGTTGAAGTTGTAGGTTGCTGCCACCTGAAGGTTCTTGAAACTTGCCAGTCCGAGGTCAGCCTCGATGAAGTTTGAACCTACATTGTGCTGGTAGCTGAGCTCTGCGCCATAGCCTAAACGGAGACCGAGAGCTTTTGGCTGAGCTGATGCAGCGACTGCAAAACCGAGTACAAGCGCTGCGATTGCAATGATCTTTTTCATATTCTTTTAGATTTTGGTTTAAGTATCCAACGTTTATCAGATACAAATTTATGAAAAAATATTACTTTTCAAAAACAACGGTATAAGTTTTTACAGTTCCGTTGTAGTCGAACGTAACCACAGCCTTTCCGTCTGCAGGCTTACCTACGTTGACTTTGACAGCCTTATTGTCAGCACTAGCCTTTACGACAGCACCTTCTGCTGGCATAGGGCACTTGACCTCATACTGGTCGTATGTTACGAGACCGTTCTCGTTTGTGGACCTTACAGGGACTGCAGGCATCTCGAGAGCCTGTCCGTTGACTGAAATGCTTACAACCGGAGCTGCAGGGAACTTCATCTTCTTTCCGCCCTTTGTGAATCCGAGACCCATGAGTGTGCAGAGGTCGCCTTCGCCTTCAGCCACGAGATAGATCGCGTGCTTTCCTGCCAGACCTTCAACAGCCTCGGCAACATCTATGGCGTATCCTGTAACCTTGTCTGCAGAACCTGCAGGAACTGTGATCTCGCCGATCTTCTTTCCGTTCCATGTCTCGTTTGCCCATGGTCCGTCGATCCATACATTGACCTTGAACGAAGCTTCAGTCTTAGGAGCGAGGAATACGTTAAGCATTGTCTTGTTGCCCTTTACAGCGCCTTCGAACGGCTTAAGACCGTCCTTTGCCTCTGCGAGGCCTTCGAAACCGAAGTACTTGAATCCCACGATGTCACCGTCAGAAACCTCTACAGGCATGCTGTTGTCCCAGATGTCCCAAGAGTCCTGCTGACTTCTTACGTCAGAATAGTAGCATGCGTAACCTGCAGAATAGTATTTGTAAGGGTCGAGACCGTAGATCTGGAATCCTTCTGAAGTAACCTCAGCTCCTGTGTAATGGTCTCCGTTGGATGCCTTTGCATCCCAGATGCCGTCTTCTGCATATGGGTCATAGCCGCGGATGACGACTGTACCGCCTTCAGCGACAGGCTTTTCGTCCCACTGGATGGTTACAGGAGCGACCATAGGCTGGCGTGCGAAACCGAATCCGCGTGGAGGACGATGGTAGAATGCATACCACTTGCCGTTGATCTGCTCGATCGAGCCGTGGGTATTGTGCGCAGCATTTGTCTCCTTGAGGGCTGTTCCGTCCTGGTTGAGGACGATACCACGTGAGTCCACGAGGACGCCGCCGCTTCTCCAAGGTCCGAGAGGAGAGTCACCGTATGCATAGCGGAGGGTAGAGTTGGAGCTTCCCACTCCGTAGTCAGGACCTGAGTATCCGGAGAAGATCATCACGTACTTGTTGCCTACCTTGCGGATTGATGACGCCTCGAAGAAGTTGAAGTCTTCAGGTTTCTGATCCTTGTAGAGTGCAGGGTATTCCTTGATTCCAGGAACATCTCACGACTCCGTAACGGAAACTTGCAGGGATGAAGTATGGGATGTATGTGCCTCCAGGTCTTGCAGAATACATGGTGTTCTGATCGAGCTCCACAGCTGATGACCTCTGGAATCCCCAGTATCCGTATGCGCGGAAACCGATGTTATAGTCAGGATCCTTAGGGTCTATGATCTGCTCTACGAAAACGGATGGGTCGAAGCCGAGGATACTTCCGTCAACCGCTCTTCTGCCGTCTTCTGTAGCATTGACTACAGTGAAAGGTCCGTCAGGACGGTCGCTCTTCGCGATCAGGGCCTCACGTCCCCATCCGCGGCTGTGCGGATAGAGGTAGTATTCTCTTTTGCCGTCTCTCCAGTTTACCTCCACAAGGTCAGGAGCGTACATGACGTCCCACTGGTTGTCGATGTTGTATGTGAAGATAGGACCTTCATCCACCCATGCTGTGAGGTCTTCTACAGGAGCTGACCACATGCGGATGTCAGGACCGCAGTAGCTGCCGACTCTGAGGTCGTGTGAACCGATGATGTATGCACGGTACTTTCCAGGGTTGTCAGGATCTTCGAAGACGCGCGGTTCGCCGTCTGGAAGATGCTCCCAAAGAGGAAGATATGGATTACCGGTACCGATCACCGGCTCCACAGTCTGTGCGCATCCTGCTGCGAGTGCGCAGGCCGCTGCCAATGTAAAGAGAATCTTTTTCATGTTATAAATCGGGTTAGTTATTGATTTTCCTGTAGTCGAACCAGTCAACGTCGACATACCCGCCTGCTTCCTGAGTCGCATAGTTGAAGATGGCTAACTTGGTTCCCATGAAGAACCTCTGCCAGTCGAAGCGCATCCTGTAGTCATTACCGATCCTGGTCCATTCCTTGCCGTCGAGGCTGTACCAGAGCTTGGCGATGTCCCTTGTGTCTCCCGGACGGAAGTCGGCGTCGATCCTCAGCCAGATCCTGTCCTTCTTCAGAGGGACTTCAGCCACGACCTTCTTCTTCACGTCGAGGACAGCCTTGTTACGAGGATGGAGGCGTACGGACTCTTCCGTCAGTACGAGGGTCTTCGCGCCGTCCTTCATCTCTACTCCGAGGACTGCAGAATCGCTGTTGAATGCGCTGAATCCCGCTACATCGCCTTCCTTCATTCCGCTAAGGTCGATAAGTACCGATGCAGTGCTCTGAGGACCTTCCATGCGCTGGGTGATGGTGTTTCGTGCTGTATATATGGTCTCAGAAACCACGTTAGTCTTGAGGCGGAGGTAGCCCCGGCGGTCGGTAAGCGACCATGCCTCGTCAACAGGGTTGTGGTTCCACTGCCACTGCATGCCGAGCTTGTCCGACTTGAAGTCGTCGCTTCTGGTGATTCCTTTCACAGGCTGGCCCTGTACCGGCTTCTGCATCCTTTCAGGAACCTTTCCGTTCTCGTCGCCGAGCATAGGCCATCCGTCGATCCATGTACATGGCATCAGCATCGGACAGCGTCCCAGACCGTCCCTGTCCTGGAATATGAATCCGTACCAGTCGCCTTCAGGTGTGTCGAAGATCGTTCCCTGTGCCACACCGGCGCCAAGACCTCCGAACGGAGCTTCGAGGATTACCTTCTTCTCGTACGGACCTTCGATCCTGTCTGCACGGTAGCAAACCTCGCGGCGGATTCCGCCTCTCGGCCATGAGATCATGAGCAGGTAGTACTTGCCGTCCTTCTTGATCATGCGGCTTCCCTCGAGAAGGCTGTTCTCCTCGCTGTCGCGCTCGAACAGCTGCATGTCCAGACCGCCCTCGAGCACGCCTGTAAGGTCAGGCTTCAGCTCGCGGATCATGCCTGTTCCATAGACCATGTATGCCTTTCCGTTGTCGTCGAAGAAGAAAGACGCATCGTGGAAATGAGGCAGGGTGGAGTAGAGTTCCCATTTCTCGGTCTTAGGGTCTGTCGTCGAATATACCCAGCCCTTAGGAGGCTGGTCGTTAGGTGTGAAATATGCGAAGAACCTGCCGTCCTTGTAACGGAGTGATGTAGCCCACTGTCCTCTTCCGTAGACCGTGCCGCCTTCCATGCTGTAGTATGGAGTCTCTTCCAGACGGTCGAAGATATAGCTGACGATCTCCCAGTTCACCAGGTCCTTCGAATGCATGATCGGAGCTCCCGGCATCAGGTGCATGGTCGTCGTCACGAGGTAATAATCGTCACCGACGCGGATGAGGTCAGGGTCGGGACAGTCGCTCCAGAGGACTGGATTTGTGAATGTCCCGTCGCCGTTGTCGCTGGACTGCTCCGGTGCGAACTTTATGCTTCCGCTGCATGCTGTAAGGATTGCGAGTGCTGAAAGCACGGCGCAGTAGAGAATTCTTTTCATGTTCGGGTCTTAGTGTTTATGTGTATTTACAAAGGTAGGAAATACTTCCTTATCAAATCCACCCCGACATGTCAAAAATCAATCATATACTATAAAAAAAGCTACATCTTCCGATGTAGCCTTGAAATTCTGATGTCTGATATGGATTTTTTACCATCCGCCGCCACCGAACATGCTCATGTCCATCTCCTGCACTTCCACGCCTTCAGGAAGGGTGAATGTAGAAGCCGGCATCTCGACATTTTCCTGAACCTTTGTAGCGACCTGAACCATTTCGCCGAAGTCCGAGCTTGCTGAAGACTTGAGGGTGATGCCCTTGTACACCCATACGGTCTGCTTCTGCGGCTGGCCCATCATGAACACAGTGATAGAGTATTTCTTGCACTCCTTGCCGGCAACTGTCTCGGTCCCGAGTTCCTTTACCTTATACTTCTTGACTGTCTTTTCATCGAGGTTGAGGAAGTTTACGGTCTCTCCCTGGCCCATCATAGGCATTCTTATTGCGGTCTTCTCTGCGTCGTTTACCATCACATTTGATCCGTCGATCACGAGCATCCTCATCTTGTTGCCTCCGAAGTTTGAGATGGTCGCCTTCTTTGCGCCGTAATCATCAAAGCAGATTTCCTGAACGACGGTCTGTCCCATCATGTCCATTTCCATTGTAACGATGCCGGACTTGACCTCATAGGTCTTTTCCTGTGCCTGAACTCCCATGCAGATTGCCACGAGAGCAGTGATAAATGCAAATCTTTTCATGTTATTGTAGATTAGTGGTTGATGCTTGCTGTCTCCTTTTGACACACTGATGCATCAAAGGTTTAATGGCTGCTTCTGCTGCGGCTTACAATTATTACTCCTCCGAATACCATTATTGCTGCCAGCACCTTCTGCCATGTGATGGTGTCCATTCCGATTGCGATGCTTATCACTATCGCGATGATAGGCTGGACGTAGCTGTACATGCTGACAAGAGTCGGCCTGATCCTTTTCTGGGCGACGGGTATGAGGAAATAAGTGATGAAGGTGGCGCAGATGACCAGATATGCCAGTTCGGCATATTGGATCGAAGGGATGGCGGCCCATTCCACGGCCGCCAGACCCTTCAGCGACAAAGGAGCGGAAACGCATGCCGAGAAAAGGAATATCCATTTCATGAAGGTCACAGCCGAATACTTCGAGATGAGGGGCTTGAATATTCCCAGATACATCGAGAAGCTCAGGCTGTTGAGGATGATCATGAAGATACCGAACGGAGTGCTTTCCGCTACGCCTCCGGGAGCTGTTACCCTGCTGACTATAAGGTAGATGATGCCGGCGAAGCTTATGGCTACTCCGCCGGCTTTTTTCATTGTTATCGGTTCCTTGATCGCCAGCGCGGCTATTCCCATCGTATAGATGGGCGACATGGCCGTCAGGATCGAGCAGTCCATGGGAGTGATGTGCGGGATTCCGACCAGGAAGGTCACCTGGCACATGAGGAATCCCAGCATCGATGCCGCGAAGATCTTAATGTAGTCCTTCCTGTCGACCTTCTCTTCAGGCATGAAGGCCGATACTGCCCAGAACAGCGCGCCTGCCACCAGCGACCTTATAGTGAATATCCCCAATGGCGGGATCAGATGTCCGCTCGTAAGGTCCTTGCATACTATTATGTTGAAGCCGAAAAGGGCATAGGCAATGAATGCCGAAGCATGTCCTATGATATGGTCTTTTGCTGCCATGTGATACTGCTGCTGAAATTTTGCGGCTGCAAATTTACTTATTTTTCGTTACCTTTGTTCATCACATTTCAAGTCAGGATGAAAGCGATTGAAGTCGTAGCGGCAATCATACTCAAGGACGACAAGGTCTTTGCCACACAGCGCGGATATGGCGAGTGGCAGGGCTGGTGGGAGTTTCCCGGCGGGAAGATCGAGGCCGGGGAATCTCCGCAGGAGGCCCTTGTGCGTGAGATCAGGGAAGAGCTGGATGCGGAAATTGAGGTCGGCGAGTTGCTGGAGACGGTTGAGTGGGACTATCCGTCCTTCCATCTGACCATGCACTGCTTCGTCTGTTCTCTGGTTTCCGAGTCCATCCATCTGAACGAGCACGAAGCCGCCGCCTGGCTCACCCGCGAAACCATCCGCTCAGTCAAGTGGCTCCCTGCCGACGAAGGACTGATATCATTTATTGCGGAACTCCTATAATTCGATTTCTTGTGCCTGACAGATTAACACCATCCCAGCGCCACCATTGCATGTCACTTATCCGTGGCAAGAATACCAAGCCCGAGATTGTAGTCAGGAAGGGGCTCCATGCTCGTGGATTCAGGTTCCGGCTGCAGGACAGGAAACTGCCGGGAAAGCCGGATATTGTGTTGCCGAAGTATGGGGTGGCTATTATGGTGAACGGTTGTTTCTGGCATGGGCATAAAGGGTGTCGGTATGCGAGTAAACCGAAGTCGAATGTGGAGTTTTGGGAGACGAAGATTGCCAGGAACCGGCATCGTGATGAAGTTACAGCTGCGCACCTGGAGGCTTTGGACTGGACGGTGATTACGGTGTGGGAGTGCGAGTTACATAAGAATGCAGGATTGAATGCGAGGCTTGATGCGTTGGCGGACGAAATTGTCCGTGCAGGAGAACTGAAAAGCCAGCGTGAGGCCTTTAAGAGAAAGACCAGGATAGAGGCGAAGATGGAAAGGGAAGAAATCTTGAGACGGCAGGCTATGCTTGAGGCGGAGATTGATGCTTTGTATCCTATGCCGAGGAAAATAAGGCGATTTTCCAAAGAACTCTAAACATGGTCAAAGTTGATGATAAGGCTGAGGCAAATAGGGCTTATAATTATCCGTATACTGCAATAGAGGAAGTCCTTTCAAATGCGGTCTATCATAAATCGTATGATGATCGCAATCCGATAGAAGTACGTATAGAACCAACATCAATCATTGTATATAGTTTGGCTGGTCCTATGCCGCCGATTACAAATAATGATCTTCAGAATGAGCGAGTGTTGTCTCGTAATTACAGGAATCGTCGTATTGGAGATCTTCTCAAAGAGTTGGATATGACGGAAGGTCGTTCGACAGGTTTTCCTAAGATATACAGAGCAATGAGGAATAATGGATCTCCTGATCCGATATTCAAGACAGATGATCTGAATCAGTATTTCTTGGCAGAGCTTCCTGTTCATCCGGCCTTTGTAGGGGATAATGTCGCACAGGATGTCGTAGAAAATGTCGTAGAAAATGTCGTAGATAGACTAGATTTGATTGTACTTTTGTTGAAAGAAGACAATACTTTATCTGCAGTTCAACTAGCCAAGCAATTGGGAGTGACTTCACGTACAATTCAAAGAGACCTTGAAAAACTATCGAAAGCGGGGCGCATAAAGCATGTTGGTCCCGATAAGGGAGGTAGTTGGGAAATATTATAAATGACATCATGCTTTCGGGACATTGTGTTCTGGGAGCATAATTCGTCTTAGCCTTCTCAAAAAACATTTTCACCAATGTGCGTGAATTCGTGCTATGTATAATTTAAATTATATATAAGTTTTTTTATATATAACTTCTTGTGTGAGTAAATACTGACGGTTCAATCTATACGAGATAAGTGCATTTTGCATTTTTTGCAAATTCGCCAATTGCGGTTGGCGAATTGAAGTACCTGTTTCCAAAATGGAAATAACCACATGTGACCATCCGGAATAGGCAATTGCAAAAGATACAAGTGTCGTGGTGAATGCCCTGATTGACATGGCTGTCAAATAAATTTTGACGACCGTAAATAATACGTTGAGTTTGCAATTTTTGAGTCTTAACTGCCAAATTTGTGAAAATTTCACATAAAAGTGAGTTAAAATTGCGATTTTGAGACCTTAACTCGAAAATATGCGTTATATGAAAAGGTCTCGTTATAACGATACTTCACTCTACCATTGTTGCTTTCTCGGGAATATGTTCCACAATGGAACAAGTTCTGTTGCTTCCACAAATCCACAATTTTATTGTATGTAAACATTCTGCCCGGAATACCTTTTTTATGGAAGCAATTGCATAAACTACTATCGCGATGTGCATTGTTGGTTATCGTGCATAATGCTCATTGCGAGATAAATACGGATCATATTTGCGAGATAAGTGGCGATGTAAAAACATTTTACGATTTGATTAAAGAAGATGTCAATCTTCGCCAGCCAGAGATAAGCAAGAGAGTGAGTTTCAGCGCACGTAAAGTTTCCACTATAATCAAAGTGTTGAAGGATTCGGGCTATATTAAGAGAGTCGGAAGTAATAAAACTGGTCATTGGGAGGTTTTGAAATAATAGATCTTTCGCTGGAAAGAAATTTGCAGTACTCCTCTCCACAATGCAATCGCATTGGAGAGGAGTTTAATTTTAAATCTGTGAGAGAGAAAAGTGATGAGAGGTATGGATTTAATCGAAGTCGCAAGACAATGCCCGGATCTGACGGTGTCGATACGCATGGGCGATCTTATTGAAGCGAATCAAAATCTGGTTGAGGAAGCCCTGATGAGGCTAGAAAAGTCGGTCGCTGAATCAAGGGCGGAAATCTATCTGAGTCGTACGAAAGTTATGGAAATGCTGGAGGTCGCATCTGCCACCCTATGGCGGTGGGAGAAATGTGGCTACCTCGTACCGCTATCCGTC
>JAFQAT010000032.1 GCA_017399865.1 Bacteroidales bacterium | reverse complement strand
GCTTCTTTTCCTTTTTCGCCGGAGTAGTCTTCTTCGGCGTATAACCGGTATAAGGCTTCGGTACGAAATCTTCCTCGCCGTCCTTCTTATCTTCGGGTGCTTCCATATCATTGAAATAGTCCACAGCCCACTGATAACAAAGATCATCGGGAACATCGCATCCATATCCCTCATTGGTCGGCTTGATACCGTTATCTTCCATCTCCTGCTTGACAAATTCCATCGCCTTACGGTTGATGTACTTGAAGCAGTTGATCATGCTCTTGCGCGGGTGCATGACCTGCTGAGCGAACTGCAGGTTTTCAAAGCAGAGTGCCTGTACATATTCGGTCACGCATTGCTTCATATTGCGGCGGGTGATACGCTCGGCATCAGCAGCAAGACGGTTCGATGAGGCTTCCATCAGCGCATCATCGTCCATTGCAATCGCTGCTTCCCACGCCATCGTGTCGGCTTCTTCACGCTCACGCTTCTTGGCTTCCCATTCTGCTTTGCGTTTTGCTTCCGCTTCTTCATGTGCTTTTCGCTTTTCATCCTCTGAGGGTGGACCTATGGTTTCGGCAGGGGAGTTTCCTTCTTCCTCTGCCGGTTCTTCATCGTCTTCCGAAGGAGAGGCGGTGGCTTCGTTGAGTTCAGCAAGCAACTTCTGTGCTTCAGCGGCTTCTGCTGCCTGACGCGCTTCATCGCGCTGCGCTGCAAGCTCCGAGGCGGTCATAGCCTGTTCTTCTTCCTGTTCCTTACGCATTTTGTTTTCCATATCGATTTCCGAAAATATACCCATGATAAATCTCCTTTATAAAAATAGGACACGGTACAGTTGGGTTCTGTACCGTGTCTTTTCGTTTACGGCTGTATCAGCCTTGCTTCATTGGTTTTGCCAGGAAAGGGGAGAACTTAACCGGACAGAAGGAATCACGGTCACGGTAATAATACCGCCGCTTTTCCTCGTCGTACAGTTCAACCACATCCGATGGCGAAATGCTTCTGCCGTGATAATTCTCCGGCAAGGTGTCATTGTACCTGAGAAAGAGGAAGTCAAGACGTTTGGCGTCCGATTCCGTCATATCGCATGGTATGTAGTCATCACAGACCAGTCGGTATTCTGCGGCAGGAGGCTGTTCATAGCCGGCTTTGCGCAGAGCATCGATGCCGTCAAAGGCGAATTTCTTCGTCTGATGATCATCATCGAAATCCAACTGATAGATGCGGAAATACTGATGTGTCCGTCTGGTCAGCAAGTGCTTCTGCAGAACAGAATCGCTGTCTGCACACATTGCGTATTCCTCATCGGACAGACCAAGGTATTCCGGTAATGTTTTTGCATGTTCGGACGATTCATGCCAGGTGGTGATTTCATCGTCAAGTTCTTCGAAGTCACACAGTCCGTGCATAAACCGATCCCTGAAAGTCATTTGTTCACGCTCCTTTTTCTGAGACTTGCGCCTGAGTGCAAGCTGCCAATCGTCAATTCCTTTATAGTTGGGGTTCCATGTAAGGCGTCTGCAGTCCATCCCATACTTGTTTGCAAGCTGCCGGATTGCCGATGCGCCTTTGTCAACCATTTCGTTTTTGTACTTGTCCATATCGTGCGCTTCCACAATGAGCTGTGTGCCGGTACGGGAAATGACTTTGAACAGATCTTCAAGAGAGGTCAGATTGTTGGCACCTGCGATTGCCGCAAAGGTGCGCCCTGTCAGACAGTGGGCAATATCCGCTTTCAGTACACCCTCGGTAACATATATAGTCTTTGCATTCCGTTCCCCTATGAGATGAACAGGACTTCCCGACGAGCAGCCGTTTTGCTTGCCCGAGGAAGAGAGCCATATATATTTGGCACCGGGTTTGTCCGATGTTTCATCGGGATTCTTCAGCGGTGTGTCCAGTCGTATCTGAAAGCCGGATATCCGTCCTTCCACGTCCCTTGCAGGAAGAAGAATGCCTGCTGTGTAAGAGCAGAAATTCAGTGTCCATTTTCCATCCTTCTGATAGAAGCCAGGCACACCCTGAACGGTATGCCCAAGCCCAATCAGACGCTCGGTAATCGAACGGCACATATAGAAGGGAGGGGTACTCCTGAACCCAAGGCGGTCGATCTCTGCATCGGAAAGTCCGCGCACAGAACGCAAATGTTC
>JAFQAT010000031.1 GCA_017399865.1 Bacteroidales bacterium | reverse complement strand
GTAACGCATGCACCGAGCTTGGTCAGAAGCTCGTTTCCTTCACGGAAGCACATTAGCGTATCCAACCACTCGGGATCGAAGCGTGTATCCATATGCTTGCACAGGTACTCTTTGAAGAACGCCCCAGGGGTATCGCTTTGGGTACTCATTTCGTACTGGTCAAGGTTGGATGCGATATCTTCCATATCCGCAAGGGTCACACCGAAGGGTTTTTCGGCCTCCAACGCTGCCTTGAATTTCACTTGATCCTCGGGGGACATTTCTGCCATTCTCTTGGCGATATCGTTAAGGGTCTTGATGTCATCCATTGAGGTGAACCACTCGCTTGTGATCTGCGGAATGGAAGATTCAAAGTCGTAATACACGCAGTCGGTGATGCTGTCCACATGATGTCGGGTGGCGAATTCTCGCATCTCCTTGAGTGTCATAGGAAGCGTGATCCACTCAGCTGCTTCTACATTTGGTTCATCGCCCTGGGGAGGCTCTGCCACCAACAGCCGGAATGCAAACCAAGGCTCCGGCTCAACCTCGGGAAGTGTGATGCCGTCATAGACTTTGGGCATCTCGAAGTGGTCAGCACAGACATACAGATTGCCTACATAGACTCCACCGTCTGCTGCTCTCTGAATTCTCCCGATCTTCTCTTTGTCCAACAGATGGGTTGCACCTTCCGGGACAAGGGCGATTTCGTCCTGTAATTCGTTTTCAATAACGAATTCTCCGAGCTGCTCATCGTTGGTCACATTGGATACGACCGAGACGATTCCTGTGCCGTAAGTCATATTGATGAGATCTCTGATGCTGACGATTTCGTCTTCATCGGTGGGGATCACTTTCGTGGCAATGCCCTTGATGATATTGCGCTCGTCCTCATTCAGACTGATGAGCCTTTTGGCGAGGAAGTTTAGTTCATCCAAGGACGCAGATTCCAGACGGACTTCGTTGAGCTGCGGAATGATCTCGCAGTTATAGATGGAATACTCCCGAGGGGCTAACACCTCTTTCGTTGCCCTCATTTTCTGTAGGGCATCTCGTATCTCATACTCGGTAGCAGGTAGGTGCAACGAGCCGAACTGTACTTGTCGCATCACCGGATGCTCGTATGACATTTCAATCATAAATGCTTTTTCTTGCATGCTTTTCATCTCCTTGGTTTAATCGGCGATTACAATATCGGCGCCGGTGAGGTTTTTATAGTAGTTCTTCGCTCTGCCATACTCCTTGGGACTGATCTTACCCTGATCCCGAAGGCTTTTCAGTATGGCAACGATACGAAGGAAATTTGCTGATTTGGTTTGCTTTTCTGCTTTCATTATCTTTTCTTCTCCTATCCGCTTCGGCGATTTCGCTTTTCATGCGAAGGATACACCGTTTTACGATAACTCTCTCTTTTTGTTCGAGGGATGACAGGGTGCTTTCCAAGATGCGTATTAAGGTTTCCCTGGTTTCGACCTCCCTGGCTGAAAGCATTCTTTTTTCCATGGTGGTTCTCCTTACATTTTCTGCTCATATGTTTCTTCCTCTCCGTTACATTGTCTGTTCGATGACTTCATCTTGATCTTCGTCCTCATCGAATGAATAACCGCCATCTTGGGCATCGTACATATTCCCAAGGCATAGAGGCACAAGCTCACTTTCGTGGGCGTAGTCGCTTTCAAGTATCCTCTCGCTGATAGCTTCCAAGGGTTCAGAGAACCTTGCGAAGTAGGCTGCTTGATCATCGCTGACACAGCCCATAATTTGATCCTTTACTGCGTTAACTACAGCAACCTTGGGAGCAATGTCTATAAGCTCGTCTGCGGACAGGGTACGCCAGAAAGACAGGAACTCCGCATACTCTGCTTTTACTTTCAGCTCCAACTTCTCTTTGGGTGGGAGTGCGTTATACATCTTATAGAGTCGGCACTCGATCTCGGGGTCGAGTTCGCTTTGTGCGAACCCGATCCGACCGTACAGAGCGTGGAAGAGGTCTTCATCCTCTTTGATATGTTCACAGATCCAGTCGAGCATCTTTTCGTGAAGCTCCTGGAGTCTTTCATGGGCAGTAGGTATCATTCATTATTCTCCTTCTTTTCTGCATAGTAGCTTTCGCTCTTAACGCTTCTCATGAAGCCTTCGATTTCTTCGGTGGAGTCCACCTTGGGGAACTTGTGGAGTGCCTGGCCGACCTTGCCCGAGTAGGACTTGGAAGTGGCTCTCGGATCGAGAATGGACACAACGCCGGTATCGCTCTCACAACGAATGAGTCTGCCAACGCCCTGGCGGAGTTTGATCAGCATATTGGGGGTGCAGTATCTGTCCACGAAGTCGCCCACGCTGTCGCAGGTTTCCTTCTTTTCTTCCATAAGTGCGCTTCTCATCGGGAAGGGCAATCTTACGATAATAACGGAAGAGAGGCAGTCACCGACACAGTCCACGCCTTCCCACATAGAACCGGAAGCGAAGAGGATGCCGTTCTTGGACTTCTTGAAGTCGGTAATCGCATTCTTGTTGCTTCGGGTCATACAGATGGTGTCGTATTCAGTCAGCTTGTCCTTTAGAAGCTCATGCACGAGGCTTAGTGTTTTGTAAGAGGTGAAGAGGATTGCCGTATGACCGTTGGTGGCCTGGATGATCTTATAAATCTCATCGGCAATGGTCTTGAAGTAGTCCTCGCTATCGTTATCCGGGATAGGCATTCCCCTGGGGATATACAGTCTTGTGTGGTTTGCGTAATCGAAGGGCGATTCGGTACGGGACTCGAGGAGCAGACGATGGGGAATGAACTCCAAGCCATTTTCTGCTTTGAAGTATTCGAAGTCTGTGCCGTCCGAGATTGTGCCAGAGGTCAGCACATGGCTCACATTGCGATCCCACACCTTGGTGCGGAGAATGTTATTGATATCCTTGGGAGTGCTGCACAACGACAAAACACCGTTTTCGTCCGTGTCCAACCAAATAGTGGACTTGCTCGTTTTATTGATGGCAGTAATGGCAGTCTTGAGATAACTGCCGGTCACAGGGATACCGTAATTGCGCTTGATTTTCATACCCTCGACCTTATCGATGAGGTACATGATCTTGTTGAGCTTGCCGGATTGGAATGCCGACAGAGAGATGATGTTGCCTCGTTCTTCCTCAATGTCGCTGTGCTGCTTCTTGCGGAGGCTATTGAACAGGGCTTCGCTCTCT
>JAFQAT010000030.1 GCA_017399865.1 Bacteroidales bacterium | reverse complement strand
GATGGGTATTGCGGTCATCTTCGAAAAGGAAGGTATCGACACCTCCAAGATGACCGACGAAATGCTTCTGACCACCATGAGTATGTTCGCCCAGGCAGAAAGCGAGTCCATCTCCAAAAACGTGGCCGCAGGTATACGATACACCTATCGTGCAGGCAAAGTCAGCTACAGATACCCCATCTTCGGCTTCACCCCTGGCCCCGACAAAATCCCCGTTATCAACGAGGAGCAAGCCGTACATGTTCGTGCGATGTTCGAGATGTATCGGGATGGCAAGTCCACCAGTCAGATCCAAGATTATCTCGAAAAGAACAAGGTACCTACCGTCAACGGCAAAGGCAAGTGGTGCAGAAATATCATCATCGGCATCCTCAGAAACGAGAAATACGTCGGCGATGTCCTGCTTCAGAAAACCTACGTCGCAGACGTTATCACAAGAAAGGTTCTCGTCAATAATGGCCAGCTTCCGAAGTACCTGATAAAGAACGCACACCCCGCTATCGTGGAGCGCAGCCTGTTCAATGCCGTGCAGGAAGAAATCGCACGGCGGGAGAGCCTCCGTAAAATCACCACAGATGAGCTGGAGCAGAAAGGCAAATACAGCAAGTTTGCTCTGACTGAACTTCTGGTCTGCGACGAATGCGGTACAAACTACCGTAGAGTCACATGGTCCCGAGCAGGCGGCAAAAAGATAGTATGGCGATGCGTCAACCGTATCGAAAACGCTACCAAGTACTGCAAGAACTCACCGTCCATCGAAGAGAGTCTGCTCCATGCGGCGATCCTGCGCATCATCAATCGCACCATCAATGATGACACCGCACTCCAGATGCTCCAACAGGTACTGACCCGCACCTACAGCGATGCGCGGTCACCCACAGCTATGTACGCCGCAGAAGCCAAAATCAAGGAGCTTCGAGCAATGATGAGCGAGCTCATCGACCTTGCCGTCAAAACAAGCGGAGATACTGACCGCTATGAAACCGAGTTTGAAAACATCGGTCGCCAAATCCGAGAATACACAGAAGTGTACGAGTCCGAAAAGCGCATTATCGAAGCTCAGTCGACTTGCCTGCCTGAAGTGGATGCCATCTACGAGTCCATCTGTCAGAAAGGCTACCAGATGCACACCTTCGACGATAGCATGGTAAGGAAACTCTTCGACTGCATCAAAGTTACCCCAGACCGTACTATCAAGGCTTACTTCAAAGGAAGCAAGAAACCTGTAGAGGAGCCGATTGACCTCTCCGCAGTCAAGCAGGCCATCTGAACTGAATAATCCAAACCGAAGTCCTCTTAGGAGGGCTTTTTCATTTTGTCCTTGAAAGGAGTTCACCATGAGCAATATCTCTTACATCACCATCTACAACAATGAGGGCATGTTCTTTGATACCAACCATCGCAGCCTTATCAAACTGAGTCCCAGAGTGTCCGGCATCGAATACCAGGACCTCATGGCGCCGACTCGTCCACAGTCCACTGTCTTCTCCTCTGATTTCGGCGACATCGTCGACTTCCTCATGGAACATCTCAAGTCCGCACTGGGCGCCGAGGCCAACCATCGCAAGACGTTCTACAATCCTGCCGACTATCACAGTTGGCGCCGCTCTGTCGAGTTCAGCGACTATGATGTCGCCTGGTATGTAAACATCGAATATACGGATGACAAGATCGTCACCTATGTTTGTACCAACAGCGCTCCCATCCCTGCAGAGCTCGACCAGCTTGAGTTGATGGTGAAAGAGGCTCTTAACATTGCCCAAAATTAACTCCTTTTAGGGGTTCCCTTTGGAAGGGGTTTAGGGTATTGTGTCGTTTAACAAAAACCGAGGAGTGATACCAATGACCTACATAACCGGCGATACCCACGGCTATCCGCGGAGGCTCAAAGCCATATCCGCCTATGCCGATGCCGATGCCATCATCGTGTGCGGCGACTTCGGCTTCCTCTTCGATGGTTCGAAAGAGGAGGAACGTACCCTTGAAGAACTCAACCGAAAGGGTGTCCCCATCCTGTTCCTTGACGGCAACCACGAAAACTACGACCTGCTGAAACAGTATCCCGTCACCGAATGGAATGGCGGCAAGGTACAGTTCATCAGAGAAAACATCATTCACCTGATGCGCGGTCAAGTTTATACCATCAACGGCTACAAAATCTTCGTAATGGGCGGTGCCGAGTGCCATGACATCGAAGACGGCATCATCGATCCGGATGACCCCCATGCCATCACGAAGATACGCCACCTGCAGGAAGGCGATAAACGCTTCCGCATAAAGCATGTATCCTGGTGGCCGGAGGAACTGCCTACGGAAGAAGAGCTGGCAGAAGGACTAAGAAATCTGGCAGCTCACAACTACGAAGTGGATGCAATTCTCACACACTGCGCACCCACCTCACTCCAGATAGCACTCGGCAAAACTGACTATCCCATCAATAGGCTCACCGACTATCTGGAAACGATCAAACAGACCATCCGCTATAGGATCTGGTGCTTCGGACACTACCACAGCAGTAAAGAGGTGGATGAAAAGCACTTCGTCCTCCACCACGGTGCAATCCAGCTGGAGCAGGCGCTCCCTAAATAATTAAGGTATCAGGACACACCAACGCTCAACAGCGCTGGTGTGTTTTTGCATTTGAATCAGAAATCATCGAAAGGAATCAGCATTATGAAAAAGAAAGTTTGGCGATCCGCAGCCCTGTGTTTGGTAGCTATCGCAATGGTCTTCCAGTTCGGCATCACTGCAATGGCAGCCGAGAGCAGCTACACGGATGTAGCGCCCGACTCGCCCTGGCGTGAGGGTATCGAATACGTAACTGACCAGGGTATCAGCTATGGAACAAGCAGTACCACCTTTTCTCCCGATGCACTCATAACCGTCCGCCAATGGTCGGTTATGCTGTGTCGAGCGTATGACCAGATGGAAGCTCTGGAAAAAGACAAATCCGACTTTGGCACACATTGTTCCACGCAGGCCTATTGGAACGGCTGGATCTCGATGGAGGGTGTGACAGATCCCGACCAGAACATGTGCCGTGGGGCTATTTACCGAAGCGCATTCTCCGTCCTCGACCTTCCCATTTACAACTACGAGCTCTATCCCGATGGATACTTCCTCTACGACACGGAAAACTGTGTGCGCATTGCATCTGAACTCGGAATCTGCGAGGCCGGAAAGTCCGGCACTGAACTGGTAACTCGCGGTGAAGCTGCAGACCTGCTTCACAAGATGCTGACACAGGAATTCACGGTCGAAGAGCCTCCTATTGTTTCTGAATACCCCATTGTCAACGAAAGCGGAGTCAATCTCTCCCGTTTCCTGACAGAACTGGAGGCCGTGCCACAGCCGATCATGGAGATGTTCAAAGATAGAGGCTGGAAATACGCCATCGACTTTGACTACATCTCAGACTTCAGTCAGCGCTTCGGCTCCACCGTCATCGGTGTCTGTGACTCCGGCGACCGGTGCATTTATGTTTCCGACGCCACCGCTACCCTCCATGAGTTCGGACACTTCCTTGACTATACACAGGGCTGGTATTCCAGACGCTCCTCCTTATTTGCCGAGGAGTCTGCTGCAGCCGACGCATTCCTTCGTGACTACGCCATGACGGACCACTTCGAATACTACGCAGAATACTTCGTTTACTTCCTTTCCAACCAGGATAACCCCGACCGGTTGGCCAAAATGCAGGAACTCACCCCGAAAACCTATGAGCATTTCACATCGCTGGCAGAAAACAATTGGGGATGTCCTCAGAAAGCAGGTGTTACCAATGACTCTGAATGAAGATACAAGATTCCGTTATCTCGCAGAAACCTCCCGTGTGCTGCGCAATGCGGGATTTGATGTGGAGCCTCAAACTGACGGAAGTCTTTCCGTGGGTTTTGAAGGCAATCCTCTTTGCAATGTCGTTAATCCCGGTGGCATTACTTACCGCAGTGAAAACCTCACCACCCCGCAGTTGGAACAGGCCAAGGACCAAGCGTTCGAAGCAGTCAAGCTGACTGCTGAGTACATGAAAGCGTATGACCAGGGTCAGCCGCTGAAAGCCGCAGGCCTCGTGAATGGCTACAGAGCTATTGCTGATTATAACGGCACTGTCCTCGCCGCAGCTGAAAGCCATCTCGGTATGCAGTTCGTTACCTGGGACTGGGACTTCAACAGGGCTGGAGTATCACATGGTCATTACTTTGGCGGGAATTACGAAGGGGCAAAGCAGGACTTTGCTACTCGCTCCCAGCTCATTGACCATAACCGCCTGTTCACACCTGAACAAACTATTGAGATCTACCGTTGCTGTGCCGATGCCCTAAACTATGGCCTTGACCTTACCTATGAGCAGGAAAAGAACATCAAGAGTGTGCAGGAACAGATTGAAACTGCCATGCCGGATATCATGGAGCGTATTCAGCAACAGGATCATCAGGCGCAGGAGTCTGTTGCTCCCGAACTGAAGATGTGAGGGGTCTGCCATGCGGATACTGAAAATCGAGCCGGGGAAACCTGCATATGAGAAAGAAATCGAGAACACCCTCGAGTCCATCCAGGAAGAAGTCGGGGGCGGTCTCTTTCAGGTGCTGTACATGGATGATGGCGCCATTCTCTGTTACAACGACGAAGGTAAGCTGCTGGGCATGGAGATGAATCGCCGTCTTTACGATGACATCATCTGCGGCCCATTTTTTATGGTCGGCGACGGAGGCGAAGACTTCGCCTCACTTTCCGATAATCAGCTTGCCAGATATCAGGAGCTGTTCGGCAAACCCGAACAGTTCAACGAATATGAGCCAAACGCACAGCCTTGGTTCAAAATCATCCCTTACTAATCCCTCCTCCTGGGCGTGACCTCTTTTGCGGAAGTTCGAGGTCACGCCCTTTTTCGGAGTTCACTACAAGGCTTTTATAGGCCAGAAAGGAAAACCATGTCTCACTACTTTACGCATGATACATCTCTCGTTTCCTGTGAGCGAGAGATGATGACAGTGATTTTGGAGGTGTCCATATGATGTTCTCTGCCGTTATCCGAAACAAAGACCATCCCGAGTACGGCGAGGCAACAATCCCGTTCCCCGTCAAGACTGAGGACTATGATGAAATGATGAACATGATGGAGCAACTGGAAATCGGTAATGCAGTTGCCTCTGACTGCTACATCGAGTCCATCAACAGTTGGTACACCAGTCTGAAATGTCTGGAGGGAAAGACCGTCAACTTTGACGAGTTGGACTACCTCGCCAAGCGGCTGGAAAGCTACAACGAATACGAGGCCGCACAGTTCCAAAGTGTCGTAGCACTGAGAAAGGCAGATAGTCTTCCCGAACTTATCAACCTGACTTTCAGTTCCCAGCAGGCTACCGTAGTCACCAATTTCTCCGACCTGAAGGAAGTTGGCCGTGACCACATCATGACTCGTAATGGCGGCATAATGAGTCGAGAGGAAGCCGATACCACCGACTTCGAAAAGGTTGCCAGAGAACTCATCAGCAGCGGCAAAGGTGTAGTCACTCCCTACGGAGTCGTTTACGACAACGACATGAAGATGGACCGCCTGTACACCAAGGGCAGTCCGTTCCCTATCTATTACTATGAGCCGCCCACATTGGTTGTGGAAATGACCTCAGCAAGAAAACCCTACCGGCCCGACAATGAGGCCGATAAGACCTGGCTGTTCCTTCCCATGTCTACCAAACAGCTGGAACACGCCATGATGAGAGCAGGCCTTGTCTCTTTCGATGACATGCGCCTGCGTTTTGTGGAGAGCAATATGCCTGAGTCTGTGGATGCAGCTATCAACTTTGAGCATGAAGGAATCCTTGAACTCAACGAAATGAGCAAGGAGATCAAAGCACTGCCTGATGCTGATAAGGCCAAGCTCGATGCTGTTGCCATGTATGTCCAGCCGCAGTATGCCTTCCAGATGAAGCTCCTTGCGGAAAACCTCGACCTGTTCGACTTCATCCCCGGCGTGCAGAACGCAGAGGAATACGGCAGGTACATGATTCAGGAGTCCGGCCACTTCGAGTATGACCCCAATCTGGATGCCTTCTATGATTATGCCGGATATGCCGAGCAGCGCCTGAAGGAACAGGCTGGTGAGTTTACGTTGAACGGCTACGTTTCCTACCACGGAACCATGAGCATCGATGAACTTATCATGGAAGACT
>JAFQAT010000029.1 GCA_017399865.1 Bacteroidales bacterium | reverse complement strand
CGCTGTGCAGCACTTTGTCACGGTACCTTCCGGAACGGTGTACATCGAGACCAAGAACACCCATTATGTTCTGAAGCCTCCTGCAGCAGCCCCGAAAGAGGTGCGCGTATGAAGCCTGGTGAAACCAAAAGCGAGCGATTTTGTCGACTCGCCGAGGCACGAACGAACAAGCTCATCGCAATGATGCGTCTGCTGGGAAATCTCTGTAAGACCGGTTTCTATGAGTACAACCGGGATCAGGTCGAGCAGATATTCACTGCGCTGCAATTGGAACTGATAAAGAATAAAATGCGCTTCCTTCAGCCCCAACGGGATAAAAGGAAGCGCTTTTCTTTGTCTGAGCCCTATGAGATCAGGAAGCCGGAACCCTTGGATCAGCCCAGCCTTGCAATTCCTTTGCCGGACGGGACTTATCTGCGGGCTGTCGGCTATCCTCAAGGTCCGTATGCATCGGTGAATATCTACTGGGACAACGGTGAGATTCCGTCATCGGATCCGATCTGTTTCGCAGAGTATAACCCGGACAAACCGGAAACGCAGCGCGTCTGTATCGCTGCCTACTGTCACGACAGTGACGAGACTACTTATTACCGGCCGTATGTTGCGGCAGAAAGGAATTGCAATGAATAGACCCCAGAAATTTACTGCACTGAAGGTGGACCTTCCGAAGGTGTCTGAGCATCTCGGTAAGATGTTATCCCTGATGCTTGGCAGAGACATCGTTGTTCGCACCCAATGTGAGGATGACTCCTATTGGAGTTGCGCAGCAATCGGTGACCAATTCACCACCACGGAGATCATGGACCTGATCAAGGCCGTCAATGGCGACCAAGAAATGATCAAGTGCTGCATCCCCACAGAGTCCAACGCCTCCCGGTCGTTGGATATGAGCTTATGCAGAGCACTTCTGATGCGTGCGCTGGAGCTTCGGTGGGATACCGAGTTTGTAACCAAGGATGCTCTATGGATCATCCAAGACTGTGCGGATTCCAATGAAGTCCCTGAGCCGAAGGCAGATCTGCTCTTCGTAAACGGTGTGCTCGTGGATACCACAAAACTCAAATCCAAAGATGCATTTGTGGAACAGCTGTTCCGTAACGGCGGCACCTTCAAGGAGTACTTTAAGCTCGTCGAAGAGAATCTGCCTGTATGCGGAGATTACCTTTACTGGATGTATCCCATCCACGACGGCGACTGTGCAGGTGCCTTCCTCACGCTGGTGCAGGAGGGCGTGCTGGCCATCTCCTACGATGCCATCGACAAACACGACTGTGAGATCTTCGAGTATGACAGCGTCCGCCTTTGCACTGCGGAGGATATGACCTGGTTCATCAACAATTGGGCTAAATTCTCCAAGGAGGTCGTGACATCTCTCGGCTCCCTTCGTTACTATCTGGAACGGAAGGAGGCGGCGGCATGAATAGGCAAGCCAATTGGGAAATCCATTTTATTGCCAACGGTGTAGCATGTCAGAAGTGCGGGAAGGTTGAAGAGCCTTTTCTGGAACACACCTGCAATGCCCATACCCATGGCATGGACAAGTATGGCCATATGGACTTTCAAGTCGTCCTCCACCTGCGCCCCAAGAATATCGTGTATGTCCTGAACTCAATGTGCGAACGGGTATGTGCCGGCGAGAAGTTCAGACATGGCGATCTGGTATCCGGAATTTTTCAGGACTGCGATGTTCGTTTGGAAGAATTCCGAGAAGATAACCGGACCGTTCTGCGTGTTATCATTCCTGACGGCAAGAGCATCTTCCCTGAGAATGAGAACTGCCGGTATCCCTACTTTCTGCAGAAGCTGCCGCTGAAGCAGCTCGAGTGCTTTGGAGGTGCGTGTTAATGAAGGTTCGTATCTACCAGATTGATTTCGATCGGGATGAGAAGTATATCTGCTACCGGAACCTCGAAACGGTACTTAAAAGATGCGGCGGCCGTATCCCCGCAGAATGCTACGATATGGTATTTGAGTATGAGGCATTGTCTGACAGCCTTGAAAGACTGTACTTCATCTTCAATGAAGCCCATCCTAAGGGATATAAAGCGCGGTCTTTGTCAATGTCCGATGTTGTGGAAGTGATTGATCCGATGAATGGGTCCAAATTCTACTTCTGCGACACTATCGGCTTTAAGGAAGTCTCCTTTGATGCTTCCAAGGCAAAAGGAGGTCCGCAATGATGGAAGGCTGGGGCAAAACTGTAGGCATCACTCCTTCTTCAAGAGTCAGGTTCCGTTGCCAAGGCTGCGGTAAATGCTGCTTGCGGGTCAAGGAAGGTGTTCCGGTGGACTCTCAAGATGTGTTCCGGATGACGAAATACCTCCGGGATCATGGAGAAGATATCCTTTGCACCGATGACTTCCTGGCACGCTATGCGGAGCCGGTCCTGCTGGATGAATGCGGGTACTTCGTGTATATGCTCAAAACTGTAGGCGAAGAGAATGCCTGTATTTTCCTCAAGGATAACCGCTGTACCATCCACGATGAGAACCCCAGAGCCTGCCGGCTCTATCCCTTCGTGGTCAATCCGGATCCCCGTGGACTTCACAGCTATTTATTGAGCCGTGAATATCCCCACCATTTTACCGGTACCGTGGTGCAGACCAAGTCCTGGATGAAGAAGCGATTCCCCAAGGAAGACAGGCTCTTTCTGAAGACTGATTTCGGAGGCGCAAAGGACATTGCTGACCTGCTGCGTAAGCTCCCAGAGGGCAAGCAGACACAGGCGTTGCTCCACTTTCACAGATTGAAATACTCTGATTTTAATCTGGAGCATCCCTTCCTGGAGCAGTACTACCGTAATCATGACAAACTGGTTGCCATACTGAACCGTATGGCAGAAGAAAACAAATGACATCTGAGATCTGCGGCATCGGAACAAATCCGGTGCCGCAGATCAGTATGGAGGATTATTTATGAGTCTCAAAGAATTAGCTGCTAATATCGAAAAGATGACTGTTGGTCTGGATGACACCTTTCAGTTCCACTGTACTCAGTGTGGACAGTGCTGCGTTAATCGTGAAGATATTCTCTTAAGTCCGATGGACATTTTCAAGATGTCCAAAGAACTGGGCTTGACGCATACACAGTTTTTCGCAAAGTACTGTGAAGCTTATATCGGCGATACAACACGCATGCCCATTGTGCGGCTCCAGCCTGTTGGCGATGAGATG
>JAFQAT010000028.1 GCA_017399865.1 Bacteroidales bacterium | reverse complement strand
TATCCGGTCTTCTGAGGCATAACAGTCATCTGCCTTTATCACGAATGGTATCCCCATATCGATTTCAGCCTGCTTCCATCCGAAGAATCTGTGAAGCTGCGCCGCATCCTCGCCCCAGCTGCCGGCCTTGACCATAAGATATGATGGAGTCTCACCAAGCCTTCCGAAAGACGGTCTGTCACTTCCATGAAGCGGATTGCATAGGAAATACTCTATGAAGAAAGCCTTTTCCTCGCCAGTTTCCGCATGATGTCCTGTAAATGAATGCCACCACCAGTCGTAGCCTTTCTCTGCCTGATGCCAGAAGAGCTGACACTGGTTTCTTGATATATCGTGCTTGTTGAACATGGCCTGAATAATTTTATTGAAATACTTCAAAAATCATACTGGCAACATTGCCCTCTAACAACCTGTACCGTCAAGATTGCATGCAGCACCGGATGTGTATTCAGGTTCTGATGATGCAGGCTCAGATGACGCGAGATAATGCTTCATCGAGATGACCACCTCTCCGTCATCCTTTACAAAGCATGGGATTCCGATCGTTCCTCTCTCTCTCACCTTTGCAAAGGCAGGGTGATTGTCCCTGAGTGATAGAAACTCTTTCAAGTCTCTTGCCTGCTTTCCTATGTCGATGATCTCATAGTCCGGATTGTTTCCGTACAGCTGCTTGGCCTGAGCACAGTCAAGACAGCTTTCCATTACGTATATTCTTGTCATGTCTGAATCTTATTTTTCGATTTCACCTTCCCAAGTAATGATTCCTCCGTTCAGTTCGGTCACTTCGAATCCTTTCCCGACGAACCTTTCCGCTGCAATCTTGCTTCTTCTGCCACCTCTGCAATATACTGCAACAGGCTTGTCTTTGTCAAGGCAGTCCATCTGCTCGAAGAAGTCCTCCCTGTCAAGATCTATGTTCACTGCACCCGGGATATGCCCTTCGTTGAATTCCTGTGGAGTACGTGTGTCTATGATCTGTACATCTGGATTCTTGAGCGCCTCTGAAAACTCCTGTGCGTCCACTGAATCGTATCCCTTGCCGCATCCTACGGCAAGGACCGTTGCTGCCAATAGTATAAATATCTGTTTCATAATCTTGTTTATTTGGAACAATTCAAAATTAGAAATAATTTTCGAAACTTCCAAATAAACTTGAGAATGACTATTCTGACACGATGTCCATCAGCTTTCCGAAATCATCTATTATCCAGTCTGGATCACTGAGACTTTCCCTGGTTCCTGTCCTACAAAGTATTGTTATCCGCAACCGAGTACAGGTTCTTGGTCAGGTCCACCGTCTCAACCTTCTTGTTCTTGAACCTGCCCTCATGCAGGCATTGATGTATATGAGATTCTTCATGGCAATTGTTATCTGTTTATCCTTCTCTTAAGTACCGAGAAGGCTTTCTGGAATAATGCAGAATCATTCATGGTCTCCAGCATCTCCTTGAACCTGCACACAGGTATGGTGAATGTCAGTTCGTTTTCCGGAACATGCGGACGTGCTGAAGGATCGAACATTCCGAGGAAGCATCGGCGACCTCCTTTCCTGTTTTCGTTTACAGCAAATGTTACAGCTGCTGCACATCCGGAGGCGAACGGAGTCGTTACGGCATCCGGTGAGTTGTTGTCATAGAATGCCCATGTGCATAGTCCTGAAAGCATGTCAGGAGTTGCGAAGAAAAGAATTGCCTCGGCAGCATCCCACTTCTCTAATTGATCGACTCTTACAAAGTTCAGGTATGGCTTTTCTGAGATACTGATTCCAAGAGAATCTACATAATCAATGACCATTTCCTTGGACATCTTGTAATGTTCCACTTCAGATACGAAAACCGGCACCCTTTCCGGCATAGGACGGAAAGCCGTGTATAAACCACCTCCACCGCATAGTATGTTCTCACTGCATAGGGTAAGCGGCTCACCGTCCCTTACCTTACTGATTCGTCCAATCATGCACTTTGGAACACTTCCGACTTCAGAAGCAGGAGTGTCACTATAACCTAAGGCAATCGGCAGGGGTGCAGCCTCTCCGAAGGCTTCCCGATATTTGTCAATGAATACCTGTATGGTCATATCTTTGTCTTTCTTTGAATATATATTCTGCAATCATTCGTGTGCCTTTCCTTTGCGGATGAACACCGTCAACACAATATGAACTGTCGTTGAATACCTCCTTCAGATCTATGCACTGAAGGTCCAGATCTGTCGCGATCTCGTGAATCGCCGGGCGCACACCATCTTCCATCGTTTCCGGGTATAGTCCCATCAGCGGAGTGCCCCAGACACGGAATATCCGAATGGGAGCAATCAGACACACACGCGGACGAGAGGGGAGGTCCATATATGAAGACACAATCTTCCGATAGTCTTTCCGGAATATCTCCGGATCCCAGTTCCTGCGCTTGGTGTCGTTAGAGCCGAGCATTATCAGAACGATGTCAGGATTCCAGTCCAGACTTTTCCTATATGCCTTCTTCCTTACATATGGAGTGTCAGCATCGAATCTTGCCGCAGCATCAAGGACTCCGAAATTACGCACTTCGTAGCCATCTCCCAGCATCTTCTGCAGCAGGGAAGGATAACTGTCCCTGCGGGGATTCAGCAATGTGAACCCGCTGGTGATGCTGTCTCCTATGCATGCCAGTTTAGTCATTTTATAATTCTGATTGCGGATGATTCTCCTAAAGGCAGGGAGAGGGATACTGAAACTGTCGCTTCTCCAATGCAAATTTAGAAATTATTTACATTTTCCGGGAATCCGGGCGAACGGAGCCATATAAAACAAAAAACGCGATACAGGCTTAGCCTATATCGCGTTATGGAGCTCTAGCCGAAACACGGCGTCCAATCTTGAATGCAAAGAGGTTGACTTTAAAAGCACATATAAGGCTGTTTTTGTGCTTTTGAAGTCTTTCTAGAAGGTGTAAGCGACTCCGAGCTTAACGTTGTGCAGGTTCTGGCCGTCGAGGTGTCCCCAGATGCCGAGCTGGTACTCGTAGCCTACCTTAATCGAGAAACGGGCAATATCTAAGCCTGCTGCAGGACTGATGAACAGTCTGACACCGGCGTTGGTGATGTCTGCGATTGCACCCCCTCTCATGCTTACGAACGGAGTGGCGAGGGTCTTCATGAACGAGTACTTGACGTCGGCAAATACCGGTGTGATGAATGAACCTTTCCAGTTAGACTGCGGTGTGTATGAATACTCAGGATCTATGACATTGTCAGCTATTCTGGAAGCAGCCGTATTTCTGGTAAGTTCGGCGCTGAATCCGGCTCCGGCGCCCACATAGAGACCGTTTCCGAAGCTGACTCCGTGTGATGATGATATACCCCATAAAGACCTGTTGCTCCATGAGAGTTCGACATCTGCACGATAGCCTTTCTCATATCCCACATTGACCATGTAAGAGGACTTGCCCTCCGTTCCATTCTGCGCTGAAAGCGCTGCGCCTGTAAATGCGATGGCGCAAACAATTGTCAAAAATCTTTTCATCTCTTTACTACACTGGTTTAACTGATGCAAAGGTATGGCAAAAGGGGGAGGAAGATTATTCACATTAACCGACAAATTGGGCTGTTTTGCTGAAAATGGGTTGCTGACGGTACGGATACCCAAAAGTGAGTATTGCAAATCCCGTGATTTCCTGCCAAATTTGCTTGAATCTTTCGGGTCCCAGACAATGAATTCTATGGAAAAAGAACAGATGGCAACATTCGGTCCGTCCGACAAGCTGAGGCATCTCATACAGTCGGACACATCGCTTCTGATGGTTATGAGCCGGTCCGGAATATCTCTTGGATTTGGAGAAAAGACCGTAAAGGAAGTGTGTGAGGAACAGAATATCGACACGGACACATTCCTTTGCCTTGCCAATTATGCCAGCGGCCGGCAGTACGACAGCCGGAAGCTGTCTCTGCCGTTCCTCATAAGCTATCTCAAGAACGCACATTCATATTTCCTTGACTTCAAGCTCCCCATGATCAAAAGGAACCTGCTTGAAGCCATAGACTGTTCCGGAACAGACGAGATTGCATTCCTGATACTCAAGTTCTACGATGAGTATGTGACTGAAGTCAGACGGCATATGGAATACGAGAACGAGGTGGTCTTCTCCTATGTGGAAAGCCTTATCTCCGGATCTCCGGCCGATGATTATCGGATTTCCGACTTTGCGAGCAAGCATAATCACATAGAGTCGAAGCTGAACGAGCTGAAGGACATAATAGTCCGCTACTATACCCAGAAGGACAATCATCTGCTGTATTCAGTCCTTTTCGACATCATCAGCTGCGCAAGGGATCTGGATACCCATTGTTCGGTAGAGGACAGTCTGTTCGTCCCGGCTGTCGAAGCCCTCGAATACGTAAGCAAAGACAGAAAGGAAGATGAAGACAATGATGTTGAAGAAACAGCCAAGGATCCTGAGGAGGATATCCTGAGCCAGCGGGAGAAGGAAATCATCGTCTGCATAGCAAAGGGAATGTCAAACAAGGAGATAGCTGACGAGCTGAACATCTCCATCCATACGGTGACAACCCATCGCCGCAACATCTCCTCAAAGCTCCAGATCCACTCCATCGCAGGCATCACAATCTATGCTATTGCCAACGGTCTGGTCCGGATGAGTGAGATATATTGGTCAGATTTGCCTTGAATTTGTCGCGATTTTCCGGTAAAATGCCGAAAATAGTATTCTATTATTCCTTTTTTGTAACTTTGATGACAAATCAGGAATGTAATGGATATAGAGCTTCTCGAGAACGAAACGATATTGAGCGGACTGCGCTTTCCTCATAAGATCAGGAAAGTGACCCATATCGTCGTCACTTCCGGCCGTTTCTCCTGCATCGTCGATTTCCGCACCTATTCGTTAAGCGCTCCCGCCATGGCTATCTTTCTGCCGGGCCAGGTGGTCGAGTCGCTGGAGGCGGACGATGAGTTTGCGGGTTTCGGAATGGCCGTAAGTTCTGATTTCACAGATTCCATGAATCTGCCTGTAAGCCTCCAGGAAAGGCTGTTCATCAAGCATACGCAGTTCTATGAGATAACCGGGGAAGTGCTTGAAGTGCTCTCGTCGTGCTACAAGCAGGTCTCCAGCATCCTGAAGCAGGACAGCAACCCATATAAGGAAGAAATCATCCGCCATCTGTTCTCAGCCCATTTCTATGGACTGGGCTATTATTTCCATGGCCAGCAGAGCCAGCCGACCCAGATGACTCCTCAGCAGGAACTGTGCGAGAGGTTCATCGACCTTGTTTCAGACAATTTCAAGGAACATAGGGATATAGGATTCTATGCCGACAAGCTCTGCATAACGAACAAATACCTGTCGACCCTCCTTAAGCAGGAGACAGGCATGACTGCGCTGGAGTGGATCGAAAGGAATGTCGTGCTTTACGCAAAGAGCTGTCTTTCATCTACATCGATGACTGTCCAGCAGATAAGCGATGAGCTTGATTTCCCTTCCCAGTCCGTGTTCGGTAAATATTTCAAGAGGGTTGAGGGTGTCTCTCCAAAAGCATACCGCCAGTCCTTGTCTAAAGACTGACGGTATCCTCTTCATTCCTGATTTCGGCTATCAGGCGGCCGCTTGCGGCTTCTGTTATCTTTCCGTCTGCTGAAATGGTCTTCATGAACGGATGCCTGAAATGGAGATAGTCCTGTATCAGGTGTTCGGCAAATGCAGAGATTTCTTCCTGAGAGCACAAACCCTCGTAAAACTCGATCAGAAGTGTCTCTTTCCAGTATGAAACTTCCACAAGGTGGCGCAGAGTCCTCTTCCTGAGCATCCTTTTCGGGCTGGTTATCATCGGAGGGGGAGCGACGTAGTTGTCCAACGTCCTTACCTTCCCTCCGATCTTGAGCACCTTCCTGTTCAGGAAAGGCATCCTGCCGAAAGTCTGCTTCAGCCCGTGCATGAGACACACATGGTGCAGAGGTTCTGTGAAAATAACCGTCATGAGTTATTACTTGTTGCCTTTGGCTTCGTCAATCCTCTTCTGGGCAGCTTCCTGACGTGCCTTTGCCTCAGCCATCTTCTGCTGATATTCCTGCTCCTGAACGCCCTTGCGTACCTCAGGATTCCTCATTGCCTTCTGCTCCTGGTAGAAAGCCTTGGTCTCCAGTTTCTGAGCCTTGAAGTTTGCCTTGTCGATCTCCCTCTGCCTCTTTGCGCTTTCCTTCATGTCACGGAAAGCCTGCTTGAAGAATCCGACCTTCTCTTTTTCGGTAACTGTCTGGTCCTGAGCCGCTGCTCCGGTTACGATGCCTGTCATAAGGGCGGCAATGCCCACAAATTTCAAAATCTTATTCATCGTCTCTTTCTTCTAAAAATGTTTCTACAAACTTGTCTTCAATCTTCTGATATGTGCCCACTACGGCATCTTCAATCTTCTGGTAGGTTCCTACCACAGCGTCTTCGATCTTCTGATACGCATCGACTACTGTCTCTTCGATTTTTGTCTTCTTTGGTTCGAGTGTTGCCATAACTGTATGTTCCTGTCATTTCTTTACGGTTGCAAAGGTATGGCAAGAAAACGAAACTTATTATTCACAAAATCTTATGGTTTGGTCAGATTTTCCGAATGATGCCGATTCCCGGACGGTCCGGCAGGACGATATGTCCTCCGATGACCTCCATTCCCTGGAAAATGTCGTTGGTGATCAAAAGGTTTCCGTCGAGGTCGCAGAAGTCTACGGCAGGGGAGAGCTGTGCTGCCGCCGAAACGGCGCATGAAGTCTCGGTCATGCATCCGACCATCACCTTCATGCCTTCCGCCCGCGCGTAGTTCACCATCTTCCATCCTTCCCTCATTCCGGTACATTTCATGAGCTTTATGTTGATCCCGTGGTATGCGCCTTTTATCGAAGGTATGTCGGCGAGCCTCTGGATCGATTCGTCCGCGAAGATCGGGAGCGGGCTTCGTTCCGTGATCCATGCGTTGTCGTCCATCCTTTCCTTTGCCATCGGCTGCTCGACCATCACGACGCCCCGCTCCTTGAGCCAGAATATCTCGTCCAGGGCCTCTTCCCTGTCCTTCCATCCCTGGTTGGCATCCACAGCCAGAGGCAGATCTGTGATTTCGCGGATGGTACGGATCATTTCCTTGTCGTTGTCAAGGCCGACCTTGACCTTCAGGATGTTGAACCGGTCTGCACATTCGCGCGTCTTTTCGCGTACGACATCGGCCGTATCGATGCCTATCGTAAAGGTGGTGTCCGGTGCTTTCGACGGATCGAGCCCCCAGATCCTCCACCATGGCTGACCCATCAGCTTGCCGACAAGGTCATGAAGGGCTATGTCTATCGCTGCCTTTGCTGCATTGTCGCCGGGCGACAGGCTGTCCACATAGGCAAGTATCTCTTCCAGACGGAAAGGGTCGCGGAACTGGCCGAGGTCGGTCCGGCTGAGGAAGGCGCATACGCTTTCGACCGTCTGGCCCAGATATGGGGGCATTGAGGCCTCTCCATAGCCGGTAAAGCCTTCGTAATCAATCCGGACCTGGACTCCCGGGGTCGTCTTGCGGGAATACGATGATACCGTAAAGACGTGCCTCAATTCAAGTTCATACGGCTCAAAGCTCAGCTTCAGGCCGTCTCCTTTGCCAAGCTTGTTGAAGTTGAACCCCTGCGGCTTTCCTGATGAGCATCCGCTAGTCCCCGCAACCGCCGCACCTGCGGCAAGTAAGCCAGTGGTCTTGAAAAAATCTCTGCGTTTCATCTTTTTACCTTTGAATCTTAAAGTTAGGCATTAATTGCTAAATTTGTATTCTTATGACTGAAAAGAATACAACATCTATGAAAAAATCAGTTCTCAGATTGATTCCGGCCCTGGTCCTTGCCGCCCTCTCATTCGAGGCGGCGGCCCAGAATGTCCAGCTCCATTACGACCTCGGCCGTAAAGCGCCGACCACCACTGTCGAAATGTTCCGCGCAGACGGAGCAGGAAGCACATTCTTCTTTGCCGACCTGGACTATAATCCTAGAGTGAGCGGAGCTTATTGGGAAATCTCCCGCGAGTTCTGCTTTTGGCAGGAAAGCAAGGTGAACTGGCTTTCCCTCCATCTTGAGTACAACGGAGGTCTGAGTACGACTGCCGGATCGTTCAACAATGCCTGGCTCGCCGGCCTTACATATTCCGGCCATTCAGATGACTGGAGCAAGACCTGGTCGCTTACGGCGTCGTACAAGGCAATCCCGGGCACAATCGGGCTTGACGGCGCTTCACAGCCGGCCAACTTCCAGCTGACAGGCGTATGGAACTTCGATTTCTTCAATCATTGGATCTCCTTCAACGGTTTCGCCGACTTCTGGCGCGAGGCAAGACCTTGGCAGGGCACTGAATTCATATTCATCACCGAACCTCAGCTTTGGGTGAACCTGAAGAATGTAAAGGGATGGGAGAACGTGAACCTCAGCTTAGGAACAGAGGTGGAACTTTCATGCAACTTTGTAGCGAAAGGCTTCCACGCGATGCCTACCATAGCAGCAAAATGGACTTTTTAATAACCTGAACCACATCGACAGCTCTGGCAGCAATCATCGGATGTGTTGCGATGGCATTCCTGGGAAAGCATGTAAATATACAAAAAGAGACAGTTATTCACTGCCTCTTTTTGTGTATTTTTCAGAAAAACTTACGCCTTAAGCCATTCGTATTTTGCTACGCTGTAGATAGGGACGAAAGGCAGAAGAATAGGGGTCTTCTTTATGTATGCCTGGAATTCAGGGTCGGCTCCGTAGGTGACTGCCTGACGGACTTCGAGCCTGCGTGCTCCGCTGAACATCACATATACGATTCCGATGTAGCCGATTGCTGCGATTATCCACTGCCATACGGTGCAGCATGCGCCGAAGCAAACGACGAACGAACCTGTCCAGATCACGAGCTCGCCCAGGTAGTTAGGGCAGCGTACGAGCTTGTACACGCCAGTGTCAACGAACCTCTTCGGATTGACCTTCTTTGCGGCCTTCTTCTGTGCGTCAGCAACGCTTTCAAGCAGCACGCCGACAGCCATCAGGACTGCTCCGATCCATGTCCATACCTCGTTTACAGGTGCGCCTTCAGCAGCATTTGCAAGATAGAATGCGACAGGGCTGACCTGGCCTACATAAAGGAGGGCGCAGAATATCCATACCATGATGACTACAAAAAGAGGCTTCTTCTTTGCCGCATCAGGGCCGTAAAGAATCTTCCTGTACTCGGTAGAACGCTTTTCCCTGGTGAGCAGGTAAAGGCCGAGGCGGCATCCGAAGATGAACATCACCGCGCACAGGAGCGCTGTAGGAACGGTGATCACGTCTCTGAACACGATTGCGAGGGTGACGGCGAGAGCGGATATGCCGAAGCCGTATCCGATGCTGAAGAAATAGATGAAATAGATCCATCCCAATGCTGAAACTGCCAGTGAGACAAGCAGAAGTATCAAAAGGTAATTCATGACTTTAGGTTTTTATTTACGGTTTCTCTTTTTGGCGTATCTCTTCCTTCTGTGGCTCTTCTTCGTGTACTTGAGGATGATGGCAAGCAGGAGCGAGGCAAAGAATATGCCGATGATGGTATAGGTCCATGCAGATGCGCTGTCTCCCTTCACGCTGGACCACATCTTCAGAAGGTCTTCCGTTCCGGCATCGTGCATCATGCCGCAGCGGTCGATGATGGACTGGTCGGGATACATCACCGGATTGATGCATACGCTGTCAGCCTGCGGGCCGAAGAAATACCTTACATCGATAGGTTCATAAGCCTCAGGATCCGACATGCTTTCAAGGATTTCATCGCCTCCGATGGCGCTCACGTATCCGGTCATGTCCATGTTGCGGATGGCGTTTTCAGGCTTGCACATGAAGTTGATGAAATATCTTGCTGCCTTGGTGTTCTTCGCATATTTAGGAATCACCCATCCGTCGAACCAGACGGAGCTTCCTGTTTCAGGAATGGCATATCTGAGCTCCATTCCTATTTCAGCCGCCTCGTCGATGGCCCACTGTGCGTCTCCGCTCCATGAAAGGTTTATCCATGCGAGTTCCTTGGTCATCTGCTCCTTTCCGAAATCGGCCTCCCATCCGCATACAGACTCCTTGAATGAATTAAGATAGTCTTCCACGAGCTTTATGGATTCTTCCGATGTGTCGAAGGTCAGGGTGCTGAGATCCTTCTCTCCCGCGTCCAGCGCCTCTTTGTTGAGGGCTATGAGCAGAGAGGTATATACGTCCCTGAACGCGTCCTTCATGAGGATCTTGCCTTTGTAGGCAGGATTTCTGAGCACTTCCCAGCTCTTTACCTCTTCGTCGGAAACGTATTTAGGATTGTAGATGAGTCCGACGGTTCCCCACATGTATCCGACGCTATAATCGTTGGCGTCCTTTCCGTGGCCTTCTATCTGGCTCATCTTTTCCGTGAAGAACGGAGCCACATTGCCGATATAGTCAGGAGTGTCGCCGAAATCCCTTTCCAGAGGCAGAAGCAGGTCGTTGGCAAGCATGCGCTCGATGATGTAGTCCGAAGGACAGACCACGTCGTAGTCCTCGTGTCCGAGCTCGATCTTCGAGAGCATGGTCTCGTTGATGTCGAAGGTCTGGTAGATGATCTCCACAGGCTCTCCGGTCTGCTCCTCGTACCATACTTCGAACTCGTCGAGAAGTTCCTCGTCGATGTAGTCGGCCCAGTTGTATACCTTCAGGATATGTGCTCTGTCTTCCGAACAGCCCAGTACCGTCAGGGCCGCCAGGACGATGTACAGTATCTTCTTCATCTTATTCTGCAGTTGTCTTTGAGTTGCGGATCTTCCTCATGTTGATGATTATCAGCAGGATGAGGATTCCGACGAACATGATGGTTATCATAGGACGGAGCTCAGGGGTAAGACCTCCCTTGCGTGCGTCCGTATAGATGTAGGTCGAGAGGGTATCCAGTCCGATGGTGCCTCTTGTGAAGAATGTCACGGCGAAATCGTCGAGCGACATCGTGAAGGCCAGGATGAATCCCGAGATCATTCCCGGCTTCAGGAGAGGTATCAGGACCTTCCTCAATGCCTGGAAAGGCGTTGCTCCCAGGTCAAGGGCCGCTTCATAGATGTTAGGGTTCATCTGGGTAAGCCTTGGCAGCACGCTCAGTACCACATAAGGGGTACAGAATGTTATATGAGCGAGAACCACTGTGGTGTATCCCTGGCTTATGTGAAGGAAAACGAAGAGAAGAAAGAGGGAGACACCCGTGATGATGTCCGGGTTGAGCATAGGGATGTTGTTCAGGAAGGTTATTGCCTGCTTTCCCTTGCCCCTCATGTTGTGGAGGCCTATTGCAGCTATTGTTCCGAGGATTGTCGAAATCGTGGCTGCGATAAGCGCTATGACGATGGTGTTCTGTATGGCATGCATCAGGGATCCGCCTCCCTGCATGTCACCTGAGAACAGGTTTGCATACAGTTTGGTCGAGAATCCTGTCCAGTTGCCCAGAACCTTGCTTTCGGTAAACGAGAAGACTGCGATGAACACGATAGGCGCGTAGAGCACTATGAGCAGCAGCCATATGTAGCATTGTGCGAAAAATCTCTTCATGGCTATACGATCCCTCCGCTGACCTCTTTCTTATTGTCCTGCAAAAGACTTGTCATACCTATGATGACGAGCATTACAAGCGACAGTGCGGCTCCGTAGTTCCACATCGATGAGTTTATGTTCTCCTGGATGATGGTACCGAAGAGCTTTATCTTGTTGTTGGTAAGGAACTCCGATATTGCGAACGTGCTCACTGTAGGCATGAACACCATCATGACTCCGCTGATCACTCCAGGCATCGAAAGCGGAACCTGGACTTTCCAGAATACCTGCCAAGGCGTTGCCCCGAGGTCTGCAGCAGCCTCTGCGTACGACTTGTCCATCCTGTCAAGAATGTTGTAGATAGGGTAGATCATGAACGGCAGATAGTCATATACCATACCGATAAGAAGCGTTCCCTTTCCGAGCTGTATGCCGAGCATGTGGAAAAGTTCGGCTGTTGCAAGAGTCCTCATGAGGGCGTTGATCCACATAGGCATGATGAACAGCACGATGGTAACGGCGCTCTTGTTCAGCTTCTTGTTTGCAAGTATCCATGCTGCCGGATATCCCAGCAGGATGCACAGGAGAGTGTTTTCGATGGCTACCTCAAGCGACAGGGCGAATGTTCCTATCGCGTCGGCATCCCTGAAGAACTTGGTAAAGTTGCCAAGCGTCCAGTTGCCGGAGCCGTCATGGAAAGCATAGACGATGATCAGGATCAGCGGCAATGCCACGAACAGCACCAGGAATATTGCATAAGGCAGAGCCCATGTACTTCTCTTAGTCATTTCGCTTTACGATCTTGATGTCCTTAGGGGCGATGTTAATACCTACAAGGTCTCCCTTGTCCCAGATGTCGTTGGTGTCCACCCAGATATGGTCTCCGTCATCGGTCTCGACGGTGAGGTGGTAATGGTCTCCCTTGTAAAGAAGGAAATGGATTTCTCCGGCCAGCATACCCTCTTCAGGGTGGTCGATAAGGTCGACTTTCGAGAACTTCACTTCCACAGTGACCTTCTCTCCGGCCTCGAACTTGTCCTGAGGTCTGCACTCGAATGTCTCTTCCAGGAACTTGACGTGTGTCTCGTCAACGATCTCTCCCTCGAAGGTGTTCACCACGCGCTCCTTCTTCATCACCTGGATGTCCGCAGGCTTTATGATCAGGCCAACTTCGGACTCCGGTTCGAATGCGTTGTAGTCCTGGATCATGAGTTCGTATCCCTTGTCGGTATCGACGAACATCTCGTAATGCACGCCCTTGAAAGTGCATGACTTCACCTTTCCGGTGAGCTGCGCGCTTTCCGTCCTGTTCATTATATATATGTCTTCAGGGCGTACAACCACGTCTACATCGACATTTTCGCCGAATCCTTCGTCGACGCAGTCGAACTGATGGCCTGCGAATTCCACAAGCCTGTCCTTTATCATCTTTCCGTTGAGGATGTTGGATTCGCCGATGAAGTCGGCCACGAACGAGTTCTGCGGCTCGTTGTAGATGTCGGTAGGGGTGCCGATCTGCTGGATCTTTCCTTCGTTCATCACTACGATGGTGTCGGAAAGCGTAAGGGCTTCCTCCTGGTCGTGGGTGACGTAGATGAAGGTGATGCCGAGTTTCTTGTGCATTTCCTTGAGCTCGATCTGCATGTCCTTGCGCATCTTCAGGTCGAGGGCTGCCAGAGGCTCGTCGAGAAGGAGAACCTTAGGCTGGTTCACGATGGCACGTGCGATGGCCACGCGCTGCTGCTGACCTCCTGAGAGAGATTCTACATCCCTGTCTTCGTAGTCGGTCATGCTCACCATCTTCAGCACCTTGCGCACTTTCTTGTCGATTTCGTCTGTCGGCACCTTCTGGAGCTTCAGGCCGAAGGCGATGTTCTCGTACACGTCCAGATGTGGAAAAAGTGCATATCTCTGGAACACGGTGTTTACCGGACGCTCGTGCGGCGGCACATCCGTGATGTTCTCTCCGTTTATGAGGATCTCTCCCTTGTCGGTGGTTCCGAAGCCTGCGAGAAGGCGCAGAAGCGTCGTCTTTCCGCATCCGGAAGGGCCGAGAAGGGTAAGGAATTCTCCTTTCTTTACATAAAAACTGATGTCATCAAGAACACATTTTTCTCCAAAGCTTTTGGTTATGTTCTTGAATTCTATGATCTTGTCGTTAGGTTTCATTTCCGTTCAGGTTTCAGGTTAGTCCACTGTCGCTCCGAAAAGCTTCTTGATGCTTCCGGTCATGTCCATCTTCCAGGTCAGGCCGATGTTCAGGGTGTTTCCATACATGTATTCGTTGTATGCCCATGCCGCATGGAGACGGATATTGCGGTTCTCCTTGAGAGGGAAGTACTCGAAACCAGCTCCGTAGATCAGGTTTTCCTCTTCCCATACTCCTTTTGCGAAGACGCGTCCCCAGTCAGATATCTCATATGACGGAGAGAATGCCACCGTCATTCCGGAGAACGGAGGCTCGACTTCTCCGAACCTTCCCATCAGATCGAGGTCGATGGTGAAGTTTCCGAAATGGAATCTGTTTCCGAGGTTGACCGCTTTCACGAAGTTTTCCTCGCTGTACTGCCAGAGGTTAGCTGTCCAGTATGACTCATACCAGTCCCACGCTCCTCTCCAGCCTGCGGCGAGGGAGAACAGGTTCGGCTCGCCGTAAGAAAACGGCGAGTTCGCGAATTGGAGCAGTACTTCCTGATCTTCAGCCGGGTACCATGCTCCTGATATTCCCCACTGCCAGCAGTCGAATCCGTTGTAGAAAGACGAATTCATGTCATAATATGCATCCAGATCGTATGCATCATACTCGAAGCTTCCCATCAACAGGGCGTCTTTGCCGGCTGTAACGGCAAAGTCACCAGCCTCAAAGGTAAGCGTAAGCCAGTTGGTTCCGTTGAAACCTGAATTGTCCTCGTAATATGTCGAGGCAAGCCTCTGATTGAGGCTGTAGGAAAAATGCGGGCTTATATAACCGTTTATGTCCAGATACAGTCCGTCGCCCATGAACGTGGCTGCTCCTTCATTGTTGCCGTAATTCAATCCGCCCCTCATATCTAAGGAAACATCCGGAATGTAGCTGGCAATTTCACTTGTTTTTGCATCCCCCCAGGATGACATCTGCATTGGCACCGTACTCGTCGCTTCCTGTGCGCTGGCTGCAGAGCCGATTGCCGTCAAGGCAATCCCCAAAAAGACAAAAAGTTTCTTCATCAATTAATAAACGGTAAAATTCATAAAAAGTAAATTAGGTCTAATTAAGGACAAAATTAGGATTTTTTTGCAGAATTACTTGTGCAAGACCGTTAAATGTAGTGATTTTTATGAAATTTTCTCCATTGACCGGTCTTTCGATGTATTGGAATGTCGGGTCACCGTTGCCCCATCCGAGGATGCGGTTGCCCTCAGGTGCGGTAAATTCCATCTCCACGCATGCTGTAGGCACGAATCTTCCCTTTGCATCACGCATCTCCACATTCGCTACAGTGATGTCTCCTACTGTATCGTATGTCCATACTGCCTCGACAGGTTCTCCGGCTGTATCCAGACGGGTTTCCATCACCTTGCGTCCGTTGCGGTATCCTACTGCCTTCACATATCCAGGCCTGTATACCGCATCCCATTCGAGATGGCCGTTCTTAGGCATCTTCTTGCGCTGGAGTTTCTTTCCGTTCACGATAAGCTGCACTTCGTCGCAGTTGCTGTAGACCCATACCGATACATTTTCACCTTCGTGTCCGTCCAGGTTCCAGTGAGGGAGTATGTGCAGTACAGGTTCTGATGTCCACCATGACTTGAGATAATATGCCTCGTCCTTAGGGAATCCGCAGTAGTCGAGGATTCCGAATTCTGAGCTTGTTGCAGGGAATACCATCGGATTAGGCTCACCTCTGTAGTCGAAACCAGTCCAGTAGAACACTCCTGCGAGCCATGGCCTTTCATCATAGAATTTCCATCCTCTCTCGATGCAGTTGTACAGGCTGTCCGGGCCGTGCTTCGTCCTGTTCAGGGCGACCATACGGCCGTTTCCTGCGTCTACTGCAGTGCGCTCAGCTCCGTCAGGAACATTGAAATATACTCCTCGTGTTCCGCATCCTGTTGTCTCTTCCGAACCGAGTGCACGGCGTTCAGGATAGTTTGCACGGTGCTCGTCCACTGGGTTCTGGAGGATATAGTTGTAGCCTGCGACGTCTGCCGGAACAATGATTGTCGGGCCGCTGCTTGAAGCCACTGTCATCATGCGGGTAGGGTCGAAACGGTGGCAATATTCGCGCATGGACTCCGCGATACGTGTTCCGAACTCCTTCCATTCGATTCCCCATTCCTCATTGCCGACGCTCCATAGGATGACGCTCGGGTGGTTCCTGTCGCGGCGGATCATGCGCTCGAGAAGGTCAGTATGCTCCTTGTTGATTCCCGTAAGGCGGTTCTCTGCAATCACGAGGATTCCGAGACGGTCGCAGGCGTCGAGCATTTCCGGTGTCATAGGGTTGTGGCTCGAACGGTATGCATTGCATCCGAACTTCTTCAGCTGGAGAAGCCTCCACTCCTGAAGTCCGTCAGGAATTCCGCTTCCCACTCCTGCATGGTCCTGGTGCATATTTACGCCCTTGAGCTTCACGGACTTGCCATTGAGGAAGAAACCGCGGTCATTGTCAAACTCTATGTGCCTTATTCCCGTAGTAGTCTCATATGCGTCTGCAAGTTCGCCGTTTACGAATACTTCGGTCACCACCTTGTAAAGATAAGGGTCCTCGCAGCTCCAGAGATGAGGGTTTTCCACCGGAATGGCAGCCAGTGTCTTGTGGCTGTCCTTGGCGAGGATCAGGCCTCCTTCGGATGTGCATGAACCTACCTCTGCTCCTGATGCGTCCTTCAATGTGTGCTTCAATGTGTATGATTCAGGCTGTGAACCCATGTTCTGCACTGATGTCTCGATGTGGACAGATGCCATGCTCAGGTCCGGACCTGTATTGCCGCCGAGGCTGTATGGTACTGCGAATTCAGAATAGACGAAGGTGCCGAAAGGTGCTACATTGACCTTTGAAGCCTTGTTGAGCCACACGTGCCTGTATATTCCGGCTCCTTCATAGAACCATCCTTCTTCGAAGGTGGCGTCAGCACGCACGCAGACCAGATTGTCCTCTCCGTAGTTCAGGTATTCCGAAATGTCATATGTCTGGGCTGCATATCCGCTCTTTTCGTGTCCGAGGTAGAATCCGTTCACCCATACCTGCGCGTCGCGGAAGATTCCGTCGAACTGGAGCCAGATATGCTTGCCATAGTCTTCCGCAGGCATATTGAACACCTTTCTGTACCAGCCTACGCTTGTCTTCGGGTACTCATAGCCGACCTGCTTGTAACCGTGGCTATGGCTTGCCTCACCTGCAAAAGGAAGGTCCACGACCCAGTCGTGCGGAAGGTCAACTGTCTTCCATCCCGAAGCGTCGAACTTCATTACATAAGGCCCTTCATTGTGGATGGATGCCGCTTTCGTGAAGTAGTTGAAATACTCCGTTCCACATCCGAAATCCTTTGCAGGATCGGAAGCGTCTCCGAAAGCAAACTGCCATCCTTCGTCAAAATTCAGATGTTCGCGCTGGTTCTGCGCCCCAAGAGAAAGCGACAATAAAAGACACAATGTCGCAGAAATGATATTCTTCATGCTTTAGAACTGTTGATATTAAATGATAAAACTGCGTGAAGTTAAGAATTAAAACGTACATTTGTATACTTTTGAATTCACAACGACCATGAAAATAATACATTTGTTCCTGATTTCTGCCGTTCTCTGTCTGTCAGGATGCGGAAATTCTGCTCATGAAAAGAATGTTTCCGAGACTTCGGTGACAGAAATCGACCAGGTGCTTCCGGTTACCGGTACCTTTATCAATCTTCCTTATCAGGATGTGCGCAACAAGTACACCAACCCTCCTCATATCGACAACACCGATCCTCAGATGTGGGCGGCCAAGATTGCCGAGATGAAGAAGATGGGCATGGAATATCTCGTGTTCATGTCGGTTGCCAATGAAGGTAAGGCATATTATCCGTCGAAGCTGATGGGGTGGCAGTATCCGGAGTGGCGACAGAGTCCGGTGGATGCGATAATGGATGCTGCAGCAGAGCATGGAATGAAGGTCTTCATGAGTACAGGATGGGCCTGGGACCAGGATGACAACCTGCGTAACCCTGAGATAAAGGGACGCCAGATAAAGATGATGGAGGAGCTTGCGGGGATATACGGCAGCCATCCGGCGATGTACGGATGGTATCTGCCGGTCGAGGACTGCTTCGGCCCGGTCCTGACCGACTATGCTGTCGAGGCCGTCAATGCTCTTACCGCCCGTGCCCGCGAGCTGACCCCTTCCGCGAAGATCATGATCTCGCCATACGGAATCTTCAATTCCGACTTCGACGATCCTCGTTACGAACAGCAGATCGCTCGTCTGACGGTCGATATAATAGCATACCAGGACGAGATCGGATGCGTGCGCGAGCGATATCCGCTGACCCGCCTTCGCGAGAATTGGAAGAAGCTCCGTGCGATTCACGACAAGACCGGAATCGCGATGTGGGCGAACTGCGAGTCCTTCGCATGGGAAAAGGGCACGAACGACCGTTCTTCCGCTCTGATACCAGCGCCGTACAGCCGTTTCCTTTCGCAGCAGATAGCTGCGTCTGCCGGCGGTGCGGAAAAGATCATCTCGTTTGTATTCTGCGGCCTTTTCGAAGACCCTTCGTCGAAGTATCAGCTCGGCCAGCCGCACTGGTCCGCAAAGGCATATGAGGACTATATGTCATGGCTCGGCGGCGACCGGTACTGGAAGAGCGTAGAAGCCTCGATGTGCGGAAAATACGGCCCTGCCGGAACGGAGGATATCAATGATCCTCTATGGAAATTCTATGAAGCAGGAACACATGAAATAGTACTTCCGGTAGAGAACGGCAAGGTGGAAAGCATTCTTGTACGCATGCTCAACAGCCATAAGGACGGAATCGTCCCTCCTTCGAAGATATTCCTCTTCTCAAGTCCGGACGGTCAGAAGTGGTCCCTGGTTCAGGTCAAGGACACGCCAGGCTTCCCGAATACGAACCACGATGCCTTCGTAGATCATGTCCTATTCGATAATCTTGGACTTGAGACTTCGCATGTGAAAATAGTCTTCACCGTAGAGGCGAAGGCCGCATTCGATACCCCGGTTCTTCGTTAGTGTGAATCACACACGCCGATTAATAGCGTTTTACAGAAAGTGCGTGCTGCGCTTTGGCGGCACGCACTTTTTGTAAAGCGCTGACGGTGAGTATCTTATAGGAGTGATTTTTGGCCAAATAATCGTCACGACATTAATCTCGACACAGTGCTGTTCGAAGTTGACAATAGTTTTACGGATGTCAGATTGCAGACCGGATTCATAGAGATTCGCCCGGTCTGAAATTACTTGCTGATTTCTGATGTGTCTAAGTTGTTTATTATCAACACTTTACATTAAATCGCCTGCGACATATGACGCAGGCGATTTAATGTAAAGTGTTGATGTTTTGAGTGTTGTATGATTCAGGTAACTAGGTGGGTGACCAGGTGGTGATGCCGGGACGGACGGCGGGTCGCTCCGCAGGAGCATAGGGATATGCTCCGCTCCCTCGCCACCGTCCCGACCTCCGGAAGCCAGTTGCGTCTAGTAATCTCCCTATGAACAGTATGTTCCACTTGTATCTGCCCCTGATGCCTTTCTACCCAATTATATGTCCAGTGCCTACACCTGTGTCAGAAAAACGCCCAGAACTGTTACAGGTGTTCCCGAAACCCTAGTAAAACGGCACTTTTAGCCACACCTGTGTCACTTTCAGCCCGAAAACTGTCACAGGTGTCTGGTTGTTGTCGTAGGAGCATAAGAAATACAGGGTAATAGTCCCTGCTCGGTGTCTGGATATGGCAGTTGGGACAGTTACATGTGCGTCAGTGTTAATCTGCTGGATCGTTTATAGCATCGCGAGACATCTTTGAATCTGTACCTTGTTAAGGTGGCGGGCATGATATAGTTCAGAGGCAATCCTGATTTTTTCATTATCCGTAAGCTGATATACGGAATGTCTTCCGTATCTTTCACGTGCAAGCTGGTCCAGTTCTGTGCACAGATCGATGTCAGATACCTTCTTGTAGTCGACCTTTCCGTTTTCAAATATGATCATCTTTTCAACATCATGCATGCCTACACCTTTCTCAATTGACAGGAGGTTTATCGGAGCAGCACCGTTTCCATCCTTTTTCTGTTCTGCATCCCATTCCTCTCCGGATTTTCTGCTCATGTAGTAATTGAATGACCTCGGCGTGACAAACAGGTTTTCCACTTGCGGAATATCAAGGACACTTTCCCTTAAAAATACACCGCTCTCATTCATGATATAGTTTGAGGGACATTCTGCACGTCTGCCTATGAATCTAGGAATCGATCTTGCTGGAAGTATCGGCTCGTCAAGAAATTTTCCCATTTCCTTTCTGAAGATGGCATTGACAGAACAGTGCGGATAGGCATATGGGATTGGAGCGACTCCGTGATGTAAACAATTCCTTAGGACATAGCTGGCAGCCGCCACCATGTGATGGTATCCGACAACGTCCAGGGTGAAGTGTACTTGCTCACCCAACTTTCCGCTTCTGTGGTACTTGTGGTTGAAATACATACTATATGGCAAGCGGAAATTGTACATCAGTTCGTCAGGATCAGTTGTCTGTACCAGTTGATGGGTATGTGTGGACATGAAGGATTCCACAAGTCCGGTCGAACCTGTCTTGTACAGGGACAGAGCAAAGCAGTTGAATCCGCGATTGTAATCTTCAAGGTCTCTGAACATGACCTCGTTGCCTGCAGAAAGGCATAGGTGGTAAGTCTTTTTCATATCATTTGTCTTTTTCACGTTCTTTCTCTTCAGTCTTGCACCGCATCTCTCCCGAAATGTATGAAGTCAGAGACAAATGTATGAAAATCATTCGGAAACAGGAACAGTTATAACGTCAGGAATAACACCTGTGTCAGAAAAACGCCCAGAACTGTCACAGGTGTTTCCGAAACCCTAGTGAAACGTCTATTTTAGCTACACCTGTGTCACTTTCAGCCCGGAAAGTGACACAGGCGTAGTTGTCAGCTGGAACAGGCAGCTCTGATGGAAGGGACTGTCTGCTGTTGCCGTGATAGATATGTAGTGATACCGCTAATGAGCAAAGAGCAGGAAGAATCTTACTTTTATTTCAGTAAGTCCATTGAGGCGAGGACAAGGAACATGTAGTGTGATGATCCTCCGCCGAGGACGTACTCCACCTGCTGCCAGAGGAACGGGAATACAAGAAGTTCCGGGAAGTCAGGTCTGATGAGCGCAGTTCCCGAGACGACTCCGCCAGGAATATATGACCAGTCCGCCCTGTTGAGTCCATATCCTACAGTCGCTGATTCAGCTCCAACGCCGCTTGCGAATGACTGCTGGTTGAGGCCAGGGTGGCATCCGAGGATGAAGTTCAGGGCGTTGAATACCTGATCAGGAGCAAAGATGTCCGGATAGTTCTTCGCGAGGAAGTAATGTCTGTATCCGAATGACTGGATGTCCCATCCTGCACCCCAGATGCTCGGGCGGTATGGGACGCCGTACGGCGTCTCCGCGCTTTCTGCATCGAGGCGCTCGCGATACGCGAGGAGCGCCTCCCTGAATGCAGCGCACTGCTTCCTGTATTTCTTCTGTCCAGCCATCTTCCTTTCCACAGGCGCAATGTACCAGGCGCATTGTCCCGCAGATTTCACGCATGTATCCCAGTTTTCCAGTATGAAATCGAAATATGCCACATCTCCGGTGGTCTGAAAGAGTTCGGCTGCAGTATGTATCCTGCCTGTCAGGCCTGCCTTCGGCGTGTTGGCGAAGATTTCTTCTGCTATGTTTTCGCAGTGGATGGCCAGGGTGTCGTTGTATCCCCTGAGCACACGTGCGGTTGCTGCAAGATTGGTGGCTGTGCTCATCTCCCTGTTCGGATTATCCTCAGTGAACACCCATCTGTCGTCATCGTTTCCTTGGATTCCGTCAGTCATCGCTGCGGCATCGCCAAGCAGCACATACTGACGCAGGTTGTTGCAGATTATGCCTCTGTAAAGGCGTCCGAGGGAAAGGTATCCGTTGACTACAGAAAGTGCTCCGTGCTCGATCTGCTGGAGGATGTCGTTCCTGCCGTCCGGCTGATGGATCTCAACCGTATGGTCCTTCTGATCGATGGCTGTGACGTCTATTTCAGGTCTGAAGGCTTCATATGCCTTTGCAAGAATATAGCATTCGCCGGACTGAGACTCGATCCTCAGGTCGAAGTCTCCAGCATCATGCCATCCTCCGACGTTGAGGTTTCCGACAACGTCCAGGACATCATGTTCCGTCATGTCGTCTTCCGGCTGCACATATCCGTCGATATGGTTGCCTGCCGGTGCCAGCCTGGCGTCGTCCATATGGCATGTGTCGTGCCATACGCGATATTTCTCGCTCACCCTCATGTGGCACATCTGGACAGGGAGGAAGTACTCTATCACAGGCTGCCATACTCCTCTTTCATATACGCTAGGCGATATAGTGAACACAGGTGACGAACTGTCTCCGTATCTTACGCAGTAGAGGCCTTCCTCCGTGATGTCAGAGAAGTCTGCCATGAGGTATCTATAGCGCAGGAAGCTTCCATCCCATGTATCTATTCTGATTTCCTTGACGGCCGTTTCGCCTTCTGGACCATATTTCACGAGGGTTGCAGTCTTGAGGGGTTCTGCCCTTCTGTCAGTTTCGATGATTGCCCTTTTAGGCTGCTGAGGGTGGTATCCGACCTGTGAAGTCTGGATCACAGGCTTGTATCTCCAGCCTTCGACAACATTAGGTTCAATATACCATTTCACGGCACCGGCTGTCGCTCCTGAGGGAATCTCGCTGCGGAGCACGAACCATCCGTTGTTATGGTTCATGCGTCCGTCGTAAAGCTTGAGGTCTTCGGTGAGGGTGGTGACGGTTATCCTGCTGTACGGATCGTCAGGCCTTGAAGTGAAGCTGCGTCCAGTGGCGTAAGGTTCGGCCACGATGCGGTCAGCCAGGAACGGGCTGTAGCCCTCGGCATTCAGATGGCCTATGTCCGCATGAGGGGTCTTGCCTTCATGGTACTTTCCATGCGAGAGGTCCAGGTAGCTTTCCTGCACGATTACAGGGGAGTTCGGCTGTTGCGGATATATGCCGGCCTTGCCGTCCATTATCCATGGTTTCCCGAACAACTCTCCAGGGAAGAATTCAAGGTTGAATCCGGCTTTGCCGACGAGCTCCTCCGGAATCGGCTGATCCAGGTCCACGGTAACCAGAAATCCTTTGCCTGAAGGTTCGAGGCTTACTGAATATGAAAGATTTACGTCCGGATATACCATCGGATTGAATCCGGTCTCATGTCGGCTCGAATCCGGGTAGCATAGGGTCGTCACGATCTTCTGTCCTTCGATTGTGCGTCCTGTCTTCTTCGGAACCGGCTGCCATTGTCCCGGAGTTTCGTCAAAGCGGATGTCTCCGTTTGTCGCAACTCGTCTGCCGTTCATGATGAAGGCTATGCCTCCCTGATGTCCCTCAGGGTAGAAGTCGTCGAAAGCCATCGCATCGACGCCTTCATAGTTGAAATATCCGGACTCGTTCAGTCTGTACTCCTGTGCGTCAAGCACTGCTGCCGCCAAAAGCACGACGCATAAGGTCAAAAGTCTTTTCATAGCATTCGATTGATATATCACCATTTTCCTATTTCCTTTTCCATCCACTTCAGCTTGGCTTCGTATGAGGATATCATCCTGTCCACAGCCTGCTCGAACGAGAGATGTTCGTCCTGGTTGACCACCATGGTTATCGGCCACATCTTGTGGTTGATGGCCTCCGATCCGGCGATCTTCTCTGCCTCGCTGCGGATGAAGTCCGGCAGTGCGGCAAAGTCGTCGCGGAACATGTTCCAGCGTTCCTTGACCCTTGTCTTGAAGGACTCGTCCTGGAAAAGGCGGTCATAGTAGAGGGTCTCCTTGATCCTCCACCATGTCGTGGACATATATGTCTCCCAGTCGAAGTCCCATACAGGACCGGCGGTAAGCTTTCCGCCCTTGTCCTTGTGCATGTAGCAGCTCTTCGGATGGTTAGGCTCCCATATTCCAGTAAGTTCCATCACCAACCACCAGTCTATGAACGAGTCGACATCGAGATAATCCTTGTATTCTCCCCTCGCGAATCTGGCGTCATCATAAAGGGATGCTTCAAGGTTGTTCACGAATCCCTGCATGAATTCGAACTGCTCCGTAGTCACCTCGTCAGGGTCCTTGAACATGTAGGGCAGTCCTCTTTTTTCTGACTTGAATTTATACATTTCGTCATAGTAGCTGTCCAGCTCCATGATGTATCCTCCGTCTGTCTCGTCCTCGTCCAGTTCGTCTATGTCCACCCTGTTCTCATCGACCTTTATGTGCTCACACAGGAAATAGTTTCCCTTATGCTTTCCGTTGATGAATACCTCTACGAACTGTCCCCGAGGGGTATATGCAAGATCTGTACGTTCTGCCAGGTTGAATGATACACAGTTTCTCAGCAATGTCCTGTCCATCCAGTTCGCAAGAAGGACCCATCTCTTGTGCTTAGGCATTCCCAGAATCTCTGCCTTTGAATCAAGCTTGAGGGCGTATGGTTTTTTGGGGTAACTCCATGTGCTGTTTCCTCGGCCCCTTATCCCTGTCTGGCCTGAATAATTCACCGTCCAGTCAGGATTGTAGACGGTCACGGTAGAACCCGAAAGCCAGTCTTCCCATTTGCTGGGGATTTCCTTGCCTCCTGGAGTCTCTATGAATACTTTAGGAAGGGTGGAATATAAAAGACTGACTGTGAAGGTGTACTCTATCTTGGAGCGTACTGTAAATGTTACAGGGGACGAGTAGTCGTTGACTGTGACCCCGCTGATCTGTTCTACTCCGTCCACATAGACCTTCGCATCGCCTGCATCAAAAGAAGCGGCGAGAAGAGGACTGCCTATCAGCGGCGATTCCAGCGATGCACTGCCGGAAGATATGTCAACGGTGAAGTCCTGATTGAGGGCTGTTTCATTGCTTTCTTTCAGAAAGCTTATTGTTCTGAATAGGGGAGCCTTCTCGATGCGTACATTGAACGTATCCGAGTAGATGGATACGAATTTCTCGTCATTGCCCTTGACAGTTATGCGTAGACGGACCTTGTCGTTGTATGAATCTGATGCGGCATTGTCTCTGATGACCGCCTTGTAGAGTCCTTCGGATTCTGACAGAAGGGATATGGATTCCAGCTTGACCGATGTCGGGGTGGAAGTCCCGTACCCGTTCCTCAGTTCCAGCTTCACCTGACATTCAGGAGATGAAATATCGTAATCAAATACGGCTTCTGCAGGAGTTACCTTGAACTCTATGACCTCTGTGGTTCCTTTGCCGAATACAAGGTCGCTGTTGCAGACAAGGGCGACACTTTCCGGAATAACCACGAATTCTTCATTCTTGTGGCATGAGGCAGTAAGGGCAAGTACTGCAGCAAGAATCATTGCCGGTAAATTTCGGATGTTTAGCTTCATGGTCTCTAGTGTGGTTATGATTTCCAAATATAGAACAAATTTGCTATATTCGGTGACTGTTTCAAATAATGTAAGAGATGAAAACGCGTGTCATTACCCTTATCGTGTTGCTGTCATGCCTGTTGACTATATCATGCCAGCGCAAAGCCTCTGTCGAGGAATTGTGGATCGCCAATGGCGATAGAAACATCTACGGACTTCTGAGCCGTCCGGCGAAAGGTCCGAAGAAGCAGCCTGTTCTCATCATCTCGCATGGATTCAACGGTTCGCACGACTTCGGAAAGAATTATTTCCCGCTTCTTGATGAGCTGGGATACCAGTGCTATACCTTTGACTTCGGCTGCGGCTCGTTGGGAAGCCGTACGGACAACAATACGATGAACATGTCCATCCTTGACGAGTGCTCTGACCTTAAGGCTGTCGTGCAGCATTTCAGAAGCAGACCGGATGTGGATCCTGACGGCATAGTCCTTCTCGGAGAGAGTCAGGGAGGCCTGATATCGGCTTTGGTAGCATCGGAGATGCCTGATGCCGTAGACAAGCTTATACTTATTTTCCCGGCCTTCTGCATACCTGACAACTGGAATAAGCGGTATCCGGATGTGAATGAGATTCCGGATACGACATGGCTTTGGGACGTTCCTTTAGGAAAGAGGTTCTTCCAGGAAATCCGTGACATGAATGTGTTCAGCGGTATGGAACAGTTTGATGATCCCGTCCTGATCGTTCAGGGAGACAAGGATCCGATTGTGTCTATCGAAGACTCCAGACGTGCTGTCGGGCTATACGAAGATGCGCATCTGCATGTGATTCCTGGAGCAGGTCACGGATTCAATCCTGACGAGTTCGCAGAATCGCTGGAGCAGATACGCATGTTCCTGGATTAAGCCTATCTGATATCTTCGAAGAAAAGATAGCGGTCTCCTGCCTTCATGGTGCGGAGGAGGTCGTCATGGTCTGTCTTTCTTGGCGGACGGTTGCCTGGCGGCGGTATATGCCTCCATGTCAGCACATATGAACTTTCATACTTTGACAGGATGTCAAGAAGGTCTGTGCTGAGAGGACCGCATTCGCTGAGGGCGTGGAGCTTCTTCTTCTGCTGCGCAAGTCTTGTCGTGAATTCAAGAGCCTTGTCCACGTTCCTGTTGAATTCTTCGCCACGTCCGTACCAGTCAATCGAGAGCATGTCTATGTACTCGTCTCCCGGATAGCCTCTGAGATATTCTTCTTCGGAATAGACCTTGTCCGTGTTGTATGCGTATAATATGCTGTGGTGTCCGTCCTTCTTGAGGAAATCCACTGTGTAGCGCCACAGAGCCGCATATTCTTCGTCCGTACAGCGTTCACGTCCCCACCAGAAGAAGCTTCCTGAATGCTCATGGTACGGGCGGAATATGAACGGGATAGGGTTTCCGTCCTTGTCCCTCAAGGTATGGAAGAACATTGAGAGGCGCTTGAGCCATGAGTTGAACATCGCATGGTCTTCACCGCCAGGCAGAACATTGCGCACAGCATTTATCCCTTCGGCGGACAGCATGCTCACGTCCCATGCAGATCCTGCTCCGTTAGGCTCCTTGACGCCTGGCCATTGTGATGAGACCGGATTCACGACATGCCATGATATCGTTATGATTCCGCCCTGCTCGTGGAACCATCTGATCCTTTCCGAGATGTCGGAAAATGCGTTGCCGTCAAGGCTTTTATTGTATCCGAGCTCCAGTTCTCCGAGCTCGAATCCAGCTACTGCTGGATAGTCTCCGACAGCCTCCTTTGTATCTGATCTTCCTTTCTCGTTTATCCATGTCCTTCCTGTGAGGAGGTCGTCCTGGTGGCCGTACATGATGCCTTTCTTCTGGAGCTTCATCAGGCGTTCGAACAAGGCCTTTGCCTGAGGCGTCGCCTCCGGGTCGGCCGGCGTCCATCCGCCGGCATAGGAGGCAGAGCATGCCATCAGCAGGACGAGTGCTGCTATAATTCTGGTCTTCATGTTATTTCAGTGCTTTAAGTATTATGCTTTCGATGATGTCATATCCTTCCCCGTTGAGGTGTACGCCGTCGTATGACCATTTAGCAGGAAGGCCGTTCTCCTCATCCTTCATCGCAGAGTGGTAGTCTACATACATGCACTTGTTCTTCTGTGCATATTCCTTCAGCATCGAGTTGAGTCTGATGATCCTGTCGGCGCAGTCGGTCACTTCCGGTCTCCATTTGTACTGCTTCACAGGCAGTACCGAACAGATTACTGGCTTTACCTTGTTTGCCTTCGCGATTTCGCACATGGACACGATGTTGCCGTAGATGTCGTCGACTTCGATGAAACCGTTGTTCTTCGCGATGTCATTGGTACCGGCCAGAATGACGACATATTTCGGATGAAGGTCGACGACGTCCTTTCTCATGCGCACCAGCATGTGCGATGTCGTCTGTCCCGATATTCCTCGGCAGAGGAAGTTGTTGGATGTAAAGAAGTTCGGGTCGGCATCCCACCAGCACTGGGTGATGCTGTCTCCCATGAATACGGCTTTCGGCTGTACTGTCACTTCCGAATTGGCCTGGGCGTATCTTCCGAGGTTTGCCCAATCGTCCTGGGCTGCGGCGTGAGTTCCCGAAAGAACGATTGCCGCCAGGAATGAAACTAGCATTTTCTTCATATAGCAGTTGTTTTATTTGTTATCAAAATTCACGACATTCGGCAAGGTGAAGATATCTTTGAGCTCTTCAATCGTATTGTATCTGTCGTGGGTGAATCCTGTCCAGACCATGAACCATGCGAACTTGTTCATTGAAGCCAGTTTCTCCGGGGTCGGGAGATCGCCAAGCTCGCCCAGGGCGATCAGCTTGCCTTCTCCCAGCTCCGCGAGCTGGTCGTGATGCTCCTGCTTCCAGTCGTTGTGATATACATCTGTAGCAAGCACATCAACATATTCATGTCCGGGATAATAAAGCTTGTAGGCCATTGCGGTGTCGTCAGGTACTACTCTTGGAGCATTTGCATTCCAGACCCATATGAGGTTGTCGAGGTGGTGATGGTTGACCATCCTGTCGTAGAGCATCTTCCAGAGTTTCGCAAAACCGTCCTCTCCCTTTCTGTCTCCCCACCAGAACCACTCTCCGTTCATCTCGTGATATGGTCTCCATAATACGGGTATGTTCCTGTCTTTCAGTGTCTTGAGGTATGTGGATATGGAGTCGACCTGCTCCAGCCACATGCTGTGCATTTCAGAACCCTCCGTCATCAGTTCCTTCCACTGCTCATCGCTGAACTTTCCCTGGGTCTGGCGTCTGAAATCCACTCTCGGAGTCCTGTCGAAAGGCCTGTTGACATGCCACATGATTGTGATGATGCGCCCTCTCCTGTGCTCTCTGGTCGCAATCTCCACGACCTGCCATGCATCCCATGCAAGGTCGCCTCCCCATATCATAGGTGTCTTCCCGGATGCTTCTTCGATCCTGTCAAGGTCGTAGACATAGTTTGGCATCATCAGCTGGTTGTGATGGAGTCCTGAAATGATCTTGCCGTCTTCGACAGACTTGTAAAGACTTGCAAGAAGATTTCTGGCCTCAGGAGTGGCGTTAGGGTTGACCGGCCGGACCGGCTCTTTCGCTGCTGCGTTGATCAGGCAAAGCGCAGCCATGGCAATACAAAGAAGTCGTCTCATAATGATAGTTTTCACAAATTTCGCTTTTTTTGGAAATAATTCATAGTCTGTTTGTATCCGGTATATGCCTTTTTTGATGGTCAGAATGTATTTGGGAGAATAATGATTGAAAAATGTTATCTTTGTATGACATTAAAACGATTGTTATGTTCAATTCAGAAGTATATGTAAACCGTCGTCGCGCCCTGCATTCGCAGATGGCTTCGATGACTGCGGAAGGAAACCGCGGACTTGCGGTGTTCCTTGGAAACGTAGATGCTCCGGCAAATTACAGAGGAAACGACTACAAGTTCCGTCAGGACAGCAGCTTCCTGTATTTCTGGGGAGTGGATGAGCCTGGGTTCGCTGCCATCCTCGACCTGGACAGCGCTGACGAGCGTCTCTATGGAAACGATGTGGATATAGATGACATCATCTGGATGGGACCTCAGCCTTCAGTAGCTTCGAAAGGCGTTGCGATAGGATGCCCTGCGACGGCTCCTCTTGCGGAGTTCGACAAGGCGGTTGCTGCAGCTGTTGCTGCCGGACGTCCTGTCCATTTCCTTCCTCCGGCAAGATATTATAACCAGATGAAGCTGTCTCAGCTGACCGGCATTTCCTCCGAGATGGTCCGCAAGGTAGCTCCAATAGCGGCAGGCGGTGCTTCGGAGGAGCTTGTGAAGGCGGTTGTTGCGTTGCGTCTGATCAAGGAACAGTGTGAGATAGATGAAATCGACAAGGCATGCGACATAGGATACCGCATGCATACGGAGGCACGCCGAGGCTGCAAGCCAGGCGTGCTGGAGCAGTCGATAGTAGGCCGCATGGAAGGAGTGACATACGCTGAAGGATGGGGACCTTCGTTTACGACCATCCTCTCGCAGAACGGCGAGACCCTCCACAACCACAGCCACCATCAGATCATAACCCCTGGCCGCCTGCTTGTGGTGGATGCCGGCGCTGAAAGCAACACACATTATGCATCCGACTTTACCCGCACATACCCTTGCAGCGGAAAGTTCACGACGAAGCAGCGTGAGATCTACGACATCGTCCAGCAGGCAAACGATCTTGCGTTCAGCCTGACCAGGCCGGACACCTCTTATTGGGACGTCCACTGCGCTACTGTCCGCTATATGCTCGAGCAGCTCAAGGCTCTGGATTTCGTGCGCGGAGATGTGGATGAGATGGTCGCATGCGGCATTTCAGGCCTTTTCATGCCTCACGGACTGGGACATAACATGGGTATGGATGTCCATGACATGGAAGACCTTGGAGAGAACTATGTAGGTTATGGAGATGAACGTCAGCGTTCGCCTCTTCTGGGAATGGGTAATCTTCGTATGGCCCGCAATCTCAAGCCGGGACATGTGATATCTGACGAGCCGGGCATTTATTTCATCCCTGCCCTTATCGAACAGTGGAAGAGGGAAGGCACCGACAAGGGATTCGTGAACTATGCCAAGCTGGCGGATTATTACGATTTCGGAGGCATCCGTCTCGAGGACGACGTCCTCGTGACGGCCGACGGCGCCCGCCGTCTCGGCTCCGAGCGTCTCCCTATCACCTCCGCTGATATTGAAGCGATTATGGCTCAGGAGTAACGTTTGTTATCGGGGATGGGTATCCGGGGACCATGGCCGCCCGTGGCCATTGTGAACGGGAGGGGCCCACGAAGTGGGAGGGATTTAGTCCCTGGATACCCATCTCCGATAACAGAATAGAATTCAAAACCAGGATAAATGGAAACAGTAATTATAATCTTAGCGATATTGGCCGGCGTGATAGGAATCGCCGGCAGCATCCTCCCGGGCCTTCCGGGAACACCTGTAAGCTGGATCGGCCTTCTGCTCCTCTATATCTGGGGACCGGAAGAAATGGCCCTCAAGACCCTTATCGTATGGGGTGTTGTGGTCGCAATCGTATCGGTTATCGATTATATCGTTCCGATGTACTTCACCAAGCTTACCGGCGGAAGCAGATACGCCGAAAGGGGAGCGATGGTAGGACTTGTCGTGGGCATGATCCTGACTCCTATCGGCATGATCCTGGGTTCCTTCCTGGGAGCTTTCCTTTTCGAGTATTACTACACCCGCCAGGGAGCCGGCCAGGCCCTCAAGGCCGCCATCGGCTCCTTCCTCGGCTTCATAACCGGCACCGGCCTCAAGACCATAGTAGCCGTCCTGATCCTCTGGAAGATCTGCGTCTTCGCCTTCTAATATATCCGTCCCAGACTCAATGAGTCCGGGATGGAAACCTTATAATAAGAAGGTCCGTAACCTGCCCAATATCCCAGTCCTCCTTTGATATTGGTGCGTATGTCTATAGTAACTGAAAAGATAGGACTGCTGGTAAGTGACTGGACCTCTTCAAAATCACTCCAGAACATCCAGGCATTTTTATCCAGTGTGCAGAAGCGGACCATGACGAAGTCCTCTGCTGTAAAATGAGATGATATCTTTTCACCGATCTTTCCGGAACCGTTGTTGATCGGGATTTCATTTATGCCTTCATCGAGTATGACATCATCTGTCAATCCCAGGAAGGAAGAGACATATGCATTGTCCTTATTCCTTACTTTTGTGAAGACCTTGTAATAATCCTTTGTCTGAGGATTGTCTTTAAGCCCTCCGACCAGATAGTACGTATCATTGTCCCGAGCTTTCTTTACCTTGATGTATTCAAGATTCTTGTGGGGAGGGATAGTCGTCGAGGCAGTGACGGTACGTCCGCTGTACTCTACCTTCAGTTTGTAGGTATGCCCTGCCTTTCCTTTCATAAAGGTTGTGGTATAGATGTATGGCGGAAAATAATCATTATTCTTCTGTCCGGTGAGGATCATTTCATTCTCTCCGTCTGACACTGTTACCTTTGCCCAGTTTACGACATGCTTTTCAAGTTCCGAAAGGTCTTTAACGGTTTCTGTTATTGGAACGCTGGTAGTCACCATGACAACGGGGGCCTTGCCCTCTTCTATCCAACCCTCTACCACTAGTTGGGGCTGTGATTCGGGTAGATGCACTTGATGCTCACAGCTGGCTGCCATGAGTATGAAGACTATTATGTAAATCAGTCTATTCATTGTCAGAATTTATGGAAATAACTTATAGACGGAACCCACCGCAGGAAGAACACCATTCTTCCATATGAGTATTTTCCATCCTTCATGTTAAGACGATACATCACATCGTTCTCTCTTCCTGTAACATTGTACAATGAAACATTGATGCCGTTTTCCTGCCTTTCGTTTTTTGTTATGAAACATGTTGCGGAAACATCCATTCTTATGTACGGACGCATGCGGCAGGCGTTATGCTTTCCGGGTTTTGACATTATCTGACCGGCGGATATGTAGTAATAATCAGGTGCGGTAAATGGTGCACCACTTGCGAAGATGAATGTTCCTGATAAATTCCATCTTCCTGTCTTGTATGAGCAGACGGTGTTCATCTCATGTATGCGCTCATGATTTGCCGGATAGATGCCATTGTAGTCCTTATTGTCAAATTGACGCAGAGCCCGTCCTATAGAATAACTTATCCATCCTGTGAGTTTTCCGGTCTGTTTGTGGATCATGAAGTTGAGACCATAGTTCCATCCGTTTCCTTTTAGCAGATATCTGTCAAGATCATATGCTGAGTTGAAGAAGTCAAACATATCTCCCTTGTATTCCACTTGGTTGTATAACCTTTTGTAGTAAGTGTTTACCGATATGGCCAGCCTGTCTTGGAACAGGTTGATATCATACGAAAGGTCTGCCTGATGAGAATGCTGTGGAAGGCTATGTCTGCCAGCTGCAAACCAGAATTCTATGGGGAGTCCGATATTTGTAAGTCCTGCCTGAAACAGATACTGATGACGGATACCATATGACGCAGTCAACTTGCCCAGGTGGTAGGCATTGTATGTAAACGATATGTCTGGAGAAAAGGAAAGGTGATATTGAGTTTCCGGACTAAGGTAGAAGATACCTCTGATTCCGGCGTCCATGCCCCATCTGTCTGTAAAATTCCTGCTGTATCTGAACATCAGTGAACTTTCAAGGGCATTCTGTCTTTCGGGCTCCTGTGCTCCGCCTCCGTACAGACCTTCTGATTGCGGATCCTGGGGTGAAATGTCATGCAGGTTCACTTCTGAGTGAATGGAAAAATCCTTCCATTCGGCATTACCTTTATATCCGGCAGTGTTTATGTGAGAGTTGAGGCGTAATTCGGATTCGTTCTGTGACATGATTCCATGTGACCGGAATCCGGAAAGGAATATGGTATGGCGGTGGGTCACTTCCGTACCTTTGTGCAACCAATGCAGCGCTCCGGAATAATTGCCCCATACCAGTTGTAATCCGACATTGAACTTCTGTTCTTCCACTTTTACATTGTCCCTGCCGATATATCCTTCTATCCATATGCGGTTTCTGTCGGAAGGAGTGTACATCCAGCTTATGTTGTAGTCCCCGAATCCGTATCTTATAGGACTACCTTCAATCTTCAGCCATCTTTTGTATAGAAGGTTCATGTAGGATTGCCTGGCTGAAACTCTCAGATGTGAGTTGTTTCCGGTTCTCAGCCCCAGACTGCCTTGAGAAGACATGATACCGACACTGATGTCGCCGGTAGTTCCATTCAGCAATGAGTCGGCAAGTTCCATCCGTAGAGTTCCTCCCAGTCTGTTGCTTTCTGATGAACGGGAAAAGCTCATATGACTGTAATGTGAAGGATTGAAGACGGAGAATAGTCCGAACAGATGGTTTGCTCCATAAACAGGTACGCCAGCCAGTGAAATGTCGTTATGGGCATTGTCACATCCTTGGATATGTATGCCTGAATCATATTCGGAACCGGTCTGCACTCCCGGAAGATTCTTTATGAAACTCACAGGGTCAGTATTGCCCATGATCTGAGGCATGTTCTGTATCATTCTGATATCTATGTCCGTGACATGAGGACTTATTCTTTTTATGGAAGATGAATGTCTCTGTATTGACAATGTCGTGCTGTCCAGGTCATAGTATAAAGAATCTGTTTGCGCCTCTGCCTCATAGCCGGCCATGGCTATGAAGACAAGTGACGCAAACAGTATGTATATCTTATGAATGTGCTTACGCAATCCTAGATTTCAAAACCGAATACTTCGGCGAAAGATTCGCAGAACTCATAGAAATTGTCAGCCAGTTCTCCGAACGCATTCTCTGTAAAGAACTCCTCGACCTTGTACCTTGAACCATCGCTGAATACTATGACAGGAATAAGGTCATAATCCACCCAGTTGTCGTAGTCATATTCATATTTTGAAAGTTCAAATGCTACTGCTGCCTGCTTTGTGTCCTTTCCGTCGTAGTATACGTTGATGTTTATCTTTGCATTGAAATTGTCAAGATGCCTCTTTGCTTCGTTTTCATCGGCTGTGTTGCCATCATAAAGAGCATTCCACATCAATTCAAGTGATTCTACTGCTTCCATTGCGTTGGTGCATGATCCCTTTGCCTGGATCTCACCAAGAATGTCAAGGCTTACATTGATGTTCTGAGCCTTTTGCAATTCTACAGAAGAGTAAGAATAGCTGCTGTAGCTGTCTTCCCAACTTTCGGTTGTCAAGGCTATTTTTGCATCTGCTGATGCAGAAGTAGTGAAAAGAACTTCCCCATTCTTCTTTATAGAAACTTTTGCAGAAGCCTTTCCTGTTGCACCGTCGTATGCTATCTTTTCTGAAACAGCTTCAAAACCGTTGATCGAAGCTGTAGTCTTGACAGAGAAGCTGTCAGTTGTAGGGTTTATTCCATCTTTCGAGAACGAAGAAGTGAACTTCATCGTTACGCTGGCAAGAGACTTTCCGTCTTCTGTAAGATTGATGTCGATCTGCTCAGGTACTCCTACTTTAACGGTAACCTTATCGTAATCGACTCTTTCAATTTCCTCACCTACATAGATATAGTCATCGGTTTCCGGATCATAATAACCGGTATCCTCCCATGAGTCAGTCTCTTCATATACGTATATGGCTTCAGTCACCTTTCCGGAACTCTTGATCTCAGCTTCGTATTTTTTACCGTTGAGAGTGAATACAGCCTTTGTTCCGCCATTATAATCTGAGATCGTCACGCCGTTTTCGGTACATGTGAAAAGACCTGTATGGTTGGACATGAGGATCACGATATCTGAAATCCATGATGAAGTATACTTGTTGCCATTGACAGTCAGCTTTTCTTCTTCATTGTAGATGTCTTCACCTTCGCCTTCGAACCATTCTTCCAGTGTGCCCCAATTATAATCATCGGAAGCATATACGGAATTGCTTATATCTTCCACGAGCTGAGCATACTTCTCCCACTCGTTTGCAGGCATCTTATCCATCATCTTCTGTCCTACTGAAGCCAGCTTCTCTTTCTGTTCGCTTGGCTGGAGAGGTGTGAATTCAGGATTTGGTGTGGTGCATTCGCAAGGGTTCTTGCCACAGTCCGGGCAGGTTTCATCCTCGCATACGCATGGGTCTTCTCCGCATTTGTCGCATACACTTTCAGTAGACTCGTCTTCCATTTTCTTAAGCTTATCGCAAGCAGTGAAAGAAAATGCAAATAGGCATAGAGTCAGGATGCCAAGTAATTTTTTCATGATATGTGTAATTAAAGATTGTTTCTATGAATGGCAAAGTTGGCAATTATTAATCAGAAAACCTATTAAAACTGATGAAAATTACCTATGCAGGAAGCCTTTCTCGATAAGTTTTTCGGCGATCTGGACGGCGTTGGTTGCAGCGCCTTTGCGGAGGTTGTCTGCAACGCACCAGAAGTTGAGGCCTGACTTTACTGAAGGGTCCTTGCGGAAACGTCCTACAAAGACGTCATTCTTGCCCCATGCGTAGAGAGGCATAGGATAGACGTTGTTTGCAGGGTCGTCCTGAAGGGTTACTCCCGGAGTCTCCTCCATGATTCTGCGCACATCTTCAAGAGTGAAGTCCTTTTCGAACTCGAGGTTGATGGACTCCGAATGACCTCCCTGTACAGGTACGCGGACAGTGGTAGGGGATACGCCGATGGTGTCATCTGCGAATATCTTATGTGTCTCGTTGACCATCTTCATCTCTTCCTTGGTGTAGCCTGTCTCGAGGAACGAGTCGATGTGAGGAAGGATGTTCTGGTCGATAGGATGCGGATAGACTGCAGGATATTCACCCCACTTTCTGCCCTTGCGCTCTTCGGTCATCTGGTCCATGGCCTTGTAGCCTGTTCCTGTAACTGACTGATATGTAGATACTACCACTCTCTTGATCCTGTAAGCCTTATGGAGGGGCCAGAGAGGGAGGAGCATCTGGATGGTAGAACAGTTAGGGTTTGCGATGATGTAGTCTGACTCTTCGATCACATCTCCGTTGATCTCAGGAATGACCAGCTTCTTGGTCGGGTCCATGCGCCACTGCGACGAGTTGTCGACTACGCGGCATCCAACCTCAGCGAACTTCGGCGCGAGTTCGGCAGATGTGCTTCCGCCTGCCGAGAACAGCGCGAGGTCCGGACGTGCCGCTATCGCATCTTCTGCGCTTATGACTGCCCATTCCTTGCCCTGGAATGTGATCTTTCTTCCTACTGACTTTGCCGAAGCTACCGGAAGGAGCTCCGTTACAGGGAAGTTCCTTTCTGCCAGAACTTCCAGCATTCTTGTGCCAACCAGTCCTGTGGCACCCACTACTGCTACTTTCATATTTTCTGTCGTTATACCTTTAATTGTCGTTGCCTAACTTGTCTCTATGTCTGAGGGTGAACATAAATATGAAAATATGTTTACGTCACCCTCCACCTAAATCCTCCTCCTCGGGAGGAGGACTTGCCATCGCTTCGCTCCAGTCTTTTTTTCTGTCGTTATACCTTTAATTGTCGTTGCCTAACTTGTCTCTATGTCTGAGGGCGAACATAAATATGAAAATATGTTTACGTCACCCTCCACCTAAATCCTCCTCCTCGGGAGGAGGACTTGCCATCGCTTCGCTCCAGTCTTTCTCCTCAATAGCCTGATTTATATCTGAATATTCTTCAAAATAAACCAGCTTACAGCAACAGTACTTTTGTGTAAAGCCCGCAATTAATCCGTTGGGTGTTACATCTTTAAATCTTTCCGGCCTACAAGGCGGCGTTGAGGTCGGCGATGAGGTCGTCGATGTTTTCTATGCCGACGCTGAGGCGGAGCATGTTAGGGTAGACTCCTGCTGCAACCTGCTCTTCAGGGCTGAGCTGCGAGTGGGTTGTGGATGCAGGGTGGACGATAAGCGACTTTGAGTCTCCCACGCTTCCCACATGCAGGATCAGCTCAAGACGGGTGACGAGCGCTGCCGCAGCCTCGAATCCTCCCTTCACACGGAAGGTAAGGACTCCGCCGAATCCATGCTTGAGATACTTGCACCCCAGTTCGTGATATGGGTTGCTCTTGAGTCCCGGGTAGTTCACGCTTTCCACAGCCGGATGCTTCTCGAGGAACTCAGCTACAGCAAGAGTGTTTTCGCAGCAGCGTTCCGCCCTGAGCGACAGGGTCTCAAGGCCCTGGAGCATCAGGAACGAGTTGAACGGAGAAGCCGCAGGTCCGATGTTGCGGAGTCCGTCCACACGTACTCTTCCGGCAAATGCCGCATCTCCGAATACCTCTTTATATATAAGGCCATGGTAGCTTTCCGAAGGAGCTGCCAGAAGCGGATACTTCTCCGGTGTCCAGTCGAAGTTTCCTCCGTCGACAACCACTCCTCCGAGCGCGGTTCCATGTCCGCAGATCCATTTGGTAGCGGAATGTACAGATACATTGCATCCCCACTCGAACGGGCGGAAGAGGTATCCTCCCATGCCGAAGGTGTTGTCCACCATTACGCATATGCCCTTGCGGCGCGCCATCTCCACGATAGGCTCATAGTCCGGAATGTTGAAGGCCGGGTTGCCGATGTTCTCGAGGAAGAGGGCCTTGGTGCGTCCGTCCACGAGTGCTTCGAGGTCAGACACATGGTCGCTCTTGGCGAAGCGGACCTCTATGCCCATGTCACGCAGGGTGATGGCGAACATCGTGAATGTGCCTCCGTAGAGGAAAGGCTGGGCCACGATGTTGTCTCCCGGGCCGCAGATGTTGGTGATGGAAAGGAAGACTGCCGACTGGCCTGATGCCGTCGAAACGGCGGCTACACCTCCTTCGAGGGCCGCCATGCGCTTTTCGAAGACCTCGTTGGTCGTGTTGGTGATGCGGGTGTAGATGTTGCCCGGGCGCTTAAGCTCGAAGAGCTCGGCGCCATATTCCATGCTGTCGAATGTGTAGGCTGTGCTCTGGTAGATAGGCACTGCCGTTCCTTTTGATACTGGGTCGATTTCCTGTCCTGCCCTGACCTGCAGGGTCTCGAACTTATATTCTTTCTTTTCCATGATTCGGTCTGTAAAGTTCCTTCGGTTTACATGATGATGTCATTCAACACTCCAGAAGCAGTCTGGTATGATCCGGCTCCCGCTCCCTGGATGACCAGCGGAGACGGATAGAAGTCGGTCTGGATGAGGGCTGCATTGTCGGTGCCGCAGAGGCCGTAGAGCGGGTGTGACGGCTCTACGCTCTCAAGGCCGATCCTGGCCTTGTATCCCAGAGCCGCTGTCTCGTCCTTCACGAGCGCTGCCACGAACCTCTGGCGCAGTCCCTTTGATGCCGCCTCATTGTAGCGCGCTGCAAACATTGCCTCGTTCTCCTCCAGCTTCCTGTAGAATGAAGCCACATCCCCTTCGAAAAAGTCTTCCGGAAGGATAGGAGAGATTTCAACATCCTTTTCGTCGATTCCTACTCCTGCCTCGCGGGAGAGTATGAGAAGCTTCCTCAAAACGTCCCTTCCGCTGAGGTCCAGACGTGGGTCTGGCTCGGTATAGCCTGCATCCTGAGCCCTTTTCACTACTTCTGCGAATGTGCCGCCTTCGCCTCCGGCGTAGTTGCTGAAGATATAGTTCAATGTGCCAGAAAGCACGGCCTCGATGCGGATGATCTCATCGCCGCTGTGCACGCTTCTCGAGATTGACTCAAGGATAGGGAGGGCTGCTCCTACCGTCGTTTCGTAGCGGAGGGTCGCACCGATCTCGATCGCTGCCTCCTTGAGGGCTGCGTACTGCTGGTATGGAGACGAGAAGGTGATCTTGTTACATGCCACCACTGAATATCCCTTCTTGAACAGGTGCATGTACTTGAAGGCGATGTCGGCTGATGCCGTGCAGTCCACGAATACCGAATTCTCGAGAGACAGGGTCGCCAGCTGGGTGAAGTATGCTTCGTCAGCGGCGCTCATGCCGTTCTCCAGCTGTGTCTTGATGTCCTCGAGAGAGAGTCCGTTCTTGTCCAGTATGAACTTGCGGCTGTTTGAAAGGCCGCATACATGGAGACGGCGTCCTGTGCGTGATGCGATCTTCTCGCGGTTCTTCGCGATGATCTCTACAAGTGCCTTTCCTACGACTCCGTAACCTGCGATGAAGAGGTTTATGTCCTTGCCGCTCCTTTTGTCGAAGAACTCGTTGTGGATGGTCCTGATGGCTGCTTCGGCGTCTGATGAGGATATGATTGCCGAAATGTTTCTTTCAGAAGAGCCCTGTGCGGTGGCGCGTACCGGGATGCTGTTGCGTCCCAGGGCCGCAAGCATGCGTCCGGTGGCTCCGGTCTGGTTGAGCACGTCGTCGCCTACGAGACATACGATAGAGAAGCCTTTCTCGACCTTCAGAGGGTTGAGCTTGCCGAGGGAAATCTCGTATGCGAAGCATCTGTCGGCCGCTTCGCGCGCCTTCTCAGCGTCCTTTTCAGAAACGGCGATGCACATCGTATGCACCGAAGAGGCCTGTGTGATGAGAATGATGTTGATGTCGTTCTGGCTCAATGTCTCGAACAGACGGCTTGAGAATCCCGGTATGCCGACCATGCCGCTGCCTTCCAGCGAGAGGAGGGCGATGTTGTCGGAGTTCGAGATGCCTATGAGCTTGTCCTTGCTGCGTGGAGGGTTCTTCTCGATGAGGGTACCTTCAGCTGTAGGGTCGAATGTGTTCTTGATGTAGATCGGAATGCCTTCTGCAACCACCGGCTGGATTGTCGGTGGGTAGATGACCTTCGCGCCGAAGTGCGAGAGCTCCAGGGCGGCCTTATACGAGATGTTGTTGATCGTGCGGGCTGTCGGTACGACCTTCGGATTCGAGGTCATCATGCCCGGAACATCCGTCCATATCTCGAGAATGCGGGCCTTGCAGCCGACCGCATACAGGGCGGCGGTATAGTCCGACCCGCCGCGTCCGAGGGTCGTGGTGCGTCCCTGCTTGTCCGAAGCGATGAATCCCGGGAGGACGAAAAGCTGGGTCACAGGATCGTTCTCCACCAGGTCGTTGATGCGGTAATATGTCTTCTGCACATCCACGACGTTTTTTCCGTTCTTGTTCACGGTGCGGATGATCTGGCGTGAGTCGATCCATTTGGTCGCGATTCCGATGGATGCGAGCTTGGTTGCAAGTATCTTTGTTGACCAGAGTTCTCCGAATCCCTGGATGGCGTCGAGACTGGCAGGGGAGAGCTCGCCAAGAAGGAACACTCCCTGGGCGATGCTCCTGAGCGAGTCGAAGAGCGAGTCGCAGACATTCTTCGAATCCGTCTGCTTCTCCCTTGGGAGCATGGTGTCTATTATCTCATGGTGCTTCTCCTGAAGCCCGTTGATAAGTTCCTTGTACGTCTCGTCACGTTCTGCGGCAAGGTTTCCTATCCTGATGAGGGTGTCGGTGCATCCGCTGATCGCCGAGGCCACCAATATGGTCCTGTCGCGGTCCACCGCCTTTGTGACGATGTCCACAACGTGTGACATGTTCTGTGCATTGGCAACCGATGTGCCTCCGAATTTCAATACCTGCATATATTGTATTTTTTTATTTCATTATAGTTTCCGATGACCGGCCGTTATGTCCGGAGTAGCCGGCAGTCCTTATGGGAGCAGCGGGGCGATGATCGCCGTCAGCTGGTCGTTTTCCAGAAGGAAGCCGTCGTGGCCGAACTTTGATGTGATCTCATGATATCGCGCTCCCGGTATGCATGATGCTATCAGTTTCTGCTCCTGGACAGGGAAAAGTCCGTCGCTGTCTATTCCTATGACCGTACAGTCTGTCGTGATGGTTCCAAGCGCCGCTTCGACTCCTCCGCGTCCGCGTCCGACATTGTTGCTGTCCACCGAACCGCACAGATACCAATATGAATATGCATCGAAGCGGTCGGAAAGCTTCTTGCCCTGATACCTCTGGTATGAACCCGCCTTTCCGGCGAAAAGGCAGTCTTCGTCCTTCTCCCACTGGGTCGCATTGTATCCTGCATAGCTTCTGTATGATATGAGGGCGATGCTTCTGGCGCATCTGAGACCTGCTTCTCCGCCATGAAGGTCTGCGCATTCGCGGAATGTCGGGTCGGCTTCCAGGGCCATCCTCATCGACTCGTTGAATGCCGAAAGCCATGGGGTCACGCGTGCTCCGCATGCGATGTAGACAGCCTTTTCTATTACTTCAGGCTTCATTATCGACCATTCTATCGACTGGAATCCTCCGATGGATCCTCCCACCATGAAGTCGATCTTCTCGATCCCGAGATGTTCGCGCACAAGGTCGTTGGCTCTTACTATGTCGCGGACGGTGATCTTCGGGAAGTCAAGGAAGTACGGCCTTCCTGTCTGCGGGTCTGTCTGCGAGGGTCCGGACGATCCGTATGGAGAGCCGAGCATGTTGGCGCATACGACGAAATATCTTTCCGTGTCGAAGAGCTTTCCAGGGCCCACGAGCTCCGGCCACCAGTCCTGGGCATCCGAATTCGCTGTCAGTGCATGGCAGATCCATATCACCTTGCGCTCATCACCCTTCTGCCATGGGCGCTCGGAAGTGTGGTATGCGACCTTCAGGCCGCTGACGCTTCCTCCTGCCTCGAACTCAAAGATCCCATCGTGTATATACTCGTGTTTTATCATAAATGTCAATTGTTTATGCCCTTTCGGAAACGGTGTGCAAAGATACGGAATATCTCCGTATGTACAACCTTTCTGAAAAATTTGGAAAATTATTCTATATTTGCCGGAAATTACCCTATAAACAGAATAATATTCTATGAACGAGAACTTGGATAAGATTGATATCCTGATTCTGCGCGAACTGCAGAAAGATGCGAAGCTGACTACGAAGGAACTTGCGGCAAAGGTGAACCTTTCTCCGTCTCCAGTCTTCGAGCGCCAGAAGAGGCTGGAGAGGGAAGGTTATATAAAGAGGTATGTGGCTGTGGTCGACCCGATCAAGGTCGGCAACGGTATCATGGTCCTGTGCAATGTCAGTCTTAAGCATCACAGCAAGGAGTTCAGCCGCCAGTTCACATCAGTCATAGCAGATATAGACGAAGTCGTCGAATGCTTCAACACATCCGGCGACTACGACTATCAATTGAAGATATATGCCCGCAGCATGCGGGACTATCAGGAATTCGTTCTTGGCACCCTAGGCGACCTTGACTGCATCGGCTCCCTCCACAGCATCTTTGTAATCGGCGAAGTCAAGAACACCCTCTCCGTACCGCTGTAATCTCACACGACGGGTGTTTTTGCTGCCCGTTGTGTGAGGTAATGTGCTTTTAAACCGCTTCAGTTGCGGTCAGGCTCTCATGACGGGCGACAAAAATACCCGTCGTGAGCATCATGTGGATAAAATACGTTGTATAAGTTTTCTGGAAAGACCCATAATTCTGGAGAGTTGGGGAATGGATGTCTTATTGTTGAAGAATACTGATTTAAGAATAGAACATTTCTCTGACGATGATAACTCGGACAGTTCTTTTCCCCGAAAACGGTTGGCAACATGTTTCCTGATGGTCTCATACATATCCTGGTCGCTTACATGCATCATCGGCTGGCAAGCAAGTTCATATTCCATCTTTGCATCATTGCAGCAGCCCAGATAATATAGGAATGACTTGCCGGAATATTTGTAGGCTTTTTCCACTACGTCTGATTCTACGAATGAGTCAAGGGTAATCAGCCCGTCTTCATCAATCCTGAACGGACAATTGCTGAGGTCCATACCTGTTTTAAGCAGCCTGCGTTTTTCTGTATATGTCAGTTCAGATACAGGTCTTGAGACGCTTTTCTTTCTTTTGTCAGAGAAATAACATCCGTAACTTGACCATCTGTAATATTCCGGTTTAGAGCATATTCTTGCGCAGACAGCATTCCGTAATATGTATGCGATACAATTCTTAAGGTACTGTATCGTATCAATAACTGAAATGCAGTCTCTTGTCCTATGCAGTGTCTGGGATAATCCATACTTTCGTCTCAGGAAAGTAGAGATAAGTTTCTTGTATAGTTTTATGGTCTTGTCCGCCTGCTCGGCTTTCTTGCAGGCAAGGAGTTCGTGTACATGGTTGGACATCAAGGTGAAGGCTACGACACTTACTCCGTTTCTCCAAGCGCTTAAAGCGAGATAGTTCCATGCGGTTTTGAAGTCATCCTCATCTTTCAGGAGCGTCACCTGTTCAAGTCCGTCTGTACAGACATGGTAAAAATTACCTTTGCAAATCGTTTCTTCCATGTGGCGTAATCAGTTTATGTGCCGTCAAAAATAAATATGCCTGAAAGATATGTCCTCAAATCATAAAAAAGATAACGCGGATTTTTCTTTTTCTTTGCAAAAGCGGCGACACAAATATTTATTTTTTGGCTGATAAAATTTATTTTTATCTGTAGTTTTACAGGGAAAAGGTTGTCTAAAGGGGTGATTTTAATCCTGAATGTGACGAAATGGAAGACAAGGAAAAAGAATTTGCGCAAATTGTTAGAGAGCATAAGAGACGGATATATACGGTCTGCTATATGTTCTCGAAAGACGCTGACGAGGTTGCTGACCTGTTTCAGGAGATTCTGATAAACATGTGGAAAGGGTTCTCATCGTTCCGCGGAGAATGCAGCATCAGCACCTGGATATGGCGTATCAGTCTGAACACATGCATCAATACATCAAAAAAGAGACGTAGGATGGAGACAATCCCGCTCAATGTGGATATCGATCCGTACGAGGATATAGATGAGGATGCCATGCAGATACGTCAGCTGTATGACAGGATCAACAGACTGGGGCTCGTGGACAGAAGCATCATCCTTATGTGGCTGGAAAACCTCAGTTACGAAGAAATAGGGGCGATACTTGGCATAAGCGTCAAGAATGTCTCGGTCAAGCTTGTCCGTATCAAGGAGAAACTCAAGCAGATGTCAAACAAGAATTAAAAAAGCAGAGAAATGGAAGACAATAGATTGGATTTGAGCTGCGAGATGGAGGAGATGCGTCAGCAGTTCGCAATAATGAAAGAACGTTTTGATCGTCAGGAGATCGTGACGGACAGACTCTTGAGGGAAACCCAAAAGAGAAGGATAAATCTGTACGATTGGTTGACCTTGTATGGACCTGTGATAATATCTGTTATTATGCTGCCTTTGATGTGTATGTGCTGCAAGAATTATGGTATGCCTGTATGGATTGCTGTTACAGCCTATGTCATGATTGCAGCAAGCGCCCTATGGCAATATCGGGAAAGAATGAAATACAGGAAGTCCTTCCGTTTTGACGGTGATGTACTTCAGATTGCAGCCCATGTCAGGAATTTTAGAATCCGAACATATAAGATGACAATAATTGCAGCTGTAGCGGCTGTCATCGTTGTTGCCATAGGACTTTATTCATGGTTTTCGGATGTGCAATTGACGGACGATCCTTTCAGATGGGCCCTGGTCATTCTGCTTTGGATTGTGTTAATTGTGACGATAATATGCGTGGAAGTCAAGAGTTTTCGTCTTCTGGACAACATCGTCAAGGACCTGGAACAATAAGTTTACCTCACATGACGGGTATTTTTGCAGCCCGTTGTGTGAGGTAATGTGCTTTTAAACCGGTTCTGTTGCGGTTTGGGTCTCATGACGGGCGACAAAAATACCCGTCGTGAGCATTTACTGGTCCATTCTCCACCAGTCGAGCTGGAAGAGGTTACGGTCCTGGTAACGGCTTGCCCTGAATACGAGGCAGAGATCGTGGACGCCCTTTGCGCCGCGGATCTTTGTTGTGAACTCCTGCAGCTCGTTCCTGGTGCATCCGATGTCTACCTTTCCGACCAGCTTTCCGTCATAGTCGTCAAGCCTGATTTCGATAGTGCCTCCGTAAAGGAGAGCTGAAGCGGACACTGTGAATGACTTTGCTCCGCTGCCGAAGTCGACACCTCTGAGCTTGATGTATTCTCCGTCGTCGATGTTGGTCACCAGCTGATTCCAGCGGTCCTTTGCCCAGACGTTCTTAGGGATGGTCTTCAATCCGAATCCCCATGCCATCGTCTCGGCCTCGACCTTCTTGTATGGGTCGAACCATTCGATCTGCTCTACCTTGCAGTCCACGAAGTAAGGCAGCTCCCGGATGGTTCCGTCCTCATTGTAGTGCATCTCGGCTACAGATACCGAGCGGCGCTCCGCATGGCGGCTTTCTTCAAGACGGAAGATGTCGTAGTTCTGTCCGAAGCAGTAGGTCTTGCCCTTGTAGTCGGTGATGCCCGGATGGTTTCCGCGTGTGCGATGGGTGTGGTCCATGATATGTCCCTTGTACTCCCATGGTCCTGTAGGGCTGTCGCTCATGGCGTAGCCGATGCCTTCAGGACAGCATGTTGAAGCGAATGCAAGGTAATACTTGCCGTCGCGCTTGTAGAACCAAGGTCCTTCCTGGTAGTCCTCGATATGAGGAAGCTCGACGATGTCTCCGGAGTATGAGATCATGTCCTCGTTCAGCTTAACATAATAGAGGTTAGGGTTGCCCCAGTACATGTATGCCTGGCCGTCGTCGTCGATCCATACGGTAGGGTCGATGTCATACCAATGTTCCTTCTGCCATACCAGTGTTCCTCCGAGAGGATCCACGAACGGTCCGTAAGGAGAGTCTGCAACCAGGACGCTGATGCCGTTTCCATGGATAGGGCAGTACATGTAGAATTTCCCGTTCCTTTCTACAACCTGCTGCGCCCACGCTCCGTTATTGTTCCTGTACCATTTGAAGTCCTTGAGCGATGCCACGGCTCCGCGGTCCTGCCAGTTCACCATGTCTGTAGTGGTGTAGAGGAGCCAGTCCCTCATGATGAAGTTCTCACCGTGGTCGTCGTCGTGGCTTGTGTAAAGGTAGAGAGTGTCTCCGATGACGATAGGTGCCGGGTCTGCCGTGTACTTTGTCTGGATGATCGGCATGTTCAGGTCTTCCAGAGACTGTTTGGGCGCGCAATCGTTGCACGCTGCGACAGCCAGCAGCGCCAGCGTCGCCAGGATGGTTCTAGTTTTCATGTTGTTATAGGTTTGATTGTGTGTGGCTTATTTTGCAAGAAGTTTCTTGACGATGGTGGAAATCATGCGGCCGTCAGCAAGTCCGGCAAGACGCTTTGTAGCGACTCCCATCACCTTGCCCATGTCTGAAGGCTGTGATGCTCCGACCTCGGCGATGATTTCAGCCAGCTTAGCTTCGACCTCTGCCTCGCTGAGCTGCTTCGGAAGGTAGACTTCCATGCAGGCCGCCTCCGCGAGCTCGTTTTCAGCGAGCTCGGGGCGGCCCGCCTCGTTATACTGCTGGGCGCTTTCCTTCCTCTGCTTTACGAGTTTCTGGATTATCTTCACGATTGCCGCGTCATCCACTTCGCCTGTAGATCCTTCCGCGGTCTTTGCCAGCATTATCGCTGCCTTGATAGCTCTTACTGATGCAAGGCGTACGGTGTCCTTCGCCTTCATCGCCGCCATCATGTCGGCCTGTATCTGTTTTTCCATATTCTTAATAGGTTTGAATCCCCGGAGGACCGGGGACGGTGTTTAACGATATTTCTCGAATTCCGGCATTGCGATGCCCGATATGAGTTCCTTGAACTTCTTGTCGTCCTTCGGGCAGATGACAAGGGCGTCGTCCGTGTCTATGATCATGAAGTCCTCAAGGCCTTTGATCACGACCATCTTCTTCTTCCTGTCCGGGGTTATCACAAGCATGTCGCGGCAGTTCTCCACGATGTGCTTCTCTGGTCCGATGACGTTTCCGTGTATGTCCTTGTCCGGAATGAAGTTGTAGAGCGATTCCCAGCTTCCGATATCCTGCCAGTCGAATTTTGCGGGGTACATCCATGCCCTGTCTGTCTTCTCCATCACTCCGTAGTCGATCGAGATGTTAGGGCATTCGGTATATATCCTGAGCATGAATTCGTCCTCGATTCCTGTTCCCAAGGCGTTCTCCCAGCCGTTGAAAAGACCTGTGACTGCCGGAAGATGCTTCTCCATCTCTTTCCTGATGGTCCTGACATTCCATACCAGGATACCGGAGTTCCAGAAGAATTCCCCTGTCTTTATGAACACCTTCGCAAGTTCCTTGTCAGGTTTCTCCGTAAACGTCTTCACTGCCATAGGGACAGTACTCTTGTGTGCATTGCGTCCGTCACATGCCTGTATGTATCCGTAGTTGGAGTCAGGTCTTGTAGGTACAAGTCCCAATGTCATGAGCACATCGTTCTCCGCCACGAAGTCGAAAGCGTATTCGATGGTCTTGCAGAAGAGTTCCTCGTTCTGGATGAAGTGGTCCGAAGGGGTCACGACCACATGAGCGTCAGGGTTCCTCAGCATCAGGGTGTATGTCGCGTATGCGATGGCCGGAGCGGTGTTTCTGGAGTATGGCTCGAGGAGAAGGTTCTTCTGATCCAGCTCAGGAATCTGCTCCATGACAAGCTCACGGTATCTGTATGCCGTCACGATGAGGATGTTTTCCTGCGGCACCACCTTGGCAAACCTTTCGTATGTCTGCCTGATGAATGTCTTTCCCGAATCAGCCACATCCAGAAACTGCTTCGGCTTGTCTACCTTGCTCATCGGCCAGAACCTTGTTCCAGGTCCACCGGCCAGAATCACGCAATAACAATTATTCTTGTCCATATATTATACAATCGCTTTAGTGTCTTTCATAAGTATAAAGGGATGTATGCCTGCGGAAACCATTCCAGTGTCGCCTCCTTTCCGTCGAAGGTCACTGCCACGATGTCGAACAGACATTCGTGGTTTCCGAACGGCAGTCCCTTCCGTGTCTTGAGGAAGCGCATGGCTGCCTTGGCTATCCTTGCCTGCTTTATGCCGCCCACGTTCTCCTGAGGCGGGGCCTGGATGTTCTTCCTGCGTGTCTTGACCTCGACGAAATGTATCCCTTCCTCATTGAAGGAGATTATGTCGATCTCAAGATGGCCGCTTCTCCAGTTCCTTTCCAGTATGGCGTGGCCCCTGCCTTGCAGAAATCTGCACGCCATATCCTCTCCCAGTCTTCCTAGAGACTGTCTGTAATTTCCTCCACTATCCATACCCCCTCTTCCTTTCTCACTGTGGCTGTCTTTTTCTTGTTCTTTCCCTCTCCTGCGTCGAGGGTATATGTCACTTTTCTTCGGTCTCCGTCCTTGACGACGTCCTCCGTCCTGAAGTCCGCTTCGGCCAAGACCGCTGCCGCAATCGCAACAGCACCGCTATCCTTCCTTACGAGCATATCCCATGCCTGCGCATAGTCTCTGATGTACTTTTTCATGGTCAGAGTGTCGCAAAGAGACATTGCTTCGCAGAACTCGCCTCCGGTCACCGCCCTTACAAAAGCCTCAACCGTTTCCTCCGGACCCATTGCGTCCGTCTTCTCCTTCTTTCCTCCGCATCCTGCCGCCAGCAAAACCGCCACCGCCAATGCTCCAACTGCAATCTTCCTGTTCATATATGTCATTCAAAATTAACTATAGTAACACCCGTACCTCCGAACTGGATATGCTCATCCCTTACGGAAGCCACCCCGGGCATCGTCCTTAGGAACTTCTGGATCTCATCCCTGAGAACCCCCGTTCCCTTTCCATGAATGATCCTTACGCTCGAAACGCTCAGCATGATGGCATCATCCACATAACGCGTAACCTTCTCTATCGCATCGTTCAGCCTCTCTCCGCGCACATCCAGCTCTACGCTGAAATTCAGTTTCCTTTCGTTGAGGGAAGAATCCACCTTCACTGCAGAAACTGTTCGGGCAGGTTCCTTCACGGCGCTCTTGAATTCGTTTGAAGTTATCCTCTCCACCTTGTCCAGAGGCATCTTGCTGCTTATGTTGCCGATGATCACGACTACAGCTTTTCCCGATACCTTTGCCACCTCTCCGACCATGCCGTTCTCCTTTACGCGGACCTTCTCTCCGACCTTGAGCGGAGCGTTGCGGAACGCCTCCAACCTCTCCTTCTCGGCCTGGATTTCCCTGGCTTCCCTCTGTGCGTTCTCATCCGCCTTCTGTGCCTTCCTCTGCTTCTGTCTTTCTCTTCTGGCGTCTATCTGCTGAATCTTTCTTTCTATATAGTCGTCCTTGTCCTTCTGCTCCTTCTCCTTTTTGGCTGCCAGAATGGACATGAATCCCTGAAGTTCCTTGCGGGCTTCCTGTGTCTCCTCCTTGGCTGCCTGCGATTCCTTGATGGTCCTGATGGTGTTTTCTACCTGCCTGTTGGCCTTCCTTACGATCTCTTCCGCTTCTTTTCTGGCCTCATCAAGTATATCCTGCCTTATCTTCTTTATGTCCTGGAGCTCCTTCTGGTACTTGTCCGTGATGTTCTCAAGAGCCTTGTCGGTATGTCTGATCCTTTCGAGCTTTTCGTCCAGAGCCCTGCGGTTGCGGGCGATCTTCCTGAGGTTCCTCTCGATTCCGACAAACTCTTCTCCCGCCCTGTTTTCTGCGTCCTTGATGATTGTTTCAGGAAGTCCCATCTTGCGCGCCAGCTCGAATGCGAACGAATTGCCCGGCAGTCCCATCTCAAGCTTGAACAGGGGTGCGATGTTCTTCACGTCGAACATCATCGCTCCGTTCACGACTCCTGTCTCCCCCGATGCGTAGAGCTTCAGGTTGGTGTAGTGGGTGGTTATGACTCCGTATGCGCCTCTCTTGTCCAGTTCGCTCAGTATAGCCTCTGCGATCGCTCCACCGGCGGCAGGCTCGGTTCCCGAGCCGAACTCGTCTATGAGCACGAGCGTCTTGTCGTCGGCCTTTTCCAGCATGTCCTTCATGTTCTCAAGGAAGGAACTGTAGGTACTCAGGTCGTTGTCGATCGACTGGTCGTCTCCGATGTCGACCATGATGCGGTCGAAGACCATCAGTTCGGATGTTTCCGATGTCGGTATGAGCATGCCCCACTGGAACATGTATTGGAGGAGTCCGACGGTCTTCAGGCAGACCGACTTTCCTCCCGCATTCGGTCCCGAGATCAGAAGTATGTGCTTCTGCGGAGTCAAGTTCGCTGTCAGGGGCACGATCTCCTTCTTCTCCTTCTTGAGCGCACGCTCAAGAAGCGGATGGCGTGCCTTGCGGAGGTTCATCTCGCCTTCCTCCGAAATGATCGGCATGCCTGCGATGAAGTCGAGGGCGATCTGGGCCTTTGCCATGATGAAGTCGATCTCACCGAGATATCTCGCACCGTCGAGCAGGTCAGGTATGTACGGACGCAGGAATTCCGTGAATTCGAACAGGATGCGTACGATCTCCCTCTGTTCGGAGAATTTGAGCTCCTTTATCTGGTTGTCCAGTTCCACGACTTCTGCCGGCTCTATGAAGGCAGTCTTTCCGGTCGCTGACTCGTCGTATATGAAGCCGGCTATCTTCTTCTTGTTGGCTGCACTTACCGGTATCAGCATCTTTCCGTCGCGTACAGAAACTCCGGCGTCGCTGTCCACTATGCCTTCCTCCTGGGCCTTCTTCAATATTGCGCTGACTCTTCTTGATATCGCCCCTTCCTTTTCCTTCAGGGCCTTTCTTATGGCGTACAGCTCGTCAGAGGCCGTATCCTTCACGTCTCCGTAACGGTCGATGATGGAGTCAATCCTCCTCTGCACTTCGGGAAATCCCATGATGTGGGCGCTCATCCTCTTCAGGTTAGGATACACTCCGTCCTTGATCCCTTCGAAGAACGCCGTTACCTTGCGCAATGTCTCCAGCATGGTCTTCAGCTTCCTCAGCGATATGAGGTCTATCGCTGCAGAACTTCTTTCCAATGGTTTAAGAAAGTCGATGCAGTCTATGAATCCGCCTGAGGGGAAACTGTCCTCAAACATCATGATCAGACGCATCTCGTCTGTCAGAAGCAGTCTTTTGCGTATGTGTGAAGGGTTGGTGGAAAAGGTTTCAGTCGCAGTCCTTTCCGCCGCATATGCAGTGGAGCACCTGTCGGATATGATCTGTCTCACCCTGTCAAATCCGATTTTCTGCTCCAGTCTCGTATCGATGTTTCTCTTCCTGTTTTCCAATTATCTCTCTCCCTGTTTCTAATCTTCCTCCATAGAATTGTTCAGAAGAAGCTTTAATTCGTTGATGTTCTGAATAGAGGTGACCTCGCCACCCTTGATGAATGATATCTTTCCTGTCTCTTCGGAAACCACGATGACATCTGCGTCGCTGACTTCCGTGATTCCTATGGCCGCCTTGTGCCTCATGCCGTAATTTGCCGGTATGTCGGTGCGTTCGGTTATCGGAAGCGTGCACCTTGCAGCCACTATCCTGTTTCCTGAGATCACCATTGCTCCGTCATGAAGCGGCGAATTCTTGAAGAACAGGTTCATGATAAGACGTCTGTGCACCGCGGCGTCGATCTTGTCTCCTGTGCCGATTATGTCGTCAAGCGGAGTTCTGTGCGCGAGCACGATAAGGGCTCCGGTCTTGTCTTCCGACATCCTGCGGCATGCCTCTGTGATGTCGTTGACGGTTTCGCTGTCTGCCATGCTGACGCCTCGCTTGCCAAGGATCCTGTTCACGATCTCCCGTCCCTTGGCGCTGTTCATGTATCTGTTTCCAAGGCTTATCAGGAACTTTCTGATCTCCGGCTGGAATATGATTATAAGGGCGATCACTCCGACATCAAGGACTGTCTCCATTATCGCGGTCATCAGCCTCATGTTGAATGCCGATACCAGCACCCTGATCAGGTACAGGGACACGATCGCCACGAATATGCTCATCGCCGATGATCCCCTCAGCCACTTGAAGGCGAAGAAGATTATGAGCCCGAGCAGGAATATGTCCAGAATGTCGGCAAACGACATCTCAAGAAACCCGAAAAGCGCTAGTATCATGATGCTTATGAATTATGTTGCAAATATACTGATTTTCTTTGATTTTCTTGTTTTGACGATAACTTATAATTATATTTGAGCCACAACCTAATAACCAATCTATTCACTTAATCATTAACGCTTATGCAGACCAAAAAACTACCGATCCTGCTGGCTTTACTTTTAATGTCTCTGACGACTATGTCGTTTGTGGCCAAAGCCCAGGTGGACGGCGGTAATCTGCTCAAAGGTCAGATTACCTCTACTACAGGCGAACCTCTTCCAGGCGCCAGTGTTGTTGTAAAGAATGGTAACGGTCGTGGCGTTGTAGCCGATCCTGCTGGCCGCTATGAATTAGAGGCCAGGTCAGGTGAGATTCTTGTCTTTGAATTTCTCGGATTCATTCCGGTTGAGATTCAGGTAGGAAATCAAAAGGTCATCAATGTTACTCTCCGCGAGGACATGGAACTTCTTGATGAAGTAGTTGTAATGGGTTACGGTACCCAGAGAAAGAAACTGATCACAGGTTCGACCGTAAACGTTACAGGAGAAAAGCTTGCAGCTGTCAATTCTCTTGATGCTCTTGGAGCTCTCCAGAGTCAGGCTGCCGGTGTGAACATCACATCCAATTCAGGTCAGCCTGGAGAAAGTTACAAGGTGACCATCCGTGGTATGGGTACCATCGGTTCGACAGAACCTCTTTATGTCATCGACGGAGTTCCCGGCGGTTCGATCACATCCCTTTCTCCTAATGACATTGAGTCAATCGACGTGCTGAAGGACGCTGCATCAAGCGCAATCTATGGTGCCCGTGCTGCAAATGGCGTCATTCTCGTGACAACAAAGAAGGGTAGTGCAGACTCGAAGCTCAGTGTTACTTATGACGGTTATTATGGCGTACAGAATCCTAATACCAACGGCGTGACACCTCTGGATGCAAAGCAGTACATGGAGATAATCAACAAGTCTTATGAAACTGCAGGCCAGACTCCATATGACTTCAAGACGCTGATTCCTAATCATTATGACGACATCATGTCAGGAAAATGGAAGGGAACCAATTGGCTCAAGGAGGCGACAAACAAGAATGCTCCGATCCAGAACCATTCGGTGAACATGACCGGAGGAAGCGATAAGTCAAGGTTCTCATTGGGATTCTCGTATTTCGGTCAGGAAGGTACATTGGGATATCCTGCTGTTCCAAACTATGAGAGATATACCGTCCGTATGAATTCGGACTATTCGGTATTGAAGAAGAATGGACGTGATGTAATAGTTTTTGGAGAGAACATCACAGCCACTCTTACAAGCAAGTCCGGTATCGCTATCGGAAACAACTACTACAACAGCATAAGAGATCTTCTTGTAGCTCCTCCTATTCTTCCTGCATACAATAAGGCAGGTGAATTTTATGAGTATGCAGACATGCAGGAGGAAGGCTGGGATTTCAATCAGGACTATGCCAACCCGCTTGCTGAGACATATTATGATCATGGAAACAACCGTACAAAGGGACACCGCGTCCATGGAAACTTCTATCTTCAGATCATGCCGATCAAGGAGTTGACCATCAAGTCAAGCGCTGGCGTGCATTTCAGCCACAGCGATTATCGCAGATATGTGCCTACTTATACCTTGAGCGGTAAAACCAGCAACAACACCGATGACGTTACCCAGAACCAGTCATACAGTGCAAGATGGTCTTGGGAAAACACGATCAATTACAAGAAGTCATTCGGTGATCATAATCTTGATGTTCTCGCCGGTCAGTCTCTTGAGAAGTGGGGATATGGCAACAGCGTGAATGTGAAGAATTCCAATTCTATCTTCCCTGGATCTTTCGATCATGCCTATATCAACAATACTCAGGGTCTTGATGTTGCCAATACATCCATCGGAGGATCTCCTAACGGACAGGGTGCCCTTTCTTCATTCTTCGCACGAGTGAACTATAACTATAAGGAGAAATACCTGTTCTCTGCAGTGATGCGTGCTGACGGTTCTTCAAACTTTGCAAAGGGTCACAGATGGGGCTACTTCCCTTCAGTATCTGCCGGTTGGGTGCTGTCAAACGAGGAATTCATGGCGTCGACCAAGGATTGGATGAACTTCCTTAAGATCCGCGGATCATGGGGACAGAACGGAAACTGTAATATCGCAGCATTCCAGTATGTCGCTACCATCGCATTCAATGCCCCTTACTACTTCTCGGACAAGAGCGTTTCCAACACCGGTGCATATCCGGATATCATGCCTAACGAGAATCTGAAGTGGGAGACTTCGGAGCAGCTTGACTTTGGTGTTGACGCAAGGTTCTTCCGTAGCAGGCTCAACGTTTCGTTCGACTGGTACAACAAGATGACAAGAGACTGGCTCGTCCGTGCTCCTACGCTTCTTATTTACGGTTCGGGCGCACCTTATATCAATGGTGGAGATATCCGCAACCGCGGATATGAGTTCCTCGTGTCATGGAACGATTCTGTGGGTGACTTCTCGTATGGAGTATCTGCGACTTTCTCTCATAACGACAACCTTGTTACAAGACTTGCAAACTCTGAGGGTATCATCCATGGAGGTGAGAATGTGATCGCTCAGAATACTGCTGAGCTTTACCGCGTGCAGGTTGGCTATCCTATCGGATATTTCTGGGGCTACGACGTTGAAGGCATAATCCAGAATGAAAAAGATCTTCAGGCTTACCTCGACAAGCATTGCAAGGGCGAGGACGGCAAAGGCAATCCGGACAATTCTCTCCAGAAATCAGACATCCAGCCAGGTGACGTGAAGTTTGTGGATACCGATGGAAACGGAATAATCAATGAGGAGGACAAGACCATGATCGGAAATCCGAACCCTGATTACAACCTCGGTCTTTCAATCAACCTTGCATACAAGGGCTTCGACCTCTCGTTGAACGGTTACGGCGCATTCGGACAGCAGATAGCGAAGAGCTACCGCCATTTCTCAAGCAAGCCTGATGAGAACTATACGACAGACGTATATACAAAGTATTGGACAAAGGAAGGTTCTACTGACAGATATCCAAGATTTACTCATGGAAAGCATGCGAATATGGGAGAGGTTTCCAAGATCTGGATTGAGGATGGAGATTACTTCAAGATATCGAACATAACTTTCGGATACGACTTCAAGAAGCTGTTCAAGAACATGCCTCTCACACGTTGCCGCCTTTATGTATCAGCCCAGAACATGCTTACTTTCACCAAGTATACAGGTATGGATCCTGAAATCGGTTATGGTGACGGAACAGGATGGATGTCAGGTGTGGATGTAGGAAACTACCCTACAGCAAACGCATGGATCTTCGGTGTAAATTTAACATTCTAATCTTTGACATATCATGAAACGTTTATATATGATTTTCGCTCTGCTTATCAGTGCAGGCGTATTTGTCGGGTGTGATTCCTTTCTTGATACGGAGAATCTGACCAAGAAGGACACATCTAATTTCCCGAAGTCAGAGGTGGATGCTATACAGATGGTTACTGGCATCTATACCGTAATGAACAATGGTCTGACTGACCCTGAGAGCGATCCGTTCTTTGTTTTTGAACTAGCTGGCGACGACCGCCTCGGTGGAGGAAGCCAGAGTAATGTGGGAGCACAGAGCTGCGACCGTATCATGAACTGGAAAATCAGTGCCTTCGAGCGTTTCTGGGAAACAAGGTACCAGGGTATTTTCCGTGCAAACAGTGCGATCGCTACAATCGACAATGTCACTGGATGGACTTCTGAAAAGGCAAAGGATAATCTTCTTTCGGAAGTGTACTTCCTCAGAGGCTTCTATTACTTCCAGCTCGTACAGGTGTTTGGCGAAGTGCCGCTTGTGGTGTCTACGGTTGCCGAGAACCTTCCGAAGGCAAAGGTTGACGAAATATATGCCCAGATAGCATCAGACCTTAAGACTGCAATCGAACTTGGTTCGACAGCAAAGTGGCCTTCCCTGAATGTAGGTCATGCGACAAAGTGGGTTGCTGAGGCCATCATGGCCAGAGTATGGATGTTCTATACCGGATTCTATAAAAAAACAGAGCTTCCTCTGGCTGATGGCGGTTCTGTTACAAAGGCGCAGGTGGTGACATGGCTCGAAGACTGCATCCAGAACAGCGGTCACGGACTTGTATCTGACCAGAGAAACCTCTGGCCTTATACAAACCCTTACACAGCAAAGGATTATCCGTATGCCAAGGATAACGGACTCGTATGGGAGACTGATGAGAACATGGAAAACATGTTCGCTGTCAAGATGTCGAATGCGGGCTCATTCAGTGACAATGACCTCAGACATAATCGTGTCGTAGAGTTCTTCGGTGTCCGCAAGAGCACGGCAGCTGCATTCCCTTTTACTCCTCAGGGATATTCGAATGGTCCGGTATGTACTGCAATATGGAATGATTGGGCTGCTGATCCTGATTATGCCGGTGACTACCGTAGATTAGGATCTATCTGTAAGAGAGCTGATGAGATTCCTGACTATGCGGGAGATGACAAGAAGGAAGTTGAGAATACAGACCTTCTTGCAAAGAAATATCTCGGTTGTGGAGCAAAGGATGATGCAGGTACGATATATGAGTCATATGCATACTTCTATGGCGGAGACAACAACAAGCAGACCGGTCTTACCCAGTCGCTCGTATGGCTTCGTTTCGCGGACGTGCTCCTGATGCATTCGGAGCTGACTGATGGAAAGCAGATATATAACGGAAAGAGTGGTCTCAATGCGGTTCGTCAGAGAGCTAAACTTAACGACGTCGCATATTCTCTTGAAGCACTCAAGAAGGAAAGACGTTATGAACTCTGCTTTGAGGCAATGAGATGGAACGATCTTCGCCGCTGGGGCGATGTCGCAGAAATCGTGGCCAACCAGGAAGGGAATGATATCCTTAATGAAGGCAAGGCCGGCAAGTATACTTTCGGAAGCCACGACTTCATGGAGAGGTACAATGCTACAAACGGAGGCTTCTTCAAGATTCCTGACAGCCAGGTGACATTGTCGGAAGGCGTTCTGCTTCAGAATGATGGATGGGCGGAGGAGTTCGACCACATCAAGGGTGACCTTCCTTACTTCAAAAAATAAAAATTTTCAGTCAAATCATTGAAAATTAAAATATTAATCGTATATTTGCAGCCCGCTAAAATGTATAGTGGGCTGTAAATTATTTATAATCAATTAATTAAACAAACCAATGCCTGGATTAATTGGAAAGAAAATCGGAATGACTTCCGTTTTCGGTGCTGATGGAAAGAATCTTCCATGCACCGTTATTGAGGCTGGTCCATGTGTAGTTACGCAGATTCGTACAGTAGAGAAAGATGGTTATGCCGCTGTACAGCTTGCCTATGACGAAATTTCAGAAAAGCATGCCAGCAAGGCTCTCAAGGGCCACTTCGAAAAGGCAGGAACCACACCTAAGCGCAAGTTGGTTGAGTTCAAGGCTGACTTCGCTCAGGAGCTTAAGCTCGGCGACACTCTTACTGTAGCTGACATCTTCGGTGATACAGCTTTCGTGGATGTTGTCGGAACATCAAAAGGTAAGGGATTCCAGGGCGTAGTCAAGCGTCACGGATTTGCCGGTGTAGGCGGCCAGACTCACGGCCAGCACAACCGTCTCCGTCACCCTGGTTCACTCGGTGCATGTTCATGGCCTTCACGCGTGTTCAAGGGAACCCGTATGGCAGGTCACATGGGTAACCAGAGGGTTAAGGTATTCAACCTCGAGGTTATCAAGGTTATGCCTGAGAACAACCTTATCGTAGTAAAGGGCTCTGTACCAGGAGCTAAGGGTTCATATGTAATCGTGGAGGACTAAGCTATGGAGTTGTCAGTTTACAAGATCGACGGAACTGTCGCTAAGACAGTGACTCTCAGTGATGAGATTTTCGGCATTACGCCAAACGACCACGCTATCTATCTCGACGTAAAGCAGTATCTTGCTAACCAGCGTCAGGGAACAGCGAAGTCAAAGGACCGCAGCGAGATCGCTTACAGCACCAAGAAGCTTATCCGCCAGAAGGGTTCAGGCGGTGCACGTCACGGATCCCTCAAGGCTGGTATCTATGTAGGTGGTGGACGCGTATTCGGCCCACAGCCACGTTGCTACCGCACAAAACTCAACAAGAAGCTCAAGCAGCTCGCAAGATTCTCAGCTCTTTCATACAAGGCACAGGAGAACGCAATCGTAATGGTTGAGCAGTTTGCAATGGAAGCACCTAAGACCAAGGAGTTCCTCCAGATCCTCAGCAATATCAAGGCTGGAAGCAGAAAGGTCCTTTTCGTTCTTCCTGAGAATTCTACTAATATTTACCTTTCGTCTCGTAACCTTCCTGAGGTTAAGGT
>JAFQAT010000027.1 GCA_017399865.1 Bacteroidales bacterium | reverse complement strand
CTTATCCGTCCGGAAGGGTAAGGACAGGATCCGAAAAGTCAAACCGATAAACAGAGTTTTTATATGGAAACCAATGAAATGACTCCTGAAAGAAGCCTTCAGATCATCAATGATGCGATCGAGAAGAGCAGAAAGGATTTTGAAAAGAACGCCGGAACTCCGATGATATTCTGGGGCAGCATAGTGCTCCTTTTCTCGATAACTGTATGGATACTTCTGATGCAGACAGGAAATCCGGCATGGAATTTCCTCTGGTTCGGCATACCTGTCGTCGGATGGGTACTGTTTCCGATAGTCCTTAAAGGAAAGTGCAAGAGCGGAGGAAAAAGCTTCATCAGCCGCAGCGTAGGACAGATCTGGCTGACATACGGAATATTTGCGACGGTTCTCGCCACAGTATTTGCGTTCATTGCACCTCATCTGACCGGATACCTGACAGTAGCGATGCTGGGATTTGCAGCGGCAATGACCGGTTTTGTATTGAAGAACAATTACATAACAGCCGGAGGATTCATCACAGGAATAGGATGCACGATCGCCCTTTTCTGTTTTCAGAACAATTTCGCGCCCCTCTGGGTCGCTGTAGCGTCAGTTCTGAACCTGATCGTTCCAGGCATCATGATGAATAAAAAGGCTGAATAACACCGTTTGCCATGTTCAAGAAACTGGACCCCTTACTCCATTCGGAACTGCGTCTGGCAGTCATGTCTGTGCTGGTCAACCTCGAAGAGGCAGACTTCGTATACCTGCGTGAAGCGACAGGTGCAACAGCCGGCAACTTGAGCGTCCAGCTGGACAAGCTCTCGGAAGCCGGGTACATCACCATTGAAAAGGGATTCAAGGGAAAGAAGCCTCAGACCTTATGCAGGATAACTCCGGCAGGACTGAAGGCATTCTCAGAATACGTCGAAGCTATAAGATCCTATCTAGGGTAAATCCCGTAAAATCATCGATTACAATATCGCAGAGAGGGGCAATCGCCTCTCTCTTGTTTGTTGTGGCCAGGCCTACGACACGGGCGCCTGAAGCGCGCCCGGCTGTAAGGCCATGGAAGGAATCCTCGAACACCACAGTCCCTTCTGGGGTTCCGCCAAGAACATCCATACCCTTGAGAAAGCACTCCGGATCAGGCTTTGACTTGGAGAAATGCTCGCTTGTGAGAATCGCATCCACGAGGCCGGCAAGCTCCGGATGGGCCTTATGGACATGCTGCATCTTGATGTCATTGGAACTTGTGACGATAGCCATCGGAACGCCTACAGCCTTCAGAGACACCATGAACTCATATGCTCCCGGAATGTAGTCATAGGACATGTTACTTTCAAACTCGTCCAGGAGCGGAACAATCTCATTCTGTTGCTTCTCCATCCCGGAAAAATGCTTTCCGAATATCTGTACCAGAGTCTGGCCCTTTATGGTATGGCCGAAATCTTCGAGACCGAGATAATCCAGTCCCATCCTGTTCCAGAAAACCGTGTATTGGGATTCGGTATCGGCTATGACACCGTCAAAATCGAATAATGCTATCAGATTCTTCATTTCATTCAGAATGACAAGGGTCCAGTCAGAATGACATTGGTGAAACAAGGGCCTTCTTGAGTTGTTCGTCATAGCGGAGACGGACCTTGACTCCGGCTTCCTGGAACCAGTAGCGGGTCGCCAGTTCTTCTTCGATGAAAGGTATGATCTCATCCTTCTTCAGACGGATGAACCTTTCCTTATCCATCTCTATCGCCTTGCCCAGAGCCTCGAGCTCAGGCTTCATCGCATCAGCAAGGCCGTCCTTCTCGAGCTCCTTCTTCATCTGGTCATAGAGAGTCTTGGCGCTGCTGCGGTAGTCGAATTCCTGAGTCTTGGCAAACCTGATGAAATCCTCGAAATCCTCATCGGTAAAATGGAAATCATCCACTGCAGGAATCGAATCATGCCTGCGGGCATAGTCTATCACATACTGGTCGAGCACTCCTCCGAGAACCAGCGAATACACGAGTCTGCTATAGTTCTGGACAGGTATGTCTACATCCGGAGTGATACCGCCGCCGTCACGGACTATCCTTCCGGAAACGGTCTTGAATTCTTTTGTGAGCGAGTCGGGAATATGACCCACGCTTCCGTCCTCATTGCGGCTTGAATAGTCGATAGCCTGTACGCAGCGACCGCTCGGAGTATAGTATTTTGCCGTCGTCACCTTCATCTGTCCATTATACGGAAGCGGAATTATCGACTGGACGAGTCCCTTTCCATAGCTTCTCTTACCCATGATCGTCGCACGGTCCAGATCCTGAAGTGCACCGGCAACAATTTCAGAAGAGGATGCAGATCCGGAATCTATAAGAACGATTATCGGAATCTCAGTATCCACAGGCTCGGTCGATGTCCTGTACTCTCTCAACGATTCCGGCCTGTTGCCCTTGGACGTAACCACAAGAGAGCCTTTCGGAACAAAGAGAGAAAGGATGTTTACAGCCTCGCTCATCAGTCCGCCACCGTTTCCTCGAAGGTCAAGCACAAGCCTCTTCATGCCCTGCTTCTTGAGATCAAGGAACTTAGAGCGGATCTCACCTGAAACATTATCAGTAAACCCTGTCTGAAGTATATAACCTGTAGTATCATCAAGCATTCCTGCATACTCCACGTCAGGGAAATGTATCCTTTCCCTTATGATCTCTATATCAAGGGTGTCGCCGGTCCTAACCTTCTTGACCTTGAATACGACCTTGGTGCCGGGTTTTCCCTTCATTCTGTCGCTGCTCTCCTTCGATTCCAGCCCTTTGGTAGGAACTCCATCGATGGCGATGATCTCGTCACCGCACACAAGTCCGTACTTCTGTGCAGGCGAACCGGCGTACGGCTCGTTGATGATGACATTGTCCTCCTTCTTCTTGTGGATGATGGCACCGATACCGCCGTAAGTCTTGGACATAAGCATCTGAAGGTCTTCGTTTTCCTCCTCCGGGATATAGATTGTATATGGATCCAGCTCGTCCAGCATGGCATCCACACCGGCTCTCATGATTCTGTCCACAGGAAGGGTATCAACATAGGAACGGTTGAGTTCCTTGACTATCGAATTATGGATTTCCGCCCACTTTCCGAGTTTGAAGCTCTGGGACTGCGCGGAAATATGAAGAGTTGAAAAGAAGCACATGGCAAAGGCCACGGCAAGTGTCAATACATTTCGTCTGTTCATGTCAGGTTTGAAATTTGCAGGTATGGATACCCGCACAATATGTGCCACAAAAATACGAAATATTTTTATACCTTTGCAGCGGTTTAACAGTATTAGATAACAGCAGTTTTATGAAATTGACATTTGCAACGGGCAACAGCGGCAAACTGCGTGAAGCATCTGAAATTCTTGGCGAGGGCTTTGAGCTCGTTTCTCTCGCGCAGGTAGGAATCACAGAAGATATTCCCGAAACAGGAAAGACATTGAGAGCCAATTCGATACAGAAGGCTCAATATCTATATGACAAGATCGGTTGCGACTGCTTCGCGGACGACACCGGACTGGAAGTAGACGCGCTCGGAGGCGCTCCAGGAGTCTATACGGCACGCTATGCAGGAGATGACAAGGACTTCGACAAGAACATGGACAAGGTCCTGTACGAACTCCAGAGGATGGAAGGCGAAGCCAGCATGGCGGCATCGCTCGGAATGAAAGTCAAGACCGTTTCGAGAAGAGCACGTTTCAAGAGCGTCATCACTCTGATAATCAAAGGAGAACTCCATATGTTCGAAGGCACTCTGGAAGGCGTCATAGCCCGCGAGAAATCAGGAAACGGAGGATTCGGATACGACCCGATCTTCATCCCTGACGAGTATCCAGGCATGACACTCGCCGACATCACGGAGGACCAGAAGAACGAGATCTCGCACAGAGGCAAGGCTCTCCGCGCTATGGCAGAATGGTTAAAGTCACAGAATTCATAGTACTTCACACCACTAAATTCGGTGAAAACTCTCTTGTTGTCCACACCTTGAGCAAGGAATACGGGCGACGGGGATTTCTTGTGCGCGGGGCCGGAAAGAAATCGGCCATGTCCTTGTTCCAGCCCTTGTCCATCCTGGAAGCTGACATCATGGAAACATCCAGATCCAATCTTTATACGGCACGCAATATATCCCTCCGCCATCATCTTTCAGGCATAAGGGGAAACATGTTCAAGAATTCCATGACCATGTTCATGAGCGAGGTCCTCTACAGATGCGTGAAGGACGGGGCGAACGAAGAGGGACTGTACGAGTGGTGCGAGAGGAACATACTGCTGCTCGACTCCATAGAGAGCGATTTCAGCAACTTCCACTTAAGGTTCCTTCTGGAACTGTCCATGGCCTTGGGCTTCAGTCCTCAGACGCAGGATCTCATGCCTTTTACAGGGGTCCACTACCCTGTCGTGGAAAGACTCATGAAGGAATCCTTCGCAGAAACCATGCTCATACCCCTTTCAGGATCAGTAAGAAACGAAATAGCGGAGGAACTCCTCCGCTACATCGAATTCCATACGGAATCAGCCTTGAATGTCAATTCCCTCAAGGTCCTGAGAGAACTGTTCGCCTGATTATTCCTGCCAGATCAGAGACACCAATGAGCCGGCAGGTACATTATACTTCACTGTGAATTCATCATTGACGAAAATGACCTGCTGGGCTGAAGACAGCCTGTTCAGCATGAGCACACCGACAGTATTGTCAGGATTGAGGAACATTTCGCATTCGAATGCTTCCGGGAAACTGAATCCGGAAGTCTCCATCCTTCTGGCGCCAGGCTTTACAACCGCAGATGCATGGGCAACGTCATACCAGTGGCTATTCTTTGAGATGGTCTTGTAATCAGAAGACTTGATGGTAACACCTCCATAGCAGGTCTTGCAGGATCCGTCCTGAGGACTGTACGGGCCGTTCTTGTCGTCCAGCATCATATTCCAGAGCGTCACTCCGCTTCCTCCCCTCTTCAAGGTACCGAGGAAAAGCGAAGAGAAATCATCCATGAGACAGTTCGAGAACTTATAGTTCCACTCTCCTATCGACGCCTCCGTGAAATAGATGGATTTTTCGGGATAGGTGGCATATATCTCGTCAAGTTCCGTCACGGAACCGCCGTAGCTGTGCCATGCAGAACCGTCTGCCCATTTATATGCTTCCGGATCGGCATAGATATTAAGCGGATAATTGTCCTGTCCGGACTTGTCGTCATAGTTGAAATTATGGTCGAAAAGGAGGAGCTTCACATCGCCGAGACCTGCCTTTTCCATTGCCGGTCCGAGTACCTTGACGAATTCCTTCTGGTCTTGCCAAGGCATCACCAGAGACATCGAGTTGCCCGGATTAAGAGGCTCGTTCTGCATTGTCAAAGCAAAGATGTCAAAACCTTCATTTTCCATAGTCTGCACCCATTTCACGAAATAGTCTGCATAGACCTGATAGCAGGAAGGCTTAAGACGGCCTCCGGTCCATGAATCAAGATCCTTTTCTTCGGTGACAGCCACATTGAATTTTGAGGCATCCCATGAATTTCCTCCGGGCATCTGACACTTCATCCACTTAGGACATGACCACGGTGAGGCGATGATCTTCACATCAGGGTTGATCGCATAAATCTCCTTGAGTATAGGGAAGAGGAAGTCTCTGTCCTCGGCATGGACTGCAAAGTTTTCCAGACCAGGCTTGTCGCACCATGTATATTCTTCCTTGAGACAGAAATCCGAAGCTCCTATCGCAACACGGATGAGGCTTGATCCGACGCCTTCTGTCTTTGAGAACATTTCCGTCAGAAACTTAGTTCTGTCAGCAGGATCCATCATCATGAGGTTGTAGCCCACAGCAGTAGTGACAGCAAGACCGAACCCGTCAATCTCCTTGCCGAGGCTGGACTTGTCATACCTTACATTGTATGAATCCAGCACATTGGTATCAGTGAAACTGAAGGAAGACTTCTTGAAAAGAGTCTTCATGTCAGAGGTAGTGACATATGCCGTCACATCCTTGACGGTTTCAACCTTATCCGAGTTCCCTCCACCGGAGGTCCCTTCGTTCTTTTCCGTGCAGTTGCATGCACAGAAACAGAACATCATCAATAAGAATACCTTTATACGCATGTTATAGTTTATTTAATTCCCTGTCAAGCCATTCCAGACGCTTGGTATAGAATTCCTTGAGATAATCGACTTCCTTCTCATATGAACCGAGGGACGGGAAGTATACCCAGTCCACGGACTCATATATGCTCCACTTCTGGAAGTTCCTCTTCTGGGCCTTTCCGAGGCTGAGTACCTGCTCGTCGATGAAATCAGGAACCGTCCTGAATTCAGGCAGCACCTCTGCCCAGCGGTCCTGGACCTTTGCGACAAAGGCAGGATCTTCGAAAAGATGAGGATACCATTTGTCAATCTTGATCCAGAAGTTCTCCGGACCGTTGCCTACGTTTCCCCAGAAATAACCGCAGTTTCCAAGAGTCAGGTCAAAGTCCCAGAGGTGGTACATCTCCATCTTCTTTCCCCTTTCCTTGGTGATGAACGAACTCTTGCGGAGGTTTCCGTCAATGTTCTTGGTAAGTTCCTGGACTATGTAATAGTCGACGAACGAATCCACGTCGATATATTTCGGATAGCCGGTCGATTCCGACCAGTCCTTTGCCCAGAGCGCCTGCTCGAAGGATTCGAAAAGCCCTTTCACATATGCAAGCTGCTGCGATGTCGGCTCTTCAGGATCGCTGAACATCATCGGAACACCCATTGAAGTCCACCAGCATGTGGTCTCATCCTGCTGTTCTTCGATTTCGAGATAATATCCACCGGTAACGGCATCACCGCTGTTGTCATTGTCGCCAACCAGATCTATGTCCACCCTGTCTGAAGACACTTTCTTATGCTCGCAGAGGGTATACACACCCTGATACTCGTTGTTCAGGTAGACCTCGACACTGCGCATACGCGGAGTCCAGCTGAAGCCGCAGATTTCCGAGAGTTTCATGGCTACGATATTCCTGACCAGAGTCCTGTCCGCATAATTGGCAAGAAGGGCCCATTCCTTATCGGCAGGCATTCCGAGAAGTTCAGCCTTCTCGTCAAGCTTTACCTTCCATGGCTTCTTCGGGAAGCTCCATGTCGAATTTCCGCGGCCTCTGATGCCCATGCGGCCGGAGAATTCCTCGACATCGCTGTACAACTTCTCAGGATCCGAGATGGTTATCGTGCCAGGGACATAATTCTTTTTGTCATATATTCCCTTGCCTCCGTCTGTGGTGATCCTGACCACTGGGATGTTCTGCTTCCTGCTGATTTCTTCTTCCAGTTTCTCCTGTTCTTCCAAAGCCACGCTCGGGAACTTCAGTATAGTCCTGTTGCTGAGGTACATCACAAGGGTGACCTTGTCAAAATACACATAGACAGGAGATGATTCCCTGATGGTCAGCGAAGACTCCACCTTGACCGGCAATGTGACATCACCCACCTTCCACCAGCCTCCGCTTGCCGTTATTTTCGGCGGTTCCGAGTCTGTATGATCATTTATCTCCACTTCCGTCTGAGGGACCTTGATATTGAATCCGTCATTGAAGGAGATGGTGCAGTATCCGGAAGAAATCTCCGCTGAAGAGAACACCCTACCCTCCTCATAGGCCTGTATGAGGCCTATGTAAGAGGCAGGCTGCTTCTCCACGGGAGTATCGATTTCCTCCTCACAGCTTGTCAGAAAAGGTACCGCAGCCATTATCATGGCAAGGATAAGAGTAGAAAATCTATTCATAGTTCAAGTGTTGTTTATCTCACAATAAATCCTACAGGTGCGCCAGATGCAGAATCACCGGCGATCCAGAGCTGGAAGTCTCCAGGCTCGACTACATATTCCATGTCGATGTTCCAGAATGCAAGGTCTGATACAGGAAGTTCGAATTCCACGTTGGCAGACTCTCCCGGAGCGAGGGTAACCCTCCTGAATCCCTTGAGTTCCTTTACAGGACGAACGACCGAACCGACGAGGTCGCGCACATACAGCTGCACTACTTCTGTCGCCTCATACTTTCCTGTGTTCTTCAGTTCTACGCTTGCCTTGACCACATCATCCTTGCCGACCACAGGCTCTGCGACTGCAGGAGCGCCATACTCGAATGTAGTGTATGAAAGTCCGTATCCGAAAGGAAGATGCGGACCATATCCTGTGTCCAGATAATAGGATGTACATCCAAGGGATGTCTGACCAGCCTCAGCCGGAATATCCTCGAGAAGCGTCTCAGTACCGTTGCATGGTCGTCCGGAGTTGTTGTGGTTGTAATAGAACGGAGCCTGTCCTGCATCGCGGAGGAAGGTCATAGGAGTCTTTCCTGAAGGGACAGCCTTTCCCTTGATGAGGTCGGCAAGCGCAGGACCACCCATTGTGCCAGGATGGAAAGAATAGAGCATGGCGTCGCAGTTGGCAAGATCGCGTTCGATTGTAAGAGGACGTCCTGCGATGACAACTACAACAACAGGCTTTCCTGCCTTTGCAACCTCTGCTATGAGCTCGCTCTGCGCACCCTGGAGGTTCAGGTTCGAGAGAGAGTGGGCCTCGCCGGAAAGGATTGCCTCTTCACCTACAAATACGACTGCTGCGTCTGCTCTGGAAGCAGCGGCGCGCACCTTTGCAAAAGAAGACTTGTTCCTGTCACGGCTGTATGCAAGACCCGGTTCCCAAATCACGTTGTATTCCTTGCGAAGCGCGGCAAGAGGAGTAACGGTGTGCTCTTTCTGACCGTCAAATGCCCATGTGCCGAGCTGGTCGTGAGGTGCGTCAGCAAGAGGACCGGTAACAAGAATCGTCTTTGCCTTGTCAAGAGGGAGGACATTACCCTTGTTCTGGAGAAGTATCGCTGACTCTATCGCTGTCTGCTTTGCGGCAGCAAGATGCTCCGGTGCATAATCCACCTTCGCAGAAAGGGTCTCGTCGACATAAGGATTCTCGAAGAGGCCGAGCTCGAACTTGAGCTTGAGGATATTGCGTACCGCACGGTCGATCTCGCTCTCGGAAATCTTTCCTTCCTTCACGAGTTCCTCGATATACTGGATGAAGCCGTATGACATCATGTCCATGTCCACACCGGCGTTCACAGCCTGTTCGGTGGTGTGCTTGAGGTCGCGTGAGAAGCCGTGGGCGATCATCTCGCCGGCTGAATTCCAGTCGGTCACGACCATTCCTTCCCATCCCCACTCATCGCGCAGGATGTCCTTGAGGAGCCACTTGTTGCCGGTCGAAGGGATTCCGTCGATCTCATTGAACGAAGTCATGAGAGTAGCCGCTCCCGCCTCGGCTGTGGCCTTGAATGCAGGGAAATATGTGTTGCGGAGAGAACGTTCCGAAATCATGGTCGAATTGTAGTCACGTCCACCCTCGGCAGCACCATAGCCGACGAAATGCTTGATGCAGGCAGCCATCGCGGTCGGGTCGCTCAGGTCTTCTCCCTGATAGCCCTTGACCATAGCCACACCCATCTGTACATCCAGATATGGGTCCTCGCCCGAACCTTCGGCGACGCGGCCCCAGCGAGGATCGCGGGCCACGTCGAGCATAGGCGAGAATGTCCAGCGGACACCGCTTGCCGTAGCCTCGACTGCAGCAATGCGAGCGCCTTCCTCAACGATTTCAGGGTCGAATGTCGCTGCAAGTCCTAATGGAATAGGGAAAATGGTACGGAATCCGTGGATCACGTCACGGCTCACCAGAATCGGGATTCCCAGGCGGCTCTGCTCTACGGCAGCCTTCTGGACAGCATTTATCTCAGCCGGATCCACGCAGTTAAGTATGGAACCGACTTCTCCTTTGGCTGCCTGATCAGCAAGCCAAGCTCCGCCTGAAAGCTGGTTCATCTGGCCCACCTTTTCATGGAGGGTCATCTGCGCAAGAAGGTCATCCACCTTCCTGTCGATCTCGCTCTTGGGAGCAGAGCATGCGACAGCAAACAAGGTTGCGGCCACAAGCAGGATATTATTACAAGTTTTTCTCATTGTTATTCAGGTATTTGGAAAACACGCACATAGTCAATTTCATATGTAGCCGGCAGACAACTTTCGTCCACTCCGTACATTCCTCCCCAATCACCGCCCCATGCAAGGTTCAGCTTAAGCTGGAAAGGCTTGTTGAACGGCCATGTGTTTGCTGTACGGCCTTCCGAATAATTGTCAGGATTATAGTAGAACAGCTGTACACCGTCCACGTATGTCTTTATATATTCCTCTGTCCATTCCAAAGCATAGACATGGAATTCGTCCATGACGGTAGCTATCTTCTTTGCCGCAGTCTTCTGTGTTCCGATCGCGTGATAGTAGGATTTGCAATGGATAGAAGACGAGACCTCTGTAGGAACGCATCCTACATGCTCCATTATATCGATCTCACCACCGTCCGGCCATCCGGACCATACGGTCGGCATCATCCAGAATGCAGGCCATGTGCCCTTGCCCTTCGGGAGCTTGAGACGTGCCTCGAAATAGCCGTAGGTCCAGCCATCATTTGTATTGACACGGGCAGAGTACACTCTGTTTCCGTCCTTGATCGCACGTATCTTCAAGGTACCGTCACTGACCTCAGCGGTGACGATGTCGCCCTTCTTGCCCGCGATATATGTCTGAAGTTCATTGTTCACCCAGCCAGGTTCCGCTGTCTCATACCACCATTTCCTGGTATCAGGCAGTCCTGTAGCTGTCTCGTTGAACTCCTCCTGCCAAACAAGTTCGTATCCCGCAGGAGTCGGGATTTCCGGTTCCACATACTCGGCAGCCTCAGGCTTTGAGAAGCCGGCAGGCTCCTGGAACCCGCTCCAGACATAGATCTTCTTCAGATCAGGATTGCCTGTAGCGTCAAATGTCTTCAGCGAGAGAAGACGGGTGATGTCCAGTTCTGTAAGCTTGTTATCAGAGCAGTCCAGAACGGTAATGTCTGTGAAGATATCGTTCAGTTCCGGCATGGCCTTGATACCGCGGCCTGAAGCCCTGATTTCGGTCACTGCTGCCGCTTCCTTTGTGCTCAGCACACCGTCCTTGTCAACATCATATGCCTCAAGAAGATAGCTCTTGAATCCCGCATCCGAGATTGTGACTTCTTCAACATCATAGTTCTGCCTTACAGGAAGAGTTACCTGTCCGCTCTTAGTCCTGAAGACGACAGCGTTTTCACGGACGTCACCGGTAGTGTTTTCAGCGATCTTGACAAGGATATCGGAAGTGCCCTTGCCTCCTCCGCTTGGAGACACACTGACCCATGACTTGTCCTTTGCAGACACACCCCAGTCGCCGTCAGAAGTGACAGAAACCGTCTTTTCAGCAGCTTCGCTCGACACTACGATGCTTTCACAATCCAGAGTCAGATTCACTTCAGAGGTTCCCGATGTTTCGCCAGAATCGGGTTTTCCGCATCCTGCCGCCATCAGACTGAATATCAGACTTAATATAAACCTTGTCATATTCTGAATCATTAAAAGTTAAAAAGGCAGGGGCAAAGCCACTCCGGGCTTTTGCCCCTGCCGTAACCGATATAAGTTTAGTTTATTCTCTTGAGACGGTATCTCCATGCGATAGGGCCACCGTTATTGCCGGTAGCAGTATATGCAGAGATCTCGATCTGATTCTCCCAGACGCCTGTGATGTAAAGTTCAGGCGCTTCGAGGAATGCATCATTAGGAACATAAGAGAAATATGTACCTGCTTCCAGAACGATTGAAGGATACTCACCGGTTTCTTCAACCGAGTATGAACAAGTCATTTTTTCAGCAGTAATCCTCCAGTCGTCGCCATATGGCTGATCCACCTTCACTGCATCAAGTTTTGTAACACCTGTATTAATGTATGAGTGACCATCTACCGGATCGAATGTATAGGTTCCGTCTTCAGCGAAAGTCATTGTATCATCATACATGGATGCATCTGCCTTGCAATCTGCAGGACCGTTCCACCAGCCGACAGGATTGGCAATGGCATCACCGCAACCGAAGTGTCCGTCTGTCGAAGACTCCCATGTCCATGTGCCTACAAGAACATCAGCCGCCTCGATAAGGTCGAGCTGTTCTCCCGGAGTGAATGCGCCAGGACCTGGCTCTGGCTCCGGTTCTTCCGGTGCAAGGACACCTTCCTTGATGATGATATCCTTGATCTCGACTGTCGATCCGCCTACAGCGCCACCGAAATCGAATACAAGCTTCAGACAAGGGATGTCGAGACCCTGCTTGCCTTTCACCTCATATACATAGTCTTCACCAGCCTTGAGGACATGCTTTGCATCAAAGTATGCATCACCGTCTGCACCCCATGAATTATTATTGCTGTCCCACTTGTTAGGATCGAAGTATGTGGCCTTGATTGTAACTCCCGGATGGTCTGCTGACGAGTTGAGTACGAACCGGAAGTCATAAGCCTTATCCTTGGTAGTCACGATGTTGGTATGGTTGACTGCGAACTGGCCCATCCACTGCGCTGTTCCTGTTCCCTCAGGAATGACAATCTTATAGCCGCCGTCAACTATCTCATACTCGACATCCAGGGTAGGCTGGCCCCAATCAGATACGAAGTAAGTCGTGATCTGATCCTTGGTCGCTCTCTCCCACATGTTGATCTTCGGTTCTTCCGGAGTGCCAGGAGTAACTATGGTCGCAGCAGCTACACTCATGTCAAGGACACCTCCGTTGTCAACGACAGTGAATGTATAATAGCCGGCAGGTGACTCTGTATGGTAGATGTTACCGTCATCATTCCTGTCTCCGCCTGTTCCGTCTCCGAGTTTGAAGAGACCGTTTCCATTGAATGTGCCGTAGCCGTCATGTTTCCATTCTGTACCCCAATCTGACTGTCCGAACACCTTTATTGAGCCGCCTTCACCCTTCATTGCAAGCGTGATCTGATATGTATTGTCACCTGTCTGAGCAAATGGAAGAGGTGCATCACCTGTATTCCAGCCGATCAACTGATTGACTGTAGGCTTTCCGCCGCCGTCTCCGATGATCCAGAGAGCATTTCCGTTATCATATGTCGCCTTCTGACCATTGTTCAGAGGAATTACCTTGATCCACTTGTTAGCCGAATCATAGGTAAACCTGTAGTCGCCATCAACAGCGTTGAATACATATCCTGCTCCTTCTACCTTGAAGAAGTCCGGATCGATCCATGTTTCAGCAAGATTGATGTCAGCAGCGAATTCGATCTTGTCTCCCTGAGCCATTGTGATATCTTCCGGAGACTTGCTTCCGATGACAACAGCAGCTCCAGGAACCTTTGCGTCACGTGCACGGAAGATCATCTGCCAATAGCAGCCAGGGTTCTCGGCAACAACCACAAGAGTTGTCTCAGTGATCGATGTCACATGGAATACAGGTTCTGCCCATACCTTGTCAGAAGGGACATAGACCATAGGAGTATTTGCAGCAAGAGTGATTGTCTCGCCGTCGAAAGTATATGTAGACTCAACGTCAGCCTGCTCGATGTCGATGTCTGGCTCTGCTCCAGGGTTAGGACCTATTGCAGTAACGCCCCAATTGATATACATCTTGCCATCCTCACCTGAATCATATACATACTTGCCGTCAGGGAAGAATGTGATGGCATCGTCATACAATCCGAAATCCTTCTTCTCATCCGGAGCAGCAGACCACCAGCTCGCAGGATTTTCTGCATCAGGACCGCATCCGAGATGTCCCTGAACAGCAGAATCCATAACCCATGCCTTTCCTGCAGCATCTGTACCGGCAAGGAGTTCCTCAGGTCCAGCTGTCTTTACTGCAGGTATGAAGTTATAGTACCATGAGATAGTGCCGTCTCCGTTCGGAGCTTCAGCAGCAGCGAGCTTGAGTTCCTTCCTCATTGCAGAAGGCTTTGAGTCCATCACCAGGAAACGAGGATCGTCATAAATGGTCTGGTTAGGGATGTAAGAGAGATTCTTATGCTCTGGAAGAACAATCCATATTTCCTCGATGCCGGCAGCATTCCAGCTGTTCTCGACAGCATAAGTGGTTTCATATGCAGGGATATCCACGAGGAAGTCATTTCCGTCAGGAGATGTTCCAAGGGCAGAGAATCCTGCATTCACATAGACCTTTCCATCTTCACCAGGATTGAAAGAGTACTTTCCATCTGCAGTGAATGTCATGAGGTCGTTATAAAGACTCCAGTCTGCCTTTTCATTGGCGCCTGCACCCCACCAGCTGATTGGATCAGCGAGGTTAGGACCACAGCCGAAGTGCTTGTCGGCTTCATTGTTCCACTGCCATTCTCCTGCAATCGCCTTCATGTATGGCGAAGGATCGAACGGATCGCGATATGTATTGTCGAGGGTATACTCACATATCTGCGAGCCCATGGAAACTCCGTTCGCATTATAGGCCTTCACCTCTACCTTATGCGTACCCTCTTCGCGGATACGAAGAACCAGGTCATTGCCTACATAGGTGTAATTCTTGCTGGCCTTGCCATCAATCTTTTCCTCACCGAAAATCCACATCGGAACGAATCCTCTCGCATTCTTCACAGAGAATGTCACATAGTTTGTAGTCTGATCCGGAGTGATCACGACTTCCATTGCAGACGCTTCAGGAAGCTTTCCCTGATCCGGAACCAGAATATCAGGTGCACAGCCGATCGCAATCAGCGTCATCGCCATGGCAACGGCTATATATTTGAAAAATCCTTTCATAATCAAATCAATTTTAGATTCATATAGCATTGCTGCCGTTAGTAATTGTTCTGTACAAGATTTGGATCCTTGTCAACCTCAGTCTGAGGAAGAGGCCAGTACTTCTTGCTTGGAGTCCAGTCAACCTGTCTCCACTCATGATTTGCAGCCTTGAGGACTGTCTCAGCCTGTCCTGTACGGATGAGGTCCCAATAGCGCTTTCCTTCGCCGACGAACTCCTTATGGCGCTCCTCGATGATGTCAAGCTGGGTCGCACCAGTGTCCTTGCAGTTCGCACGTGCGCGGACAGCCGCGAGATGCTGGCTGCGGTCCTTACCTGTGAGGACTCCGAGTTCTGCTGCATTGAGGAGGGTCTCCGCATAACGGTAATAGCGCTGGTTGTTGCCGTAGTTCATGTCGGCGTCAGCGATCTGGCCATGGTTTCCGTTCATCCTTGCAACATATTTCTTGAGGAAGAGTCCGGTATACTGCCAGCGCTCCTCACCTAGCTTGAGGTCAGGGAACTCATAGTAGAAGTTGAGGATACCACCGTCACGACGGATATCATCCTCTGCATACATGTCCCATGCAGACTGTGCTACCGGACCGAAGCCCCAGCCGCCCTTGTAACCAGATGCCTCAGGAGCACCCGGTACGCCGGTAAGCATAGGATATACGGAACCGCCGCTATGGATAGGAGAGCCCCATGAACGTGCTGCTCCTTCTGAAATATAGTTGATTTCCCAGATAGACTCAGATCCCCATTCGCCTGATTCCTCCCAGATGGATGCGAAGTCTGCAACAAGAGAGAACTGGCCGCTGTTGATGATTTCATCCATACAGTCAAGAGCCTTTCCGTAACGGGTTTCATCATTCTGATACATTACTGTCTCAGCATAAAGCATGTAAGCCATGGCCTTTGTGACACGTCCCTCATTTCCGGCAGCAGCCTTCATAGGAAGCACGTCCATTTCAAACACCTCTTCAAGACGCGAAACGATGTTCTCGTACACTTCGTCTGCCTTGAGCTGAGGGGCTGTATAAGGAGCTGTAAGGTTTACATCATAATAAGGAACATTACCCCAGAACTTCCAGAGAAGATTGTAATAGAAAGCCTTGAGCACTGTAGCCTCAGCCTTATAAAGCGCTTTTGTAGCATCTGCCATACCCGGCACATTGTCAACGTTCTCGAGGACATGGCAGGCACGGTTGATACCTGAATATGCGATGGTCCAGATGGTACCGCACTGCTCCTGTGAAGTCACTGTATATAGGTGGGTCTTCACAAGCTTAGGCTGGTCACCTTCATTTGATCCGCCGCAATAGATGTCGTCAGCCATGATGTCGGACACCATGTTGAGAGCATCGTATTCGTAGAAGTAGTCAAACCATTTCAATGGGTCATATGCTGCCACAAGACCCTGGAACATACGCTCTTCGTTGATATAATACTCGCTCTGAGGCTCCGAAGAGTTGTGGACTGCGGTAACGAAATCCTCACCGCACGATGAAAGAATCATAACTGCGAAAGCGCAGATTGCAAAAAATATCTTTTTCATAATCATCATCCGGGTTTAATTAGAAGTTAAGGTTTACACCGACTGAGAATGTGCGTGACTGAGGATATACTCCGCGGTCAACACCGAGGTCAGAGCTGAAGCCGTTTCCTCCGGTAACTTCAGGATCGCAACCTGAATACTTTGTAAGGGTGAAGAGATTCTCCGCCTGAGCATAGACTCTCAGACGCTGCACGAAGAACTTCTTAGTCCATTTCTGAGGAAGGGTGTATCCGAGCTGCACGTTGCGGGCGCGGAGGAAGGATGCATCCTCTACCCAAAGGTCAGACGAACGATAGTTGTTGTTCGGAGAATCGAACATGAATCTTGGCTGTGTGTCGGATGTGCCTTCTCCTGTCCAGCGGTTGAGGATGGTCTTAGGAAGGTTGATGTAATAGAGGTCTGTACGACGTGTCACGTTGAATGCCTGATTTCCTACCACGCCCTGAAGGAGCATGCTGAAATCGATTCCCTTCCACTCGAAGCCGATATTGAGACCGAATGACCAGTCAGGAGTACCCTTGCCGATGTAAGTGCGGTCGTCGTCATCGATGTCACCGTCACCGTCAACATCCACGAAACGTACGTCACCAGGCTGGGCGTTAGGCTGGAGAGCCTGTCCGTTCGCATTTACATGAGCCGCAACCTCTTCTGCATTCTGGAAGATACCGTCTGACTTGTGGCCGTAGAAGTATGGGAATGGAAGACCTACGATACCGCGTGTGAGCTGGCCGATCTTGTGAGATGAACCGTAAAGAGAAGTAGCGTCGTCTCCAAGTTCAGTAAGGACGTTTCTCGTATAGGTTGCATTTGCCGAAATGTTCCAGCTGAAATCACCATAATCGTCACGATATCCGAGATCAAGCTCGACACCTGAATTTGACATGGTACCTACGTTTCCGATAGGGGCCGAGTCACCTGCATATCCTGGCACCTGCATATCCATAAGCATTCCGGAAGTAACCTTGTTATACCAGTCAGCAGTGAATGTGACGCGGTTTCCAAGGAATCCCAAATCAACTCCGAGGTCAGTCTGGATCGACTGCTCCCACTTTGCATTAGGGTTTGCAAGTCCGTTAGGCTTTGCTCCGATGCTGATGGTCTCGCTGCCGTTGGCACCTGAACCGAAGGTATAGTTGTTGCCGGAGCTCATATAGACAGCATATCTGAAGCTACCGATCTGGTCGTTACCGTTTATACCCCATGATCCGCGAAGCTTCAAGCCTGAAAGCCACGATACGTCCTTGAGGAATTCTTCGTTCTTCGCATTCCAACCCAAGCTGAATGAAGGGAAGTATCCCCACTTGTTGTTAGGGCCGAAGTTTGAAGAGGCGTCGGCACGCATTGTGACCTCCGCCATGTAGCGCTCATCATAGTTGTATGAAACACGGCCGAAGTATGAGAGAAGCGAGTAGGCGATCGAGTTCCAGCTTCCCCAGCCGTTACGGTTTCCGTCAGCCTGCTGTCCGACAGTATTGTTTACCGAAATCTTCCACTCATCGTATGGATACATGAGTCCGCGGGCATTGGCTCCTACATTTGAAGAAGTAGAACGGATGGCTGTCTGTCCGAGGACTGCAGCAACGCTGTGCTTTCCGAAGGTCTTGTCGTAAGAGATGACATTCTCCACCTGCCATCTGAGGGCGCGGTTCATCTCCTGCTGTGCAGACTCGGCATAGTTGATCTTCTCTGTAGTTGTGGCATTGCCGTCCTTGTCGTATGTGGTCTCAGATGCTACAGTATTATAATTGTAGCTCTTTGAAGAAAGGAAATACTGCTTTGAGTATCCGTGATTTCCCCAGAACGCAAGGTCGATGCCGACTGATGAACGGAACTTGAGGGCGTCCCAGATGTTCAGTTCGACAGCACCGTTGGCAACGAACTTGTCTGTGTCATATTTTGTTCCAGGAAGGCTCAATGAAGCAAGCGGATGGGTCTGCTCATTGTATACATTACCGTCAACTACAGTATAAGCCCTGCCGGAAGCATCTCGTACGATATGTGCATATCCGTCAGGATACATTGTCTTGTATGACTCTTCCTCTTCCGGAGTAGCATATACATCAAGAAGCGGAGACATGCCCAGAGCAGAGCCGAGAGGCGAACCGAACTCAGAGTTGTTGCTGATGCCGGTAGAATTGATATGCGCATAAGAAGCGTTTGTGCTCATGGTCATCTTGTTGAGCCATGACCTGTCTGCTGTATTGTCGAAAAGGACAGTATTCATAGTCTGGCGGACTGTAAATCTGTCATAGTTCGAACGGCCGTAGTTACCGCCGATTGTACCTTCTCTGCTGAGATAGCCGAAAGATGTAGAATATGTAGTCTTTTCGTTACCGCCGCTGACATTGAGGTCATGCTTCATTACAGGCGCGTTGTTGTTGAAGATGAGGCCGACCCAGTCAGTACCTTCTCCGAACGAGTACGGATCATCATATATAGGAGCCTGTCCTGCATTGAGGTAGCCCTCGTTCATCATGATGGCATATTCAGTAGCATTGAGGACTGAAGGCTTGCGCCATGGATTCTGCCATCCGTAAGAGAAGTCATAATTCACTTTGGTCTTACCCTTCTGACCCTGCTTTGTGGTAACGAGGATTACTCCGTTCGCTGCACGTGCACCATACACGGCACCTGAAGCGGCATCCTTAAGGACTTCGATACGTTCGATGTCGTTAGGGTTCAGGTAGTCGATGCCTCCGCTGACTGCGAAACCGTCAATGATGTAAAGAGGATCACTTCCATTGATGGAACCGACACCACGTACGCGTACCTGGCCGGCTGCATCAGGAGCACCGGAAGGAGTCGTAACGACAACTCCGGAAGTCATACCCTGAAGGAGATTGTCCACTCGGGTCTGCGACTGTGATTTCAAGTCATCAGAAGTAATGGAAGAAATCGCTGCAGTCACGACGCTCTTCTTCTGGACGCCGTATCCGACCACCACCGTTTCTTCGATCATTGTCGTGTCTTCTTCAAGCACGATGTTTAAGCTGCCCCCTACTGGAACGCGGGCAGTCTTGTAGCCGATGGAAGTAACCACAAGGACTGCGTCTGAAGGGACTGCTGTGTCAAACACGAAATTACCGTCGAGGTCAACAACTGTACCGTTGGTCGTGCCTTCAACAACGACCGCAGCGCCTATTACAGGCTCGCCAGCTGAATCCTTGACTGTACCTTTCACTTGCTGAGCGAACGCATTGGCGCAGCTCAGAGCCATTATCGCAAAGATAAGGGCGATTCGATAAGTTAGGTGTTTCATGGGTTAGTGTTTATGTGTTAATGTGTTTATGTACGAAATTTTAAATTCGTGTCTCAAATTTAATAAAAAAATAACGCACCTCCGTCCACTCTGACTTACGATAGGGGCAAATTAGTGGACAACCACACTATAACATATTGATTTTCAATAGACTTACACCTCAAAAACAAGCAAAAAAGTGGACAAAAAAGGGGTACCATGACGCAAAGGTTTTCGGCAAGTGGATTATCAGACCTCCGCAAAAATCATAACCCGCTGTATAATAGCGGGTTATAAAAATATCACAGATACTGAAAAAGTGGAAAAAGTGACAGAATCAGAGCGGCATTCAGTGCCTTGAACCGATCTTTTTCACCTTTTCTTCGAAGTTGTCCCTATCCTCCCTGGCGGCATTCTTTATCTGCGCCCTGTAGTTGTAGATCGTATTGACAGAATACCTCAAAAGGGATGCGATATGGGACGACTGGGTGATGCCTAGCTTGATCAGAGCGAAGATTCTAAGCTCGGTATTGAGCATCTCCCCTTCCTTCAGGACTATACGTCCGTCCTCCTTGAGAAGGGAGTTCAGGTCCTCGACGAAAGACGGGTAAAGCGAGAGGAAAGAAGTGTCGAAAGTCTTGTAGAAATTCTTCAGTTCGGCATCATACTGGTCGCGGGTGATGCTTTTCTTGAGCTTGTCAAGATAGCCCGAGCACATCGAGAGGAAGAGGCCGAGATACTCCTCTTTGGCCGCATTTGCCTCTATGAGGTCATAGTTGGTCTTGCGGAGATTGTCTTCCGCCTCTTTGATGGAACGGTTGTATTCGGCAAGCTGTTCGGTCTTCTTCCGAATTTCACGTGCAGACCGTCTTCCCTTGGCATAAAAGCTTATGGACAGGAAGGAAACCATGGAAAGAAGAAGTGCCGCCGCCACGGTAAAGATGAAATAGCGGTTCCTGTCACGGTTCTGCATCTCCTTGCTCTCGGTATAGGCGCTCTGAATCCATGGCATGGTAGAGGCGATCTGTACCTTGCGCAGCTTGGCATTATAATAGACCGCATCATCCAGGGAAATCCTGATGTATTTGAAGGCACGTTCGGTGTCTTCCGGTGAATCAAGCTTTATGGCAACAGAGCATAATGATGCATTGTCCTTTACCGCCCCCTTTATGTCGCTGATCGCTGACTCGACCCACCAGTAAAGGTTCTCCTCTTCCTTTTCAAGATTCTCGCATATGAATCCCTGCCAATATGTCTGGACGGCATAATCATGCTCCGACGGATCCAAAGACTGTATGAACCTGAGGTTCTCTTCATAGGCCTTTTCGAATTCGCGTCCCTCTATCATCCTGAGAATGCGCATATGACGGTTCATAGGAGACGTTGACGGTGTGCCGGCAAGGACCTTGTCCTGATAGAGCTTGATCTTGTCTGCATCCGGGACAATGAATTCCGACGACCTTACATATTCCTGATAATCGCGCAGAAACTTCTGTCTTGCATTATACCAGGCAACCATCTGACCTTCGTCAAAGGCCAATGTATCCAAGACATCAAAGACCTGGCTCGCTTCCAGAAAGAATCCTGCATTGGTCAGAAGCAGGGCCTTGTCAAGCATCGCATCGTCCTTCAAGCTTCTCTCTCCCATCTTATCTGCCAGGGATATCTGGTTATCGATGGCATCCTTTGCCTTATCGAACTGGAAAGCGAAGTATTCTTCGTACAGCTGTCCGTAGATATGATACTGCTGCATCGGGGTCACCCCTCTTGAGTGCAGCATGTTCTCTATCGTACTTATCTTCTGCTCTTTGGCCCGGACATATTCGTCAGCCATCCCAAGGGTGGCATCAAGCCTCGACAGATGCTCTTCATACCGGCTTTTCTCCCCTCTTCCGCAGGAAAGAGCCAGGAAACAGAATACGAGAACAGCAGACAGACCTCTGATTTTCATGGCAATATCAGTCATTTGATTAACATTCAGATACAAAAATAGTAAAATTATTCATATATTTGTCAGATAAGGGAAACCGGAAGGAAGTATATGAAAACATACAGAATCTTATTATCTGCCGCCATGACTGCACTGCTGGCAGCATGCACTCCGGAAGATCCGGACAGCACGAAACCGGAAACGGAAACAGAAACGCCTGATGTATCCGAAACCACATTTGCAAAAGGAGCGGACATCAGCTGGGTAACCGAGATGGGAAAGGACGGACAGAAATTCTACGATGCCGAAGGGAAGGAGACCGAATGCACCGCGCTCATGAAGGATATCGGATTCGATGCGATCCGGCTTCGCGTATGGGTGGATCCGGAGGCAGGATGGTGCGGAAAAGATGACGTGGTCGCAAAAGCGAAACGCGCCCAAAAGCTTGGCATGCGCATCATGATAGACTTCCATTACAGCGATTCATGGGCAGATCCGAGCAAGCAGAATGTCCCTGCGGGATGGAAGGACTTCAATGCCGTACAGATGGCGCAGGCCGTCAAGGACCATACATCCGAAGTCCTCAAGGCCTTGAAGGACGAAGGCATCGACGTGGAATGGGTTCAGGTCGGCAATGAAGTAAACCAGGGAATGCTATGGCCGCTCGGAAAGGTCAGCGGACAGTCCGTGGGAAGTTTCGTGACCTTTCTGAATGCCGGATATGGTGCCGTAAAGGAAATCTACCCCGCTGCAAAGGTCATCGTACATCTGAGCAATGGTCATGACGCCGGCCTCTACGACTGGTTCTTCGGCCTCATGCAGAAAAACAACGCATCATACGACATCATAGGCATGTCCCTCTATCCTTCATGGTGGGAAAACGGCGGATGGTGCGACTGGAAGCCGAACACCGACAAATGTCTGGCGAACATCAAGGCCATGTACGGAAAGTTCGGAAAGGAAGTGATGCTCTGCGAAGTCGGCATGCCGGTAAGCGAGCCGCAGATGTCGAAAGAAGCCATGGAATATATCCTGGGGCAGACAAGCGGAATGGACGGATGTCTTGGAGTGTTCTACTGGGAGCCGCAGACGGACGGCAGGTGGAAGCCGTCAAGCTATGAGGATCTCGGATGGAATGCATATGACAAAGGGGCGTTCAAGGACGGAAGGCCTACTGCGGCACTTGATCCGTTTGCTGCTTATTAAAGATTCTTCACTTCGTTCAGAATGACATTGAATATGAAAAAGACAATTCTTACACTGATACTATCGCTGGCTGCCCTCTGTGCTCTTGCACAGAACCGGCGCAGCGAAACCATTCTGAAGGAATGGGAGTTCCGCAAGGACCACGATATCGAGGCTACAGAAGGCTGGGAAAAGGTATCCATACCTCACGACTGGGCCATATATGGTCCGTTTGACAAGTCTAACGACCTCCAGACCGTAGCCGTCGTACAGAACGGCGAAGATGTGGCCACTGAAAAGACCGGCCGTACAGGAGGGCTGCCGTACATGGGCAAGGGCGCATATCGCCGCTGCCTCGAGATCGAGGCGGAAGAGATGGACGGACGCAGGCATATCCTGTATTTCGACGGCGCCATGAGCGAGGCACAGGTATTCGTGAACGGAGAGAAAGTATGTTTCTGGCCATACGGATACAATTCCTTCTGGTGCGACGTGACCGGGCAGGTCAAGGAAGGCAGCAACGACATAGCCGTGCTGCTTGAAAACAGGGAGCAGTCCTCGAGATGGTATCCCGGAGCCGGCCTGTACAGAAAGGTCCGCCACATCACTTTGCCGCAGGTCCATGTACCGGTCTGGGGTACGTATGTGACCACTCCGCATGTAAGCTATGACCATGCGACAGTCCGCATCAGGACAAAGATAAACGGAGTGCAGGACGGTTCGGCAGTCACGATAAAGACCAGGATCATCGACAGCCAGGGAAGCGTCGTGGCTGAAGAGACTGACACAAGACAGATACATAAGGGAGAAGTGGAACAGAACATCACCGTCAGACGTCCCTCACTGTGGTCTCCTGAAAACCCTGTCCTTTATTCTGCTGAGACAGAGGTCTATACAGGCGGATCGGTCGACACCGACTGGGACATGGACAGGCCTGAAATAAGCGTAAGGCACGGAAAGGACCTGCAGGACAAGGTCAGCACAAGATTCGGTTTCAGGACGATAGAGATCATCCCTGACAAGGGATTCTTCCTCAACGGTCAGGCACGCAAGTTCCGCGGAGTCTGCCTCCACCATGATCTCGGTCCTCTCGGTGCAGCCGTCAACAAGGCAGCCATCCGCCGTCAGCTGACGATGCTCAAGGACATGGGATGCGACGCGATACGCACCTCGCACAACATGCCAGCCGAAGAGCTGATCGAGCTTTGCGACGAGATGGGATTCATGGTCATGTGCGAAAATTTCGACGAATGGGACATCGCCAAATGCGAGAACGGATACCACAGATTCTTCAACCAGGACAGCGGAGACGGCAGGATATGGGCGGAGAGAGACATGATCAACATGCTCCATCATTTCCGCAACAACGCTTCCGTAGTCATGTGGAGCATCGGCAACGAAGTGCCTTCGCAGTGGAAGCCTGAGGGACTGGTTGTAGCCAAGTGGCTGCAGGACATCTGCCATCAGGAGGACCCTACCCGTCCGGTGACATGCGGAATGGACCAGTATAACGCCGTGACGGTCAACGGATTCGCAGAGCAGCTAGATATCGTCGGATTCAATTACAAGGTGGACAGATACATCCCTGCATACGAGCTTCTTCCGCAGAGGATCATCCTCGGAAGCGAAACCGCTTCGACGGTGAGCTCGCGAGGAGTGTACCACTTCCCAGCCGCAATCGGCTCGGCAATCATGCATGATGACCATCAGTCGTCATCATATGACACCGAATTCTGCTGGTGGTCGAACATTCCGGACAACGACTTTGCTGCAGACGAGGACTACCCTTGGTGCATAGGACAGTTCGTATGGACGGGATTCGACTATCTGGGCGAGCCTTCGCCATATGACACCGACGCGTGGCCGAACCATTCTTCCGTATTCGGAATAATCGACCTGGCATCCATCCCTAAGGACCGCTATTACCTGTACAGAAGCCAGTGGAACAGGACGGAGGAGACCCTCCATGTCCTTCCGCACTGGAACTGGAAGGGACGCGAAGGAGAAGTGACTCCTGTATTCGTCTACACCTCATATCCGTCTGCGGAACTTTTCGTCAACGGTGAATCGCAGGGAGTCCGTACATTTGCCGAATCTGACGGCAAGGTGCCATGTCTCGGAGAAGACGCAATGAAGCGCTTCCGCCTGATGTGGAACGAAGTGACATATCAGCCTGGTGAGATCCGAGTCGTGGCATATGACGAGAGCGGAGAGGCTGTCGAAGAAAAGACTGTTCGCACAGCAGGAAAGGCTGCGGCAATAAGGCTGACGCCTGACAGAAATGTGCTTAAGGCCGACGGAGAAGACCTCTGCTATATCAACGTAAGCCTCGTGGACAAAGACGGCAATCCAGTTCCGACCGACAGCAGGCTTGTAAACGTGAAGGTAAGCGGCGCGGGAAGCTTCAGAGCCATCGCCAACGGAGATCCGACATGTCTGGAACCGTTCCAGAAGCCGCAGATGCATCTTTTCAGCGGACAGCTGACAGTCATCGTGCAGAGCGGAACCGAAGAGGGAGAGATAACCGTCGAAGTAAGCGGAAAGGGAGTGGATAAGGCAGTAATGAACATAAAGACAGAATAGACATATGAAGAGAATCTTTTATGCTCTGGCAGTGCTGACGCTTGCAGGTACTGCATGTACTAAGGAGATTACGGAAAACGGTCCTGTCGCTCAGGAAGGAAAGGACCTCATGACCAAGATCGTGGGAGACACCCAGGGAGAATTCCAGCAGGGTTCGCTGCTGGTGAAGCTCGATGAAGCGACAGCGGCACGCATTGCCGGAGGCGATGCAGAGGCTGTCGCGGGCATCCTGGCCGTATCAGAGGCCGATGACCTCTTCCCGGCCCTCCTGATCCAGCCTAAGAACGCGGAAGTCGCCAGAAAATACGGGCTTCACAGATGGTATCAGATTAGCTTTGACGAAAGCACCCCTCTCCGGGAAGCTGCAGCCAAGGCTGCATCGCTTCCTTCGGTGGTATCCGTCCAGTACAACTCGTTCCTGGAACCGGTGACTTCCGACAAGGTCGTGGAGTTCGTTCCTGCGCCTCAGACGAAGATGAGCCCTGTTCCTGAAGATTCACCTTACGGATTCGACGACCCGTATCTTCCTTATCAGTGGAACCTTGTGAACACGGGAGACAAGACTGTCGCCAAGAACGCCGTTGCCGGTGCTGACGTAGGAGTGCGTGACGCATGGAGGCTCACAGGAGGTGACCCTAGTGTGATTGTGGCCGTCTTCGACTGCGCAGTGAACAGCATGCATGAGGACCTCAAGAATTCCCTCTGGGTAAATGAAGCCGAACTGAACGGCGACGTAAACGTGGACGATGACGGAAACGGATTCATAGATGACAAATACGGATTCAACTTCGTTGGATGCACCAAGATAACTAAGGACTACGTCAACGGAGTTCTTGAAGGAAAGGACGTTGAAGCAGTCAAGGGCAGCCTTCTGAACTGGACCAAGGGAAGCGGCCACGGAACCCATGTGGCCGGAATCATCGGAGCTGAAAACGGCAACGGCACAGGAGTGAGCTCGATTGCCGGCGGCACAGGCAAGGGGGACGGCGTCAGACTCATGTCATGCCAGATATTCGAAGGCAGCAGAAGCGCTTCCGACGCCCAGAATGCCGCTGCATTCATATACGCCGCTGACAACGGAGCCTGCATAGCTCAATGCTCATACGGAAACTCTTATGCCATCACAAGCGACGACATGTACATAAACGGAGGCGAGTTCAAGATCGACGGAAAGGATGTGAAGATCGACGGATCGCCTCTTGAAAATGCTGCCTTGAAGTATTTCCTTGACCCGGCTAACAGCAACCACCAGTCTCTGGAAGGAAACATCGCCGTCTTCGCGGCAGGAAACCACCGACAGCCTTACTCAAGCTATCCGGGAGCCCTTCCTTATGTGATTTCAGTGACTGCTTTCGGAGCCGACTACCTTCCTGGAGGATATACCAATTATGGTCCCGGATGCAAGGTAGCTGCACCTGGAGGAGAATATTTCGACGATAAGAACTACGGCATGATGATCCTTTCAACAGGTGTCTCGAATGCCGCCCAGGGATCACCGGGCATCGAAGGCAACCAGAATTATGTCTACATGCAGGGAACATCGATGGCATGTCCTCATGTATCCGGAGTCGCCGCTCTTGGAATCTCCTATGCAAAGAAGATAGGCAAGAAGCTGACAAGGGATGAGTTCCAGTCCCTGCTCCTTACCTCGGTCAACGAGATGGACGCGAGCCTTACAGGAACAAAGGACTATTATGACCTCAGCAGCTACTCATGGACCAAGCTCGACCTCGGAAAATACAAGGGAAAGATGGGAACAGGAGCTGTGGATGCATGGAAGTTCCTCATGGCCATCGAAGGTACGCCTACCATCCTGACCCAGGCAGGAAAGAAGATGAGCATAGACATCAGCCGCTACTGCAATCCTTATGACAATTATACCGTCAGTGTCGATTCAGCCACAAAGACAGCTCTCGGACTTGCGTCGGACCCTGTCATCAGGAACGGTAAGCTTGAGATCGAGTGCTCGAAGATCGGCTCCGGAAAGATCGTCCTCAAGGGAGCGGTCGGAAAAGACGCTTCAAAGGAAGACGGAATCGGCGAAATGTCATATGTCCGTGAACTTTCTATAGCATCAAGACCTTTCGCAACCAGCAACGGAGGATGGCTCTAAACATTATTTCCGGCCAGCCCGGAAATTCAAAAACGCATTGAACATGAAAAAGTTACTATACATATTTTCAGCACTGCTGATACTGGCAGGTTGCGGAAAGGACAAGGACAGCAAGATATCGCTTGAGGAACAGCTGTGCGGAGAATGGCACAGCACATCACTGTCTGTAAGCGGAGACGTATATCTTGGTTTCAGAGAAGACAAGACGTTCGAGATGTACCAGAAGATCGGCTCCGGTGCATACCGTCTCTACCGCGGAACATGGAATCTTGAGAACGGCCTTCTTACCGGAAAATATAACGACGGTGAAGAATGGGCAGCAGCATATGATGTCGAGATAAAAGACAAGAATCTTACCCTGACGTCCAAAAACGACGCTGCCGAAAGCACCCGGTATACCAGGTGCGAGATTCCTGCAGAGGTAAAGGAAGGTTGCGAGGTCGTAGTGAAATCATGTGAAGGAGGTCTTTAGTCCTCCTTTCTCATGCTGAATTCGCAGCCGCAATAGAGCTGGTTGTAGAAATCGTATTCCTTGATTATCTGGAGGCGGCGCTCCTGAAGACCGCCTTTACGCCAGTTATGGTCCCACCAGATGACTTCAGACTGAATCATATCCGCATCCGTATTTTCCTGGCGTTTCCCGGACAGACAGACTGATTCCTGTTCTTTATCCGGGATATCCTGTACATTCCCGGACAAACTGCCTGATTCCGTTCCCTTATCCGGAAAAGCACGGGATTTTCCGGACGACACCGTCTGACAGGCCCATAATCCGGCTTCGTTTATCTGGTCAAGGGACTTCCAGCGGGATGAAGCCAGGGTTGTGGTAATCACCTTTATGCCACTCTCACGGGCATACTGTGCCGTACGGAGCAGGCGGAGCTTGAAGCATTTCAGACAGCGTCCTCCCCTTTCCGGCTCTCCTTCAAGACCTTTGACAGCATCAAGCCAGTTCTCATGGTCATAGTCCGCATCTATGATTTCCAAGCCTAAAGCCTGGGCGTACCTTGTACATTCGTTCTTGCGGATCTCGTATTCTTCCCGAGGATAGATGTTGGGATTGCAGTAATATATGACAGGAGTTATCCCGTTCTGCATCATCGCCTCGATTATGGCGCTTGAGCATGGTGCACAGCAGGTGTGGAGGAGGACCGTAGTCTCCCCCATCGGCGCCTGAAGCCCCGTACGCTTGTTCTTATCTGCCTTTATCTGCCCTCTCTCTATCATATCAAGCCTCTATTTGTCATATCGATCGAAGTCGAGATATCTCCGCAAAGATAATCCAATTTTATGTATCTTTGCACCCGCAAAACAATTTCCCATGGGCATTATTCCAAACAGATACATCAACGACCTCCTGAAAGGGGTCAAGAAGAAATGGGCTGCATATGAAGCCAGACCGATGAACGGCTGGCTTGCATTGAGCCCGCTGCTCGTATTCCTCTGCGTATACCTTGTCTCATCCATAGTGGTCGGGGACTTTTATGCCATCCCTATCTCTGCGGCATTCCTGATCGCATCGATCTATGCCGTCATCATTTGCCGCGGAAAGACTCTGGAGCAGAGGATCGCCATATTCTCGGAAGGGGCCGGCAACAAGAACGTGCTCCTGATGATATGGATATTCGTGCTTGCAGGAGCGTTCGCGGCAACAGCGAAGGAGATCGGAGCAATCGATGCCACGGTAAATCTGGCGTTAAGGATACTTCCGGGCAGACTGCTTTATGCAGGTCTTTTCCTTGCCGCATGCTTCATCTCCATGTCCATAGGAACAAGCGTCGGAACTATAGTCGCTCTCGTGCCTGTTGCAGCGGGAATCGCTGAAGAACTGGCTCTCACGGGAGCATCAGGGGTCCTCTCAAGCACACCCTTCATCACTGCCATCATAGTCGGAGGAGCATTCTTCGGGGACAATCTTTCGTTCATATCAGACACGACCATCGCAGCGACCAGGACCCAGGGATGCTCTATGTCGGACAAGTTCAAGGCAAATATCAGGATCACCGGTCCGGCAGCAATAATCGTTGCAATACTTTATATAATACTGGGATCATCCGTATATGTAACGCCTGAAGCCGGCCCTATAGACTGGATCCTGCTGGTTCCTTATATTCTTGTCATCGTGCTCGCTGTTTCAGGCATCAATGTAGCTGCAGTGCTGACGATAGGACTGTTCGTTAACGCCATCATCGGCTTCCTCAACGGAAGCCTTGGCTGGACATCTTTCCTGACATCTGTAGGGGACGGAATCAGCGGAATGGGAGATCTGATCATCGTGACAATGCTTGCCGGAGGCATGCTTGAACTGATCCGTGCCAACGGTGGACTGGACTTCATCGTCAGCGGCATGACCCGTAAGATAAGCGGAAAGCGCGGTGCGGAGCTCAGCATCGCCGGCCTGGTATCCCTTGCCAACCTCTGCACAGCAAACAATACGATAGCAATCATCACAACCGGCGGCATCGCAAAGGATATCACGAAGAAATATGGACTTGACCCACGCAAAAGCGCAAGTATCCTCGACACTTTCTCGTGTCTGATCCAGGGAATAATCCCATACGGAGCCCAGCTTCTGATGGCTGCCGGACTGTCCGGGGCATCATCGATCTCAATAATCGGATACCTCTACTATCCTTTCGTAATGGGAACATTCGCCTTGATCGCCATCTTCCTTCGCCTTCCAAGGAAATAATCATAAGGCAAACTTCTGCCGTACTTCCTCCAGCCAGGCCGCACGCTGTTCAGGAGCGGCCTGCTTGACACCGTTAAGGCTGATCCATTCAATGTCTTCTATGCCGATCTGCCTGAAGGTTCCTTTGACAAGAGAGCCTTCTATACTGTTGTCAAACATGTCTCTGTAGATGTCGGCAGGGGTGTTCATGGTCGTGATTACTGTCACCTTTCTTATCGGGAGACGCGAGACAAGGCGTCCCTTCACCATATTGTATGCGACTGCCGGGAATATAACCTTGTCAATGAAACCTTTAGTCATGGCCGGCGAAGTCATCCACCAGATCGGGAAGATCATGACCAGTCGATCCGCCCACTCAAGATCGTCCTTATACTTCATCACAAGCGGGTCCACCTCATCCAAGGCGTTTGCCATGGCCTTTCCCGCCATGGCAAAGGCCTTGAGATCCTTAGCCCTCATGACCGGATCAAACCCGTCCTTGTCCAGATTTATGACCTTGTATGGATTTCCTGCTTCCTGAAGTCCTGTTTCCACCGCCTGAAGTATTGCCCGGCAGTAACTTCCCTCATAGGGATGATTGAATACGATAAGTGTCTTCATGTCTGTTCGTTTTCCGGACAGCTTTTGCAAATCTCCCGCCACACACTTCAGCCTTGTCAGTCAGTCTAGCACACAGTTCAACACAATTAACTGATATTCAATCTTTTACAAAACCTTGTGTGCCAAACCCTTTCTTTAAAGCATGAGATTAGCACACAGTTATTTATAACATATTATAAATCAACTAATTAAAAAATGCACTGTGCTAAACTCTGCAAAATATTGTTATTCTCAACTATTATGTCAATCTTTGTGGCAGTCATTTCCTGGCTCTGTTGTATATCAGGAAAGGAGGGAGAATGAGGAGAGAGATAATAACGATACGATATATGGAAAAGCCCGGATTCTACCATCTGTTTTCTGACGGTTTCCGTTCAGACTATCTATTTGAAGACAAGCAAGCTTTTATAGCTGGCATGAACCTCGTTGCCTTGTGCATGCTTAAATGCAATGTCAGAATACTGGCATTCTGTCTGATGGACAATCATGTCCACTTTATTCTCTATGGGACATTAGATGAATGCAAGCGATTCAGAGACAGATTCATACATAAATATGCGATATGGCACTCAAACCGCTATTCATGTAAAGGAGCGCTATATCCTCAACTCGATAGCGTATGCATTACGTAACAGCATTGCTGCCGGATATTGCTGGTGCCCGGAAGATTATCAATGGTCATCAGGAGGACTATATTTCAGACTGCCTGAAAAGATGTCTGAGATTACTTTTGGTTGGAAACAGGTTTCTGATCTGACCTTAAGGGAGCAAAGACGTCTGTTTCAGACCCAGGCCACTATCCCAGCTGACTGGAAAATTACACCACAGGGATATATATGGCCAGGTAACTACGTAGACTACAAGATGGTGGAAAAACTTTTCCGCACACCAAAGAGCTTCACATTCTTCATGGGGCAGAGCAAAGAGGAAGAAATCAACCGGAGCCTCGGAATAAACGATAAAGTGGCACTTCCTGACATGGAGCTCCGGGAGAAGGCTGTGACTCTATGCTTGAGGATGTTCCGCACAACCAATCTACGCAGGCTGGATGCACAGATGCGCATACGACTTGCTAAAGAGCTGCGCAAGGAATATCTGTGTTCACCGAAGCAGATTGCCCGTATCATTCATCTTGATCCCAAGTATGTCAAAGAATTAGTTTAGCACACCATACCCCATAAGCCACTACAAATCAATTCTTTACAAACACCTGCGTAACAAACCAATGTTTTAAAGATGGGGTCTGGCACACAACAAGACAGAAAGATTTAGTAATCAAGGACTTACCCGAACAACCGTGCTAGACGGGAGCTACAGGAAGAGGGAGGCGAGGCGGAAGGTGATGAAGGCGGCTACCCAGGCGAGGAGGATTGTGTAGACTGCCGTCACTATGGCCAATTTCCAGCCTCCGCTTTCATTCTTGATGGCGACGAAGGTGGCTATGCACGGGAAGTAAAGGAGGATGAAGACCATATAGGCAAGTGCTCCTGCAGGAGTTACCGAGCGCACCAAAGCCTTCTGCAGACGCGTGTCGGCTCCGGAAGACGGAACCTCGTCTCCGTCAACAACGGCAGACCCGGTAAGAGCAGACCCGGCAGAAGCGCCAGAACCGTCAGACCCGACAGAAGCCTCCGGAATAGCAGACCCGGCAGAAGCCTCCAGACCGTCAGACCCGTCAAGCGCAGGACCAGCAGGACCGGCAAGAGCAGGACCGGTGCCGACAGGCTCCTCATCGGCATACATCACACCTAGAGTGCTGACCACCAGTTCCTTGGCGCCTACACCCGCAACGATGCCAACTCCCATCCTCCAGTCGAATCCCAGAGGTTCGAGAACCGGCTCCATTGCCTTGCCGACATATCCGATGAATGAGTGTTCCTGCTGTTCCTGGACGCTGCCGTAAGCATCGTGGTTAGGGAAATATCCGAGGAACCAGATCACCATAGAACATACGAGTATGATGCCGCTCATCTTCTGGAGATACTGGCGTCCCTTTTCCCAAGTATGTCTGAAGATGGACTTCGCCGTAGGTACACGGTAAGGAGGTAGTTCCATCACGAAAGGAAGGTCGTCATCCTTGAAGAAAGTGCTCATCACCTTCGCCGCAATCACGGCCAGGATTATACCCAATGCATATAGTCCAAGCAACACAAGACCGGCATGGCGGGGGAAGAAGGCTCCTGCTATGAGCACATATACCGGCAGACGTCCCGCACACGACATAAGCGGAATGATGAGCATTGTGATCAGGCGGCTCTTGCGGCTTTCGATCGTTCTGGTCGCCATGACTGCAGGCACATTACAGCCGAATCCCATGACCATCGGGATGAATGACTTTCCGTGAAGGCCGATCTTATGCATCAGACGGTCCATTATGAACGCGGCGCGAGCCATGTATCCGGAGTCCTCGAGAAGGGAGATGAACAGATACAGAAGGAGAATATTCGGCAGAAAGACAAGCACGCTGCCGACTCCGCCGATGATTCCGTCGATGACCAGATCCTTCAGCCACCCGTCCGCCATCATCGATGAGACGAAGGCTCCGAAGGTCTCAACCAGCCATTCTATCCACCTCATAGGATACTCTCCGGCCACGAACGTAGTATTGAATACGATATATAGCAGGAAGAAGAATATCGGGAAGGCCATCCATCTGTTGGTGACCACGGCATCTATGCGGTCCGTCAAAGTGTGCCATTTCCTCTTCCTTGAGGAAGGGACATATGTCTCTGCCAGGGCACCTTGGACGAACGCATACTTCGCATCTACCATCGACGACTCAAGGCCGGAGCCGAGCAGCCCCCTTATCCTCGCATTCTCCTCGAAACGGGCGGAAATGATCTCGTCACGGTCCGGAAGCGCTTCGACCACGCCTTCTATCTCCATGTCGTTTTCAAGATACTTGATGGCAAGATATCGTGTAGAATACTTCGATCGTATGTCTTCAGTCTTGGAGATCAGGTCCTTAACGCGGTTTATGCTGAGTTCCAGCTCCGCTCCATGATTGATATGGATATGGCGCGCAAGGCTCGGATCCGCCTTCTCATATATCTGAATCACCGTATCGAACAAGGCATCTATTCCTTCGCCCGTACGGCTGACGGTCGGCACGACAGGCATGCCCAGAAGCCATCCCAGCTGCTTGATGTCAAGCTTGTCGCCCTTGGCCTGCAGCTCGTCATACATGTTCAGGGCCATCACAACCCTGAGGTTCATGTCTATAAGCTGGGTGGTCAGATAAAGATTTCGCTGGAGGTTCGACGCGTCTACAACATTGATCACAACGTCAGGAACATCCTCGATAAGGTTCTTACGGACATAAAGTTCTTCCGGACTATAGGCAGAAAGCGAGTATGTGCCCGGCAGGTCTACGATCTTGAAGGTATATCCCCCATGCTCGAAAGTACCCTCCTTGGCATCCACGGTCACTCCGCTGTAATTGCCGACGTGTTCATGGCTGCCCGAAGCAATATTGAAAAGGGATGTCTTTCCGCAGTTGGGATTTCCGACCAGAGCAACCCTGATCACCTTTCGGCGTTCCTCCGCCAATGTGGTCATCCCGCGCTCGATCCACGCCTCCTCCGATTCGAGGGCCGGAAGCGACTCGCGGTCCGACAGCATCTCCTTCGCCTCCGTCTCGCTGATCACTTCTATCTTCGAAGCTTCCTCTCGGCGAAGAGAGATCTTGTATCCTATGATTTCATACTCGATGGGGTCACGCAAGGGAGCATTCAGGATCACATTGACCTTGTTGCCTCTCACGAAACCCATCTCGATTATCCTCTTGCGGAATCCCCCGTGACCGTTCACCTTAACGATCACGCCACGCTCACCTGTCTTCAGTTCCGATAGTTTCATATATCATTTGCCGGGCAGCAAAGGTAAGGATTAATCTCTTTCAGTTCAATCACTATTTGTAGTGATTATGCAATCTCTATAGTATATACACTCCTGAACCTTTCGCCTGGCATAAGGCGGTTGGTCCAGTCCTTATCCTTGTATTCGCCCTCATACCCCACACGGTCGCAACGTCCGTACCAAGGTTCGATGCAGATGAAAGGAGCGACCTTTCCAGGAGGCGACCAGATGCCGACCACAGGAGCATCAAACGAAAGCGAGAGCCAAGGGGTTCCGTCCTCCCGGAACATATTCACCTTGCTGATCTGACTGTCCTGGATCATGATCGTATCTATCGCATCGAATGTATCCTTTTCCAGTTTGAGACGGCCTTCAGGCATCTCCAGCGGCCATTTTGTCTGCGCATCCACACATCCCTTCTCCTTGATTCTGATGCACTCTATGCCCTCCGAACGGTCGAATGTGAAGAATCCCCTGCCCGGAGCTTCCGGATCATAATCAGGATAGAAGAAAGCAGGATGGGCTCCTATCTGGAAAAACATCTCCTTATCCGAAGGATTGGAGACTTCCCATATCACATCCACGCATCCTCCATGAAGACGGTATGCTATCTCGAGAACAAAGGGATACGGATACTTCGCAAGAGTCTCCTCAGAAGACTCCAGCCTGTAACGGACTTCTGTTTCCGAAGCGCTCACAAGTGTGAAATCCATATCACGGGCAAAGCCGTGCTGGCCGAGCTGATACTCGGTTCCATCGACCCTGTATCTCGCCTCCCATACGCTGCCCACAATAGGGAAAAGCACTGGAGACCGCCTTCCCCAATATCTGCTGTCTCCCTGCCACAAATATTCAACATCGCCTTTTCTGATGCTCTGAAGTTCTGCGCCATGAGCGCTGACCTCGACGCGGAGAGTGTCATTGGATAAAATTGTCATATGCTTCTATTTTTGTGTAAATTTAATGATTATATTTGCATTTGACCACATATAAACACAAAAAACAGACAATGGCCAACTTCAGAACCGACTCAAGAATCGTCATGACACTTGACGCAAACAGCGCCGTTATGGTATTCGGAGCCATGCAGGGCGGAGAATTCATCGTAGAGCCGATAACATTGGATGCGAACTCGCACGACCTTGAACTTTGCCTCCAGACCATGGTCAAGGGCTTCAGAATGGTGAGAGACCAGCTCGACAGACAGCCAGCCGCCATCAGCTTCGCTTTCCCCGGACCTGCAGACTATCCTAACGGAATAATCTACGGCTATCTTCTGAATTTCCCATCTTTCAGAAATGGCGTGGCGCTGGGTCCGTATCTCAGAAAGAAGTTCGGAATCCCTGTATATATAAACAACGACGGAGACCTGTTTGCCTATGGAGAAGCGTTGGGAGGAGTCTTGCCTGAGATCAATGAGCGTCTCGAACTCTCAGGAAGCAGCAAGAGATACCGCAATCTCCTCGGATACGTGTTCGGAGACGGTTTCGGAGTCGGAATGATAGTGAACGGAATGATGAACAGAGGCGACAACTCGTGCGTGGAGACCTGTTATTTCCCGCACAGCAAGCGTCCTGACATAATCATAGAGGAAGGAGTTTCCATCAGAGCCGTAAAGAGGGTATACAAGGAACTCTCGGGAGACGGACGCGACCTTGAGCCGAAGGACATCTTCGATATAGCGGAAGGACGCCTGGAAGGCTCACGCGAAGCGGCCGTACAGGCATTCGCCGAAATGGGCGAGCTCACCGGAGAAGCCATCATACCGGCAGTCAACCTTACAGACGGACTCGTAGTCCTCGGAGGAGGAATGACCGGAGCGGCAAAATACCTGAAGCCGGCCATCCTGGAAGTCATGAGATCGAAGATCAGCACCTTGGACGGCCAGCAGCTCGGAAGGATACCTATGAAGGTCTATGACCTCGACAACGAGGAGGAACTTGACGGATTCATGAAGGGAGAGCAACAGAAGATCAAGATCCACGGCAGCGAGATCGAAGTGGACTTCGACCCTCAGAAGAGGATCGGAGTCACTGTATCGAAGCTCGGTGCCGGCAAGGCGATAGCAATCGGAGCATACGCCTTCGCCCTCGACCAGCTGGACCGCAGAAACGGCATCATGCGTCTCTAGATACCTGCCGCATTGGCCGACTGGTCGACCCAGATGAGGTCGTTGATGTCGTAACCTCTGCTGGAAGCCTCCTCAAGCACAAGATCCATCACAGAATCTGTGACATAAGGAGTCCTGGACAGTATCCAGAGATACTTCGGACTCTTGCTTCCGACCAAGGCGATCTGGTAGTCGTCATCTATCATCATCACATTGTAGTCGCTGTAGAAGAACAGAAAGAAAGATACTTCAAGATGGGCCGGGTCCGCCAACGGATCCGGCTGTTTTGCCTTTCCGTCAGCCACTTTGAACTTCCCGTTCTTCCATCCGGAATTGACCACATCGATCTTTCCGTCTTCACGCAGAAGATATTCCGCAATGACGTTATCCATCCCGCGTTCGAAGCTATGGTCAAAACGGGCTATCTCATACCATGTGCCGAGATACTTTGAAAGATCGAATTGAGATACAGGAGAATTGTCATACTGCACATCCTGTGCAGCAGAGAGCATCGGGAGCGACAATGCCGCCAATGCCAAAGAAATCAGACGTTTCATAACACTGTTTAATAACTAACCTCTTCGGCACAACGCAACAACTGTGCTAATCTAGTTTCCCGAAGCAAGAGTCACCATTATCTTGTCCAGCAGCGGGCGTACCTTCCAGGTCGGTGATGTGCAGTTATTGGTCATGATGGAAAAGACTATTGTCCTGGAGAGAATGTCTTCACGGGCAGCGTTACCGGAAGCATAGTCTGCAGGTAGGATGTAGCCACTGTAGCAGCGGACGCCGTTCATCGAGCCGCTCTTGACCTTTATACGGGACCTCATTGCCGTCGGCTGGCCCTTCATGTTGTAGCTGAGGGTTCCGTTGCCACCGGGTGACGGCAGGGAATTCAGGAAACTTTCGTATGACGGAGAATCCATCATTGCATCGAGAAAGCGGCAGAAGAAGTCAGCTGAGACATAGTTCTGGCGCGAGAGACCGCTTCCGTCCTGGACCTGAAGGCCGCGTGATGTGTCTACTGCAAGTTCTTTCAGCACATCGTTCAACGCTACATAGCATGAATCGTAGCTGGCACTCCCCCTGAGTTCCTTTCCGAGAATGCGGAGCAGGGTTTCCGCAAAGACGTTGTTGCTGGCATGGTTGGTCTCGAAGGCTATGCGGTCCAGAGTCGGAGAGAAGGTGGAGCCGAGGAGCGTCAGCGACG
>JAFQAT010000026.1 GCA_017399865.1 Bacteroidales bacterium | reverse complement strand
GGACTTCTGGGGTGCGGTGGGCGAGACTCGAACTCGCACAGGATTACTCCCACTACCCCCTCAAAGTAGCGTGTCTACCATTTCACCACCACCGCTTGAGTTTGGGATTGCAAAGGTACGACAAATTTCTTAACCTCCAAATCTTTTTACAACTTTTTTCAAAAAAAATCACATAGCCCTTCAGAATCCGACATAAAGGATGTCGTTTAGGGCTGATTTTCAGTTTTTTCCGCGATCGGTTGGATTTCTCGGGAAAAATGCATAATTTTGCGCGCTTTTCCTCGGGTAGGAAAACATTGGTAACTTTATTAACATTTAAAACAGATTCACAATGGCTGTTAAAATTCGTCTTCAGCGCCACGGAAAGAAGAATTTCGCATTCTTCCACATTGTAGTGGCTGATTCACGCGCACCTCGCGATGGTCGTTTCATTGAGCAGATCGGCTCTTACAACCCTAACACAAACCCTGCAACTATCGTCCTCAACAACGAGAGAGCTCTTGCATGGCTTAACGTAGGTGCACAGCCTACTCCAACCGCAAAGCGTATCCTCTCTTATGAGGGTGTTCTTCTTGCAAAGCACCTCCAGGGTGGTGTAAAGAAGGGTGCTCTTACACAGGAGCAGGCTGACGCAAAGCTTGCTGCATGGAAGGTTGAGAAGGCTGCTAAGGTAAGCGCAAAGAAAGAGGGACTTAGCAAGGAAGCTGCTGCCGCTTACAAGGCTGCAGTAGAGGCTGAAGCTAAGGTAAATCAGGAGAGAGCTGAGGCTATCGCAAAGAGAAAGGCCGAGGCTGAAGAGGCTGCACGCGCTGCTGCTGAAGCTGCTGCCGCTGAGGCTGCTGCACAGGCTGCAGAGGCTGAGGAAACTCCAGCTGAGTAATTCTGCCATGGCAGGTTTGGACAACTTGCAGCAGATTGCCCAGGTATTGAAATCTAACGGTACCGATGGGGAACTCGTCATGGGTTTCCGTGAAATCGCTCCTGAAGATATCAGCTTGAACGAACCGGTGTTCATCGTATTCGATGGACTGCCGGTTCCTTTTTTTATAGAATCATTCTCAAAGAGGGGCAATTCGAAGGCCCTCGTCCGCCTGACGGACATCCGCAGCATGGAAGATGCGGAGGAACTGGCCGGAAAGGCGGTATATGTAGAGGAAGAGTCTCTTCCTGAAATGACTCTTGAAGAGGACGGCTACGCAGCGCTTATCGGATGGCTGCTGCTGGCGCCGGAGATTCCCGATCAGGTCGGGAATGACGGAGAGGCTGTCGGGGACGCCGGAAAGGCGTCATTGCCGGCTACGACCGGCAATCTCTACGAAGTCGGAGAGATCATAGATTTCATCGACATTCCGAACAATCCATGCATAGAAGTGGATACAAAAAATGGAGCAGTAATGATACCGCTCCATGAAGATCTCATCCTTTCCGTAGATCCGGAAAATCTCGAAATCATAATGCAGATCCCTGCAGGACTTCTTTAGAGTCTGTCCTTAAGGATGAAATAGTAAACAGCAAGACCAACCCAGCTGCAGACAAGAAGAGCTACAGTAAGAACGATCTTGATCACCTTGTCAAGCTTCGGCTTGTTCCATACATCCTTGATGCACCAGATACAGCAAACGAGTCCGACGATCCAAATGATAAATCCAATCATAGTCAATAAGTATTAGTTGTTAACGGTATTTGTCTTTGCTTCATATTCAGCCTTCACATCCTGGTAGAAGGCAGCATAAGCAGTATACATGTAAGGCAGGAGCCAGAACAGTCCGATTCCAAGAGTAAGGATTGCAAGCAGAATCCAGCCGATGAAGCTGAGGCAGAGCCAGAAGAAGTCGAACTTATGTCCCTTCATCATCTTCATGCTCAGGTTGATGGCTTCATTGGCAGAAAGTTCAGGCTTGTCTACAAGGATATAAGGTACAAGGGAATAGGCAAATCCCTTGATGATACCGGGGATTATGAGAAGCAGGGTCCAGAGGAATACGAAGATTCCCATCAGGAGCATTCCCCACACATTATGTCCCCAGTTTGCGAAACCTGTCTTGAAGCTGTTCGCAATAAGCTTGTCATCCCCTGTAAGAAGGAGGTCCTTGTGCGCATTGTAGTAGCCTACTCCAAGAGGAGATACCACGAGCAATGATATGAGCATTGTCACAAGGCTTGCAGTCATGACGACTCCCGTAGCGGTCGTAGCAGGGTCGAAAAGTGCAGTGGCATATGACACGCAAAGCGTGATCACCATATAGACAACAGCGCAGAGGACTGCAGGGGCCCACTTACCCTTAAGAGCAGCCAACGCTGCATTCTTGTATTCCTGATTCGATTTCATAGTTAAATATGTTTATTGGTTAATATGATACGTCAACCTTGAAGATCATATTGTCCATACAGAAGTATGGAGGGGTGTCCGGCTTAGAGGAAATGATCTCGAAATCCACATACTCGATGGAGCCGAGCTTTGTGAGTTCGAAAGGAGTCCAGAGGGATACGATAGAATCCTTCTGTGCTGAGAAGTCCGCAAGATTGATTGAAGCTTCTCCTGTCTTGGTACCGTTCAGATAGCCCGTTGCCTTGATGGTAAGCCTGTCTCCGAGTTCAAAGTTCTTCTTCACATATTCTGCAACCTCGACTGTATTAGTGACGAAGCATCCCTGCATTGTGCATGTTCCGTTCTCGGTGAACGGGAACTTGATCGCATGTTCAGGCATGAACCCAGGTTCAGGGTTCTGATAGAATACGGTATAATTGTTTGGGAACTGAGTCTTGAGAGGCTGGAGATAGCATCTGTAATTATTATTGTTCAGACCTTCGGTCTTCCCCGAAACAGGCATCTGGAGACATGAGAGGATGAATCCGCCGTCAAACCACACCTTGTCCGGACTGAGCTGATGGTAGAAGTTCAATGCATCATATGCAAATCCGTCAGGAGTCTGCGTATTGAAGAATGTACTGTCAGGGAAATAGGCGATCTCGGCATAGTTGAAATCCGCAGTCGCCGTATATGACTGGCGCATTCCTGAACCGTCATCAAAGCATGAAGCGGCAAGAGCCGCAGTTATGAGCAAGAATAAAAACTTTTTCATTTCATAAATTTTTAAAACATTACACCACTATATCTACAAATATAGCAATAATAAATCAAATCTCGCAAATGATTTGTGCGACAAAGGTTGCGGGGCCTGTCAACCATACATCCTCCGCCACTCTGCCGGACATGTCAAGTGGACGGAATGTGACTTTGAGACGGTCGCGCTTTGCTTTCACTTCATACACCACATGCGACCCGCCGCTTGTATAAGGCCTTATGCCTGCCTCATATGCCGCAATGCATGATGCTACGATGCCCGTACCGCATGCAAACGTCTCATCCTCAACACCTTTCTCATATGTCCGAACCTTAAGGGTACCGTCTTCCGAAGGTTCGATGAAATTAACATTCGCTCCGACCGGCTGAAGTTCAGCCGCATTATATCTGATGTCCCGTCCTTCTCCGACGACGTCATATGCATCCAGGTCTTTGACTATGCGGACATAGTGGCGCGTGCCTGTATCGAGGAAATATCCGTCCGAAGGCACGGATGGTCCCGTAAGGGAATCATGATGCTGACATGAAGCGACATCTTTCATCTGAAGGCTCACCGTCTTCGTGCGTCCGTCGTCGGAAAGTATGTCCGCCTGATGGCAACCGTCAGCCGCATGGAACCGGAAGTCCGTTATGCCCATATCCGCGGCGAAGGCAACTATGCAGCGGCCACCGTTCCCGCACATCATGCCGCCTGAACCGTCGGAGTTGAAATATGTCATCCTGAAACCGTCAGAGCTGTGGTCCGGGCTTTCCAGAAGCATAAGCCCGTCCGCTCCGACCCCGTAACGGCGGTCGCATAAAGCGGCTATCTGCTCTGTAGAAAGCACTATTGAACCGTCGCGGTTGTCTGCGATCAGGAAATCGTTTCCCGCACCTTGGTATTTATAGAATTTCATCGTAATCCGTATTTCACTGTCAATCAATCACTTCCTCGAAGTGCGTGCCGCCAAAGGGGAGCACGCGGAATTGGTAAATCGCTGATAATCAAGATTGTGCTGTCAGCAGGCGAGCGAGCAATCGGATACCCTCGGTCATGCGCTCGGGGGCCATGAAGGAGAAGTTCAGACGCATCGTGTTCTTTCCGCTGCGGTCCGGGTGGAAGAACTCTCCTGCCACATAGGCCACTCCTGCATCCAGGGCCTTATCGTAAAACTTGACGGCATCGAATCCATGAGGCATGGTCAGGAAAAGGAAGAGTCCGCCTTCCGGACGGGTCCAGCGTACACCTTCCGGCATATGCTCCTCAAGCAGCGACAGAAGAAGGTCACGCTTTCCCTTGTAAAGGGCGATGGTCTTGGCAAGGTTCTCGTCGAGACGGCCGCTTGAGAGGAACTCGGCAGCGACATACTGGTCGAAGATCGGAGGGCAGAGGTCCAGGGACTGCTTGCACACATATATCTTGTCCAGGATTTCAGGATGGGCAATGGCCCAGCCAAGACGGAATCCCGGAGCGAATATCTTTGAAAACGAACCCAGATGGATGACGCGGTCCGGATCGAGGGAATACATCGTAGGAATATGTTCCCCTTCGTAACGAAGCTCCCTGTACGGACTGTCCTCAACAATAAGGAAATCGTGCTTCTGTGCCAATGAGACAAGCATCTGCCTTTCTTCAAGAGTCAGGGACTCTCCTGAAGGATTCTGGAAGTCCGGAATCATATAAAGGAACTTTACCTTCTTTCCTTCGACCTTCACCTGTCTGAGCTCAGCCTCATAGGCCTGTCTGAATACATCCAGGTCTTCATTGTGGGCTACGCCCCTGATGTCGGCCCTGTACGAGCAGAACGACTGAAGGGCTCCCAGGTATGAAGGATTTGAAGTCAGGACCACATCTCCGGGATTCACAAGCACTCTCGTGCATACATCGATTCCCTGCTGGGAAGATGATGTGATCTGTACCCTGTCCACAGGCACGCCGTAACGTTTGGCGACTGCGTCGCGAAGCTCCGGCACCCCCTGGGTCGCACCATACTGGAAGGCCTTGCCGGCATACTTGTCAATGACTTCCGACATGGTTCTGCGTATTTCCTCAAGAGGGAAGGTCTCCGCTGAAGGATAGCCTCCGGCGAAAGAATAAATGGCATTAAGGTCGACCTTCTTGAATATCTCTCTGACAGGAGAGCGGAAGAACGACCCTACGTCTTCTGAAAACTTATCTTTGTATATATCCATCTTTATCGAAGCATGTCCTCCAAAGTGATCGAACCGGAAGTCTTTGAATCGCGGTACTTCACGATTACCGGACAATAGAGATGTATGCCCTGCTCCGCTCCAGGTCCCTTGCTGACAGGGCGGCTTCCTGCTACGACGACAGCGCCAGCCGGCACCACCATCTGGCCGTTCTCATTGGCTCGGATGTACTCCCCTGTCGTCGCATCGAAGATCGCGGTAGAGGCATTGATGATGACTCCAGTGCCTATGACTGCATTTTCCTTGACTATCGTACCTTCATAAATGCCGCAGTTTCCGCCGATGAACACATTGTCCTCGATGATGACCGGAAGCGCGCCGACAGGTTCGAGGACGCCGCCGAGCTGCGAGGCGGCAGAAAGATGAACATGCTTTCCGACTTGGGCGCAGGAGCCCACGAGGGCATGGGAATCGATCATCGTGCCTTCATCGACATATGCTCCTATGTTCACATATGCAGGTGGCATCATGATCACTGAAGGAGCTAGATATGCTCCGGCACGCACGCTGCTTCCTCCGGGAACAATGCGTACTCCGTCAGCGGCAGTGAACTTCCTCGCTGGAATGGTATCCTTATCGAAGAAAGAAAACTGGCCCTGGGTCATATCTGTAAGCTGGCCGAGACGGAAACCGCTCAGTATCACCTCCTTCACCCATGAATTAACCTTCCACTGGCCGTCTACCTTTTCAGCCACGCGGACCTTGCCGCTCTCAAGGGCGGCTATGGTATCATAGAATTTTTCTCTGTCTGTCATAAGATCTGTTTTACAAAAGTCCAAGATCCTTTATGGTCTTCACCATAAGGTCATATGTGCTCTGCTGTGCCGGCACGAGAGGGAGACGGAACTCGTTCTCTATGAAGCCCATGGCATGGAGGGCTGCCTTCGCGGGAATCGGATTGCTTTCCACGAAGCAGTTCGTGAAGAGAGGGGTAAGCTCCTCATTGAGCTTGTACGCCTTCTCGGTATAGCCTCCCTGAAGGGTTCTGATGAACTTCACCATCTTTTCAGGAGCTACATTGGAAGCGACGCTTATTACGCCTGTTCCGCCCTTCGGCATCATCCAGACTGTGTCATCATCATTTCCGCTAAGGACTCCGAAGCCCTCAGGCGCATTGCGGAGGATTTCCTCAATCTGCCCCCTGTTTCCGGATGCCTCCTTCACTGCTACGACATTCGGGATCTCCGCCAGACGGAGGGTTGTCTCTGCAGACATGTTCGCTCCTGTACGTCCAGGCACATTATAAAGCACTATAGGCTTGTCGGTCGACTCTGCTACAGCCTTGAAATACTGATACTGTCCTTCCTGGGTCGGCTTGTTGTAATATGGAACGACTATCAGGAAGGCATCGACCCCGTATGGATCAAGATGCTGCATGCTTCTGATGGTATGCTTCAGCGAATTCGTACCACCGCCGACAAGGATGGGAAGACCGCCGGAATGTTCCTTCGCGGTCTGGAGCACCTTGACGCGCTCGTCGTCATCGAGGCACGGGGTCTCTCCTGTCGTCCCCAGAGGGACAAGGAAGTCTATCCCTGCCGCCACCTGACGGTCGGTAAGAGCTGCAAACGCTTCATAATCCACCTCTCCGTTCCTGAAGGGGGTTATCAACGCGGTTCCGCAGCCTGTAAGATTTATATTGCTCATTCTCATAAAATTTCATTGTTAAGATCCTTCGCTTCGCTCAGGATGACAAGTCCTCTTATTCAAAGAACAGGGACTTGAATTCATGGACTCCCTTCAGACCTTCGGTGCGGAGAGCGGCTTCTACTGCACCCGCGGCAAAGCCTTCGCGGGAAAAGGCCTCATGGGTCATGGTTATGCGGTCGTTAAGGCCTTCGTAACCTACTGTGTGGATGCCGGAAATCTCGCCGCAGCGCACAGACTGGATGTCGGTCTTCACGCCCATGTTCGCATCTACGATGTCGGCCAGAGACCTGGCGGTTCCGCTTGGGGCATCAAGTTTATGGCAATGATGCATCTCGACCATGTACGGGCTGTATCCTCCGAACTGCGCAAGGAGTTTCGACACATAGTCAGTCACAGCGAAGAAGACATTCACTCCCACCGAAAAGTTTGTGGCCCAGATCATCGGTGTGCCGCATTTTTCGAAATATGCCACGACCTCTTCCCTGATGTCCGCCCAGCCTGTCGTTCCTACAACCACAGCCTTGAAGTTCTCTGCAAGGAACCTGTAGTTTGCCCTGAACGCATCAGGAGTGGTGAAGTCGATGCATACGCATTCCTTTGCCAGAGCCGGATCCGTCTCGGTCACTGCCTCTGTCCATCCTGCGTATTCAAGGTCTCTGGAAAGTATGATCTTCTCGATCATCTTTCCCATTTTTCCGTATCCGCTTATATATAGTTTCATATCTTTTATGTTAAGAGATGCCCGATCAGGTCGGGCATGACGTCATTGCCTGCTTGAACGGCAATCTAGAAGGTCTCCAGTTCTTCAGGATTGTCGAAAAGATGGTCATGAAGATCCTGGACAACTTCATTAAGTTCTTCACGGTCCACTACAAAGCTGATGTTCACGAAAGAAGCTCCCTGGGAGATCATGTATACGTTCGTCCTCTTCAGAGGGGCGAATGTCCTCTTGAGCATGCCGTTCAGACGCACGATGTTCTTGCCGATCACAGACACCTGCGACTTGTCCTCGTCCACGATGACCTCAGCGAATTCAGAAAGTTCCTTCACAACGTTCTCTATCTTCTCGCCGGCATCAACGGTAACCGAAATATTAGCTTCGGACGTACTGATGAGGTCTACTGAAACCCTGTTCTCGCTGAATATCTCGAACACCCTGCGCAGGAAGCCCGATGTATTGATCATCCTCATCGAGAAGATATTGATCACACGGATGTTCTCCTTGAAGGAAACCGACTTGACGCCGTCTTCTATCAGTTCGTTGCGGAGGATCGCCGTACCCTTGCCGGACGGGTTCATCGAATTGAGCACATAGATCGGAATATTCTTCTTCACTGCCGGTTCTATGGTAAGAGGATGGAGCACTTTTGCTCCGAAATGGGCCATCTCAGCAGCCTCCTCGAACGAGATCTTCTCCAGATACTTGGTATTCTGCACGGTGCGAGGGTCTGCCGTACGCACTCCGTCCACATCCGTCCATATCTCGATCCTCTCGGCATCGACAGAAAGGCCTATCAGCGAAGCGGAATAGTCCGAACCTCCGCGGCCAAGGACGGTCTGCTCACCCTTCATGTTAGATGCAATGAATCCCTGAGTGATTACTGCATCCATGCCTTCATATGCCTCGGCAATCATTCCCGGAACCCTCGAAACTATCTCGGACTCGACAGGCTCTCCCTTGAGGTATGCATCGTTTGTCACCATCATCTTTCGGGCATCGATCCAGTTGGTCCTTATGCCCTTCGCGTTCATGGCGAAGCATATTATGGTAGATGAAAGAAGCTCGCCGTTGGATATTATGATTGCCTTGTTGCGGTCAGAAAGTTCTCCGACAGCACATACCGCATTGGCAAGGGCATCGAGCTCGTCGCAGATCGCGTTCACGCGGCCTACCGCACTCTCCTTCTGGACAGGATTCTGCTCCAGAAGCTGGCATGCCAGGTTCACATGGCGCTGGCGCAGTTCGGCGAGAAGCTCCTTGGTAAGAGCCTTGTCCTTCGACGCCGCCGCATCCGAAATGCGGTAGAGAAGGTCGGTCACCTTCGAGAGAGCTGACACCACTACTACCGGCTTCTGGTCCAGTTTTCCACCTATTATGAATATCGTTCTTGTAATGGCCTCGAAATTTGCGACGGATGTTCCGCCGAACTTCATCACTATCATACTTCGTATATTATCTCTTTATCGTTCGTCTATAAATCCTTACATATTGCGAAGGTCGTGCTGGCGTATGATATGGTCGACGTTACCCTATCCCTAAATCCCTTTCCTCGGGAAAGGGACTTGCCATCGCTTCGCTCCAGTCTCCGTATGTTATCTCTTTATCGTTCGTCTATAAATCCTTACACGTAGCCTGCTTATAATTTTCTAAAGAACAAAAACAGGCATTTTTGTGCTTTAGGACCTGTTTTTTGACCTCCAAAGCACAAAAACGGGCTTATTTGTTCTTTTGACTTAGCATCATATACATTCGGACATAGTTTTCAACAGCGGTTTCCAGTTCACGTACGGTAATCTGTTCATCCGAGCGATGGGCCACATGGATGGACCCCGGACCGCAGAGGATCTTATGCCCGAAGCGGGTAAGCTGCGGAGCATCGCTTCCGAAGGCTACCGGCTTGGATTCAAAACCTTCAAGAACATCGAAACGGCTCGGAGAATCTCCGCCGAAAGCCTTTACGCTCATGGCCTTCTGCCAAGGAGCAACATCCTTCGACACAATGTCAGATCCGTCCTGGACAGTCCTCTTTCCGAAACGCAGCCTGGCCTGTGGACCTGCAATATTCTTCATTATGTTGCAGACCATTTCATCCGACTCGAAGGTCGTCCTGAAGTAGACCCTGCAGGTAAGGCAGTCGCTGAGGATGTTCTGAGGATTGTCACTGACAAGCTTTCCTATATTCCAAGTCGTCTTTCCAAGGACTTCATCCTCAGGAAAGACAATGCTCCGGAGGGCATTCATGAAGTCGCTGAAATACTCAACCGCACTCTGACCGAATTCGGGATAGCCCGAATGGAAGGCCTTGCCGGAAAAAGTGAGTTCGAATGATTTCGTACCCTTGGCTGCAGAAGCCATGCAGTTGTCAGTAGGTTCGCCGACTATGACCCATACATCTTCCACAGGCTCCAGAATCATGGAATTGAACGCCTTGGCTCCATATGAGCCTGTCTCTTCTCCCGCCAGAAGCAGAAGTCCGAAACCGGTGCAGCATCTGGCTTCAAGTATCCGGCATGCCTCGTACATTGCGAATATCTGTCCCTTGGCATCGCATGAGCCCCTTCCCCGTATCACATCGCCATCCATAACAGGTGGGATATACGGAGGAACCGTATCCATATGAGAGCAGAATATGACTTTCGGAGTGCCCCATGATACCAGAAGATTCCTTGTCCCGTCACCGACTTCAAAGGTTTCCACCTTACGTCCCGGCCCGGCCAGTCCGGCCGCCAGCATATCGGCCAGCGCACCCTCCTTGCCTGAAGTCGAGTCAACACTCAGAATCCTATGAAAAAAGTCCATGTCCATATCTTGCAAATATAGTCATTTTCAAGCATTACCCAGCATAAAGATATGACTAAACGCATCAATATCACGACTAATTGCGTATATTTACCCTTGAAGTATTACTGCAGCCATGAAGTTAATGACATTATCAGCCGCACTCCTGCTTGCCATAGGATGCGGACAAGTCTGCAAAGACCTGACATCATTCCCTGAAATCGAGGAAAAAGCACATAGGAATGACTTTCCTCTCGCATCTGCGGAAGCGGCAGCAACAATCTGTATCGACACTTGCGATGCGCGTGTCGTATCCATCTCGGCAGGACTGCTTGCAGATGACGTGGAGCGCCTTACAGGCCTGAGGCCGGAGGTTTCAGCATCTCCGGAAAGTCTTCCTGAAGGTCCCGTTCTCATTGCCGGAACCATCGGGCAGAATCAGATGGTCGATTCATTTGCCGCGGAAGGTCTGATAGACCTAGAAAACCTTAAGGGCAAGTGGGAATCATTCCTGATCCAGACGGTCCGGATGGAAGGGAGGAAAGATCCTGTGCTTGTAGTTGCAGGAAGCGACAGACGCGGAACGGCATTCGGTCTGACCTCGCTCTGCGAGGCAGCCGGAGTTTCACCTTGGTACTGGTGGGCTGACGTTACTCCTGCGCCTAAAAAGGCACTCTACGTTCAGTCCGGACGCTTCATGCAGGACGAACCAGATGTCCAGTACAGAGGTATCTTCATCAATGACGAACGCTTCGGCGGCTGGGCAAGGTGGGTCGAGCAGACCTTTGACAAGGAGTCTGGAAAGGTTGGACCTAAGGTCTATGAGAAAGTCTTCGAACTGCTGCTCAGATTGCGCGGAAACTATCTCTGGCCGGCAATGCACAACGGTTCGCAGGCATTCAATGCCGACCCTGAAAACGCCCGTCTGGCCGACGACTACGCCATAGTCATGGGTACGTCCCATTGCGAGCAGATGCTCCGCAACAACGAGGACGAATGGAAGAACGCCGGCACATGGGGTGACTTCAACTACCTCACCAACCGCGACAACATGATCCGCTACTGGGAAGACCGCGTCAAGACCAACGGCAGATATGAAAACACCTACACGTTGGGACTCAGGGGAATCCATGACTATCCGATGGAAGGCGCCAGCACTACGCAGGAGCGTTGCGCCATAATGCAGCAGGCGATAAACGACCAGAGGGACATCCTCCGCCGCAACGTCGACAAGCCGGTCGAGGAAATTCCGCAGGTGCTATGCACATACGAAGAAGTGCTTGATGCATACCACTCCGGACTGGCGGTTCCTGAAGACGTGACCCTTCTTTGGTCCGACGACAAGCACGGATATACCCGCAACCTCTGCAACCCTGAAGAGATGAAAAGGAAGGGTGGAGCAGGCATCTATTATCATATTTCATATCATGGCGACCCTGCCAGCTGGATATGGCTTAGCCCTCTGTCGCATGCATTCATCTCGACAGAGCTTTCAAAGGCATACGCACATGGGGCAAGAAAGATCTGGATCTTCAATGTAGGAGACATCAAGCCTGCTGAGAAAGAGATCACTTTTGCGATGGAGCTCGCATGGGATCTGGACCGATGGGCACCGGAAAAGGCTCATGGATTCATAAAGGAATGGGCTGCACGCACCTTCGGTCCGGAATATGCCGGCGAGATTGCTGAAATACAGAATGAATACTACCGTCTTCAGGCGGCCGGAAAGGATTCTCACGTATGGTTCGTCGAATACTCCGAAGCTGATATCAGAGAGCGTCTGAAGAAATGGGAAGCTATTGCACAGAAGGCAGAAGCATTGAGGGAAAGGATACCGGAAAATCTACAGGCTGCATATTTCGAGCTTATTGAATATCCGGTCCGCGGAGCCTGGATGATCAATGAGTATCAGCTTCTTGCACGTACCAGCATGGCTCACGCCACCTTTGCCGACGCAGAAACAGCTTTGGCAGACGCAGCACGCGCGACAGAAATGTACCACGCTCTGAACGCATGGACAGACAAATATAATAAGGAGCTGCTCAACGGAAAATGGAACAATTTCTTCAACTGGAAGCCATACCACTGGTATTATTCAGACGGGATGGATGCCCCGGTATGCACGGAAGAACTGCTTGAGCAAGTCAAGAACGGACCGGAACCAGGATTCCTGAATGTGACGGAAGCTCTTGACGGCGGCATCACGATCGAAAGCAATAAAGATGGAGAGATTCCGCTCTGGATCCATGCCATTACTCCTGTTGAAAACTTCTCAAAGGCAGCCAAGGACAACGAATTCTGCAAGGTGACCCTGAACGGCAGCTCATTCGTTGCATCAGCTACCCCTATAAACAATATCTGGCATTCACCGCTCATAGGACCTATGTGGAGCAAGGTAGGTACGCTGAAGATCAGGAAAGGTGAGAATCATTTCAGGATCACTGATCTGAAAGAGAAAGCCGACATAGATGCGATATTCATGGGAGTCTACCCTCCTTTCAATGAAGACCGTCTGGCAAAGATTCCGGCAAGCGAAGGAAAAGTGGTAAGAGATTCCGACGAAGGCCAGATAAAGACTGTAAAGGTTCTGGGATTCAGCGACGGTGTGACTGTCCTTCCGTTCGACACTCCGTCATACACGACTGAAAATTCGCCTGCCATCGAATATGTGATCGATGTTCCGGAAAATGCTGAAGAACTGGAAGTCAGGACATTGGCCAACCTCCATGTATACGAAGGACGTGACATCAGATATGCAGTATCGGTCGACGGCATGGCTCCGGAGACATTCTCGATCCATACCGGAGACTTCTCTGCCGAATGGCGTCTGAACGTCCTAAGGGGCTACTCATCCAGATCTGTAGACATTTCTTCGCTTGATGCAGGAAAACATAAGGTAAGAGTATATCTGCTCGACCCAGGCCTTGTCCTTCAGGAACTGAATGTAAGATAACACTAACTACTGATAACATGAAAACTGGTTTTTTCTGCACATTTGCAGCATTGCTTCTCTGTTTTTCTGCCAATGCACAGACAACAGACATTCCATCACCGGACGGACGCATCGTACTGACGGTGGACAACGGTTCGGATCTTAACTACAGCATCTCCTTCGACGGAGAAACCATTGTAGGAAAATCGCCGCTCGGCTTTGAATTCGTAGGAGAACAGCCTATGAAAGGCGGTTTCGTTCTGACAGAGAGACCGTCTGTCAGAATCATGACAGAGGAATGGACTCCTGTCGTGAAAAACAAGCACGCCAAGGTCCATTCAGTATGGAATGAGGCCACGTTCAAACTTCAGGAAAGCGGAAACCTCCGCAGAAAGATGGACCTGGAAGTAAAGGTATTCGACGGAGGTGCAGCATTCCGTTACCATCTCTACGATGACCATCGTCTTGTAACACGCGAGATTTCCCGGGAATTGACCGGCTTCAGTCTTCCTGATGGAGCCCACGCATGGGTTGCGGATTATGAAGGTCATGTAACCTCACAGGAAAAGGAATTCTTCAAGACAGCAGTCAGCAGCATAAAGCCGGAAACAGTGGCCGGCCTTCCGCTTCTTGCCGAGGCTGGTCCACAGAAATGGCTTGCGATCACAGAAGCCCATATAGACAACTATCCTGGCTTCTTCCTGGGAGCAGAAGACGGATGTCTGCAGACCATGCTGTCCCCTGTTCCGGGATATGAAAACGTAAAGGCGCGCTTTGATGACGAGATCACCACTCCATGGAGGGTGGTTCTGATCGGTGATAATCCGGGGCAGTTCATCGAAAGCGAGATCATACGCACACTCAATCCTCCATGTGCTATTGAAGACACCGAATGGATAAAGCCAGGTCTCTGCGCATGGGATCACTGGTGGAGCGGAGAAGTCAAGATGGAGATGGATGTGATAAAGGAATATATAGACCTCGCTTCTGTTCAAGGATGGCCTTACATGCTCATAGACTGGCAATGGTACGGACCATATAACGAAGCCAAGGCAGACATCACCAAGCCTGCCCCTCAGCTTGACATGCCTGAGATATTGAGATATGCAAAAGAAAAGGGGGTCCGGATATGGCTATGGCTATACAGCAGCGATGTAAACAGGAATGATGCCTACAAGGAAGCATTCAGACTTTATCAGAAATGGGGAGTCGCAGGTATAAAGATCGATTTCATGGACCGCCAGGACCAGTATATGGTCAACTGGTACCGTCGCATCATAGAAGAAGCTGCTAAATGCCAGCTTATGGTAAACTTCCACGGAGCATACAAGCCAGACGGCATAGAAAGGACATGGCCGAACATGGTGACACGAGAGGGCGTCATGGGCAACGAGTATAACAAATGGGGTACAGGAATAACAGCTGACCATAATGTCAAGCTGGCATTCACCCGTATGCTTGCCGGTCCTATGGATTACACCCCTGGAGGATTCCTTAATGTAACAGCAGATGAACATAAGGCACAGCAGCCGGCGCTTGTTCCAAACACGCGATGTGCAGAACTGTCAAAGTTCGTCGTATATGAGAGTCCGCTTACAGTCGTCTGTGATCATCCGAAACATATTGCCGGACAGGCTGGCTCAGATTTCCTGAAGATAGTTGATACTCAATGGGATGAGATAAAGTTCATAGGCGGAGCGCCTGAAGAATACATTGCAATGGCAAAGCGAAGCGGAGACAAGTGGTTCATAGGAATTATGAACAACAGCGTCAAGCGCAGCGTGACGATAGACACATCTTTCCTGGGTGAAGGCAACTATGTACTCACATACTGGTCAGACGGAAAGAACCCGACAGACGTTGTCAAAAAGACCATTTCTGTCAAGGCAGGAAAACCGATAAAGGTAAACATGAATGCTGCTGGAGGATATGTCGCTGTGGTACAGCCTGAATAAGAGGATATATGACAAAGAAAAAGAGGATGACTTAACAATCATCCTCTTTTTTGTGGAGATAGTCGCACCACTTTTAACCCCAAATCTGCAACCCCATTCAAATCAAATATTTCCTAAATCACTGATATACAACCAAATTTGCAAAACCCCTTTTGCAAATCATTGCACCACTTTGCAAAAATGTGGGTACAATGTGGGTACATTCGCAGATATTTTGTATATTTGTATTGACGAAAAATTTGAACATTATGGCAGTTTCATTT
>JAFQAT010000025.1 GCA_017399865.1 Bacteroidales bacterium | reverse complement strand
ATTCTGACGCGGGTCAATTACTACACATTTAATTGTTGTAGAGCCGATATCGACTCCTATCCTATAATTCATGATCGTTAAGTTTTACCAGTCTGACACGGGTGTCAAACGCAAAGGTAAGACTATTATTGAGAATATCAAAAATTGATAGTAACCTTGTTGTCAATCGCATGGGTCGGTCTGAATGTCAATTCCATACTTATATAAGAAGACAGATAAATTCGTATTTACCTGCGAGATATGTGCCTGGCAATGCCAGGCATTTATTGTATATAAGCGGCACTCGTCCTCTTCCGACCGCAAGCGGATCGTCAGAAGACGACTATCTATAACTACTGACTGCCGCAAGACTCTCGTCATTTTTACAAAATGCAAAGAGACTTGCCTTTAAGGCAGTCCTCCGGGTGCATGGGCGGCGACCTCAGTGCAGTAGTCGCCAATACAAGTCGCCGCCCTCGAGCGTCAAAGTGCTTAGTGAAGGTCGGTAGTCGGCCAGCTCATTGAAAGACTCGAGCATTTCAATCGACCACCGGTTTGTCATGATTCCGGCCCCGGTCATCAGGTGTCTTATCGTCGATTTTGGGAAAATCGTCGGACACCTGACTCTCTCCCCACAAAAGCCCACGCCCTCATAACAAACCTACTCTCGTTGATTCCGACCGTCAGTGCAGCATCCCCTGACCCGCAGGGGATAAATAATGCGGTCTGGAGACTTTCGTCTTTTTCCCCCGGCAAATTTTGCGAACTCCGCGATTTTGCCTACGGACAAAATCTCTACGTTCTTTATGCAAAATTTCCTCCTCCAAAAGCCAAAAGACTCCAGCTTGTTGTGCCCCAAACCCCACAGGGGTTATGAACGTCAGAGAGCAGGTCGTACCTCGCCCGAAGGTCAGTGCGTTCCGGCCGAAAAATAACATAATCGGACCTAAATTGTGTAACAAATCAAGAGCTACGCTGTGATTTGTTTTCGCTGGCGCACACAATTCCGATTATGTTAAGTGTCTGCGTAGAAACCCGTTTGAAAGTTAGTACTGTTAATGCTCTCTGTCGAGGCGGCTGGCAATAATGAGCCTCCCTCAAGGACTAACGCGCTCCAAGTCCGTCGGGAGGCTCAGGACTTTCGGCGTAGGGACGTCAAGGCTGATGCTCTAATGACCGCCAGTAAGCAAGGCAACAAATGTCTCTCCGATGATGGCCGAAAGTCCGAAAAAGAAATTGCCAGCCTTAGCAGCACAGCTGCGGGCTTCCTCCAGCCTTTCTTCAAGTAGTCGGACGAGCCGCCAGCTTCAAGAAAGTCCTCCGTAAGCAAGGTATCGGCTGAAGCCGATGTTTTTAATAATTGACCGCTTTCTCCTCTCCAGACTTGAAAGCCTTTCCGCTGCACCTACGTCACTATCGTTCCTCCGGTTTCGCTCCAAGTCTTCCAAATCCTCCGAGGGCGGTCAAAGGCGAGACTGAGTCTGTCGTGTCTGTCTTCCTCCGCTCGTCACGTCGGCCATCATCCGCCCTGCGAGACCTGCGCCCTCGCAGTTCGTCTGACGTCCGCCGCAACTCCCTCCAAAAGCCAGCCCCGCCAGCCACAGACTCGCCGACGCTCGCTTCAAGGTTGGTAGGGCAGTGCTTCTACTCTGATGCTGGTGCCAGTGGCGGAAAGACCCTCATCTCCCGTATCAGGGTTGTCCGTCCGCCACCTGCCGCGCCCTGACGGGCTTGCCTGCTCACGGTTCCGGATGTGATTTGCCCTCCGCCATAACGGACGACAAACCGCATCCTCCACCGTCGAGCGGTGAGAATACTGACGCCCGCCTTGGCGTCATCCCCAAACTCACCCTCATCTCCCGCCCGGAAGTAATTTCGGCGGCATACATATATATGGAATAGTGTGGCAGAATCCCTGTTCGATACCTCTCTGCTTCCTATGTGTATAAGACTTACATCATAGTATATGCCCTATATACTTATCCCTGCAGACAGTCTCTCCTCCTTCGACCTGAATCCGCTCTCCGCATCAATCAGGAAATACTTCAGATGCACCTGGTACTCCTTGAGATCGAGCCCGCTGACTCTCTTATAGTCATGTATGGCAAACTTAATCAGGTTCACATCCGACACAACACCGACATAGTTCCTCAATTTCCCCGGATGACATCCATATCCCGGTGCCACGAGGTGAATCTTGCCGACAATCCTGAATCTCTCCTGCATGATATCCCCGCACATTCGGAAATATATCTGCAGGCAGGTCTCATCGATGACGACTGCAGATGCCAGTTCCAGGCATACGACAGGGAAGTCCGGCAATGGCCGAGGTTCCGGAACTCTCTCGTCTCCGATGCACGCCAGTCCGTGATATGCTGACATGAACAGATTGTATCCGCATATGTGGCACGAAGGATCTGCCGGAAGTCTCCTGGACTTCACGGACTTTGCCAAGGCATTCCATTCCAGCTGCTCATTGTGATCAAGATTTTTCCACTCATGGATACCTCTTTGATGGATGGATAGCTGCACCTGCTGGCCAGCGGTACCGGGGAATACTGGATTCGCTTTGGTCTTGAAATAACATTCTCCGTCAATGTGGAAGAATGTGATGTTTCCGACGGAGGCATAGCAATCAGAAAAGAGGAGGCTTGGTTTGTATTT
>JAFQAT010000024.1 GCA_017399865.1 Bacteroidales bacterium | reverse complement strand
TCAGTCGCATGGCTCGGAGCTCTTGCAATCGAGCAGATCCTCGGCATCCAGGGCGTGTATATCGCAATAGGCGAGACCATGATTTCAATGAGAATGGTGATCGTGGTTCTTCTCTTCGTCGTTGCCGGTATCTACTCTATCTACGGAGGTCTTGCTTCTGTAGCATGGACTGACGTGATGCAGGTGTTCTTCCTTGTCGGCGGCGGTCTCATCACTGCATTCTTCGCTCTTAAGGCTGCCGGTGACGGTGCTGCAATGGAGGGTCTAAGAAACGTCTATACAACTCTTACAACAGGCGAATATGCAAATGACACCCACTTCCACCTTGTGATCCAGGAGTCGCACAACCCTAGCGCATTCGCTAACGTGCCTGGTATCGTTGCGATCGTAGGTGCACTCTGGCTCACCAACCTCGGATACTGGGGATTCAACCAGTACATCATCCAGAAGGGTCTTGCTGCCAAGAGCATCGATGAGGCTCAGAAGGGTCTCGTGTTCGCAGGTCTCCTCAAGCTCCTCATTCCTTTCATCGTGGTTCTCCCAGGTGTCTGCGCTTACTACATGACTCAGAACGCCGATCAGTTCACAATGCTTCAGGGCTCCATCAATGTGGCTGACGACGCATATCCTTGGCTCATCCGCAACTTCGCACCTCCTGTAGTGAAGGGTCTTTCATTCGCAGCTCTTGCTGCAGCGATCATTTCATCGCTTGCTTCGATGTTCAACTCTACATCGACCCTCTTCACAATGGATATCTACAAGAAGTACATCAATCCTGCAGCTTCTGACAAGAAGCTCGTGAACATCGGTCGTCTCACTTCGCTTTGCGCACTTGTCATAGCAGCTGTTGCAGTGAAGCCTCTCCTCGGAGGTCTCGACCAGGCGTTCCAGTATATCCAGGAGTACTCAGGATTCATCTATCCGGGTATCGTGATCGTATTCGGTCTCGGTCTTCTCTGGAAACGTGCTTCCAACAGGGCTGCCGTATGGACTGCAATCGCTACCATTCCTCTCGGAATCCTCTTCAAGGTATGTCTGGGTGATGTGGCATTCCAGCTCCGCGCAGGTTATGTGTTCATGATCCTCGTGACCATGTTCATCATCATCTCCCTTATCGACAACAAGTACATGTCTTGCGAACTCCCTGAGGAGAAGGACAGGAAGTCTATGATCAAGTGGGCGAAGATCCTCGGTGGTGCAGGTGTATTCTTTATCTTCATTGCAGCTGTGGTTACGATCTGGGGCGCATGCCTTCCTGCAACCGCAACTCCTGAGAATAACTTCATCGCATATCTCAACGATATCGGATTTCAGGCATTCTTCTTCTTCGGCGTTCTCGTAGGCTGCAACGCTGTATGGCTCTGGTCAGACGCAAACGACAAGAAGATCGATCCTAAGGGTACTTCACTTGACCTCACACTTTTCCAGACAAGCAAGACTTACGCATGGGGCGCATTCGCAATTGCTGCCATCATCGTGGTTCTCTATGTAGCTCTCTGGTAATATGGGATTTTATAGCGCACATCCGCGGTTCTATGTATCCGTCGACTGCATCATCTTCGGTTTTCATGAGGGCAAGATAAGCCTCCTGCTTCTGAAGAGAAACTTCGAGCCTGCAAAAGGCGAATGGTCTCTGATGGGAGGATTTGTCCAGGAAGACGAAAGCATAGACGATGCCGCCAGACGCGTCCTAGCCGATCTGACAGGCCTCACCGACATCTATATGGATCAGGTGGAGGCCTTCGGGTCGCTTGACAGGGATCCGGGCGAGAGAGTGATTTCAGTCGCCTATTATGCCCTGGTCAACATTGACGACTATGACCGCGAGCTTGTGAAGAAGCACAATGCATACTGGGTAAATCTCGACGAGCTTCCCAACATGATCTTTGACCATGATGAGATGGTGGCTCTAGCATTGAAGAAACTCAGGCAGAAGGCATCGACACAGCCGATAGGATTCAAGCTTCTTCCTGAAGAATTCACTCTGACGACGCTTCAGAACCTCTATGAGGCAATATATGGAGAATCTCTCGACAAGAGGAATTTCCGAAAGCATGTCGCCAGGATGGATTATGTGGAGAAGGTCGGAACCATCGACAAGACAGGCTCGAAAAGGGGAGCCGCGCTATACCGCTTCAATGAAGTAAAATACGAAGAAACAGGTACATTCAAACTTTAAGAATATGTTGGAAGAACTCAAGGCAAAGGTCTGCAAGGCCAATCTGGAGCTAGTGGAGCACGGACTTGTCATATTTACATGGGGAAATGTGTCCGCTATCGATCGTGAGACCGGACTTGTTGTCATCAAGCCTAGCGGTGTTTCATATGACAACATGAAGCCGGAAGACATGGTGGTGGTCGACCTTCAGGGCAATATCGTCGAAGGAGAACTCAATCCGTCTTCAGACACGCCGACCCACCTTGCTCTCTACAGGGCATGGCCGGAAATCGGAGGTGTAGTGCATACACACTCTACTTATGCTACCGCATGGGCTCAGGCAGGAAAGGATATTCCTAATATAGGTACGACCCATGCAGATTATTTCCACAATGCGATTCCATGCACTGAAAGCATGACCGAGGAGGCAGTGAAGGGTGCTTCCGAGCTTGAGACAGGAAATGTCATCATCAAGCGTTTCGAGGGCATGAACCCTGTCCACACTCCTGGCGTTCTCGTGAAGAACCACGGTCCTTTCTCATGGGGCAAGGACGGTTTTGACGCCGTACATAACGCAGTGGTAATGGAGCAGGTTGCAAAGATGGCTTACATCGCATATGGAGTCAATCCTAATCTTACCATGAACGAACTACTCATAGAAAAGCATTTCAACCGCAAGCATGGTCCGAATGCTTACTATGGACAGAAAAAGAAATAACATTAAACTGAAACATAATTATGATCAAAGCATTTGAAAATCACGAGATATGGTTCGTAACAGGAGCTCAGCTCCTTTACGGAGGCGATGCAGTCGTACAGGTAGACGGCCACTCATCGGCAATGGTTGACGGAATGAACGCTTCAGGCCTTCTTCCGATCAAGGTGGTATATAAAGGTACAGCAAACTCTTCAAAGGAAGTTGCTGACATCATGACTGCAGCTGAGGCTGACAAGAAGTGCGCCGGTGTGATCACATGGATGCATACATTCTCTCCTGCAAAGATGTGGATCCACGGAATGCAGATCCTACGCAAGCCTCTCCTCCATCTCCACACCCAGTTCAACAAGGAGATTCCTTGGGACACCATGGACATGGACTTCATGAACCTCAACCAGAGCGCTCACGGCGACAGGGAGTATGCACACATCCTTTCACGCCTGCGCAAGGGCCGCAAGACAGTCGTAGGCCACTGGCAGGATCCTAAGACCCTTGAGCGCATCGCCGTATGGCAGAGGGTTGCCGCAGCCTGGGCAGACTCACAGGACATGAGGATCATCCGTTTCGGAGACCAGATGAACAATGTAGCCGTTACAGACGGTGACAAGGTCGAGGCTGAGATCCGTTTCGGTTTCCATGTGGACTATGTACCTTTCAGCGAAGTGATGACTTACTTCGAGAAGGTTGAGGACAAGGCTGTAGACGATCTCGTACAGGTATATTTCAATGAATATGACCATGCTCCAGAGCTTGAGGACAAGGCAACAGAGGCATACAGGAAGGTATGGAACTCTGCAAAGGCCGAGCTTACCCTCCGTGCTGTTCTCGAGGCCTACGGTGCAAAGGCATTCACATCCAACTTCGATGACCTCGGCGATGTGAACGTAGAGGAGACAGGCAAGGGCTTCGATCAGATCCCTGGTCTTGCTTCACAGCGTCTTATGGCTGACGGCTATGGATTCGGCGGAGAAGGCGACTGGAAGACAGCCGCTCTCGTGCGTACTGCATGGTACATGGGCCAGGGCCTTCCAAAGGGTTCTTCATTCCTTGAGGACTACACAATCCACTTCGATGGTGCGAATTCTGCCCTCCTTCAGGCACATATGCTTGAAATCAGCCCTGCAATCGCAGCAGTGAAGCCGAAGCTCGAGGTTCACCATCTCGGTATCGGAGTCCGCAAGACCCAGACCGCACGCCTCGTGTTCACAAGCAAGACCGGTGACGGCGTTGCAGCTACAGTAGTGGACATGGGCAACCGTTTCCGTCTCATCGTGAACGAAGTAAGGTGCATCGAGTCAAAGCCGCTTCCAAAGCTTCCTGTAGCTTCCGCTCTCTGGATTCCGAAGCCAAGCTTCGAGGTAGGTGCTGCAGCATGGATGCTTGCAGGCGGAACCCATCATACAAGCTTCTCATATGACCTCACTACAGAGTATTGGGAGGATTATGCGGAGATAGCTGATGTTGAGCTGCTTGTCATCGACGACAAGACCACCATTTCCGATTTCAAGAAGGAAATGAGGGTCAACGAAGTATACTACATGTTGAACAAAGCTCTCAAATAGCCATGGCAGACACTAAATACGTAATCGGTCTGGACTATGGTTCGGACTCGGCCAGAGCCCTTGTTGTCGAGGTCGCTACAGGAAAGACTGTAGCTACCTCGGTAAAGTACTATCCGCGCTGGAAGAAGGGACTTTACTGCACACCGCTTGAGAACAAATGGCGCCAGCATCCTCTGGACTATATAGAAGTGCTTGAGGCAAGTGTGAAGGAAGCCCTTTCGCTTTGCCCTGAAGGAACGGCAGAGAATGTCATCGGAATGTCTTTCGACACGACCGGATCTACTCCTGCTTTCGTAGACGAAACCGGCACTCCATTGGCCCTCAAGCCTGAATTCGCAGAGAATCCTAACGCGATGTTCGTCCTCTGGAAGGACCATACCGCTGTAAAGGAGGCTGCCGAAATCAACGAGGCATGCCATAAGGAAGGAGCTGTGGATTACACTGCATACGAAGGCGGAATCTACTCTTCGGAGTGGTGGTGGGCAAAGATCCTCCATGTGCTTCGCGAGGATGAGGCTGTCCGCAATGCGGCTTATTCCGTAGTCGAGCACTGCGACTGGATGCCTGCCCTTATCACTGGCGTCAAGTCTTCAAAGGACATCGTTCGAGCAAGATGCTCTGCCGGCCATAAGATGATGTGGCATGAGAAATGGGGCGGACTTCCTCCACAGGAATTCCTCTCAAGCCTCGATCCGCTCCTCGACGGTTACCGCGACAGGCTCTTCACCGAGACCCAGACAGCTGACAAGCCGGTAGGAAAGCTTACCCAGGAATGGGCTGACAGACTTGGACTTACGACAGATGTGGTTGTAGGTGTCAGCGAGTTTGACTGCCATATGGGTGCTATCGGAGCAAATATTTCAGAGCATACTTTCGTCAGGATCATCGGTACTTCGACCTGCGACATCATGGTTGCATCGAAAGAAGAGATCGGTGACAAGCTCATCAAGGGCATCTGCGGTCAGGTGGACGGTTCTGTCATCCCTGGCATGATCGGCCTTGAGGCCGGCCAGTCTGCCTTCGGCGACGTATACGCATGGTTCCGCCGTGTGCTCGAGTGGCCGCTCAAGAACCTTTCCGGTATTGAGGGAGAGGCTCTCGAGAAGGCTTGTGACAGGATCATCCCTGCCCTTACAAAAGAGGCGGAGGCCATGAAGCCGGGCGAAAGCACCGTTCTTGCACTTGACTGGATGAACGGACGCCGTACTCCGGATGCCAACCAGCTTCTCAAGGGAGCGATCGCAGGCATCACCCTCGGAACATCGGCACCTATGATATTCCGCGCCCTTGTCGAGGCGACTGCATATGGTGCACGCGCAATCGTCGAGAGGTTCCGTCGCGAAGGCGTGAGGATCGACAGCGTCATCGGTATCGGTGGTATCGCTCTCAAGTCTCCGTTCGTGATGCAGACCCTCAGCGACGTCCTCAACATGCCTATCAAGGTATGTAACACAGACCAGGCATGCGCCCTCGGAGCTGCGATGTGCGCAGCGACAGCAGCAGGCGCATATCCTTCTGTCGAGGCAGCCCGCGATGCCATGAACTCAGGCTTCGCCCATGAATACCAGCCTATTGCAGAGAATGTAAAGGTATATGACAATCTTTACAATGACTATCTTGCATTCGGCGGATTTATCGAATCACAGACAAAATAGTTTTATAATCCTTCACTTTGTCATCCTGAACGAAGTGAAGGATCTTAAATATGATCATTCATGAAAGTAAATAAGTTTTTCGGAGCAGCCATCGCCGCTCTCAGCATTGTGGCTTGCTCAACCAAGCCGGCTCTCACCCTTTCAGGTCTCGACCCTCAGGCTTTCGTCGGCGAGAAGGACGGTAAGGCTACCGCTCTCTATACATTGACAAATGCCAACGGAATGGAGGTCTGCATCACAAACTTCGGCGGACGTCTCGTTTCAGTGATGGTTCCTGACAAGGACGGAAACATGGTGGACGTGATCCTCGGTTTCGACAACATCAATGACTACATGACCAAGGCAAGCGACTTCGGTGCTTCTATCGGACGTTATGCAAACCGTATCGCAGGCGGTACTTTCGAACTTGACGGCCAGAAGGTCGTTCTCAATCAGAACGACGGCGAGAACTGCCTCCACGGCGGTGCAGAAGGCTGGCAGTATCAGGTTTACGAGGCCGAACAGACTGATCCTCAGACCCTCAAGCTTACAATGGTTGATCCTGACGGCCATATGGGATTCCCTGGCACAGTTACAGCAGTAGTCACTTACAAGCTCACTGACGATAATGCCATCGACATCACATACAGCGGAACAACCGACAAGCCGACTGTCCTCAGCATGACCAATCATGCTTATTTCAGCCTTTCAGGAAAGCATGCTGAAGAGGGAACAGACATGGTTCTTTATGTGAATGCTGATAAATTCACTCCTGCTAACGACAAGCTCATCCCTACCGGCGAAATGCGTCCTGTAGAGGGTACTCCGTTCGATTTCCGCACTCCGAAGCCTATCGGACAGGACATCAACGCTGACTACGAGCAGCTCGTTCTCGGTAACGGATACGACCACAACTGGGTTCTCAACACAGCCGGCGACATCAACAAGCTTGCTGTAAGCGTTTACTCTCCTGAGACAGGAATCCTTCTTGAGGAGTATACAGACCAGCCTGGCGTACAGGTTTACACAGGAAACTTCCTTACAGGTGAGGTTCCGGGCAAACATGGCATCAAGTACCCTATGAGGGCTTCTGTCTGCATCGAGACCCAGCTTTATCCAAACTCACCTAACATGCCGGAGTGGCCATCGGCAACTCTCCGCCCAGGTGAAACCTACACCCACCGCTGTATCTACCAGTTCAGCGTGAAATAATCCGTCACGCCTGGTCCCGACCGGGATTTTTATAAACACCAGACCCCGTCAGTGGCTCGCTCCGCAGGAGCATAGGAATATGCTCCGCTCCGCCACCGACGGGGTTTGGTGTATTCTGTAACACGTTGATTATTAGTGTTATATGCAAAATGCGTGCTCCCCATTGGCGGCACGCATTTTCTGTAAATTATTGAGAGACAATATTTTGTTTGACACGACTGTTATAGTCCCAGTTCGTCGATGATGTGGTGATGGCATTTGCAGAGACTGGTGACAGAATTTATTTATAACTTGTTGATATACAGTAAATTGTGGTAGCGTTGTGTCGCCGGTACCCCTATTAAAGTGGGGTACTGGCGATAATGTTATTGGTGTAAGTGATTGATTGTTAATAAATTATTTTTTGAGGCTCGTCGCCGGTCCCCGCAAACTCTTTACTCATCAGGGTCTTTCTCTAAAATGACGATATCAAAAGATATCCTGGTGTATTCTGTAACACGCTATGCAAAAAATGGTGCGATATAGCGAGCGAAATGTATGGGAGAGATTGTTTTAAGCGAAGAACCATCACCACACCTGTGTCAAATAATCGCTTTGAACTGTCACAGGTGTTGAACTTCCTGAACGAATGCTTTTCCGACCCATTTGAAGCTGTTCCAGCGGCGGAGGAATATTAGGCCGCGGATGTTTTCGTCGAGGGCGAATACGGTCCACATGGCGATGAGTCCCCAACCTAGCCATATGCCTAGGACATAGCTGCCGACAACCTGTATTCCCCACATAACTATGATGCCGATGATTACAGGGAAATAGATGTCTCCGGCGCTTCGGAGGGCATTCACACCGAAAAAATTCAAGGCGCGGCCATTTTCAAGCAGGATTTCGATCCAGAGGATGGCCGCTCCTGTCGTTATTATCCATGGATCGGAGGTCAGCATGGACAATATCTGCCTGCCGAAAATCGCGGTTACGATGTTCAGACTGACCGAAATGGTGACTCCAAGCCTCATGACCCTCTTGCCGATGGTATATGCGGCCTGGATCTTCTTCATTCCGACCAGATGGCCTATCAGGATGGCTCCTCCCTGGGCAAGTGACAAGGCGAATATATATGTGAACATCACGATGTTGACGATATATGTCCTGGTCGCGAGGGCCTCGTTGCTGATCATGTTTATGAAATAGGTGATCACTACCTGCGAAAGGCTGTATGACATATGCTCTCCCGCCGAAGGGATTCCGATTTTCAGCAGATTCTTTAGCTCTACCCACGGGAACGGGCTGAAAAGCTCTTTAGGAAACGAAGCTATATGCTTCCTGAATAGGACGACCATCAGAATGGTAGCCGACGCGAAACGGCAGAAAGAGGTCGATATGGCCGCTCCTTCCGCTCCGAGGGCCGGCATTCCGAACTTACCGAAGATAAGGGTGTAATTTCCGATGATGTTGAGGATGTTCACGACGACTGAGACATACATCGGGTATTTGGCCTTGTCTGCGCTTCTGAGCGAAGCCGACAGAGAAAGCGATATCGCCTGGAAGAACGCGAATCCTCCGACTATCTTCATATAAGGCAGTCCGTCTGCCATCAGATCCGGTCTCAGACCCATCAGAAGAAGCAGATCCTCAGCGAAGAATATCAGGCATGTGCTGACCAGGATGCCGGATATCAGATTGAAAATGAGAGAGATGCCTACAACCTGGACGACTTTGTCGCGCCGTTTGGCTCCTATATACTGGGAGCAGAGGATGGATGTTCCGAGGGAGATTACCTCAAAGAGAAGGAATATCAGGTTCATGAGCTGATTGACCACTCCGACCGCAGCTACGCTGTTGTCGGAGTGTCGGCTCAACATGAATGTATCGACTGCACCCAGCATCATCACCAGCAGGGTCTCTATGAATATAGGCCCTGCCAGTGATGCCAGCTGTCTGCTTAATTTACCGTATCTCATACACTACACTGCGAAGTTTTTCAAAAACGGCCGCAAATGTAGTGAAAGTTTTAATTCTGCGGAACGGAAAGTACGGAATTCAATGCCTTGTGAGGGGTGTAATCCCTGTTCCAGAGCAGAGGATAGTTGGTTCTGCCAGGCACAGGATAACCGTTTTTCCATGAAGAATCATCCGTCAGTCCCCAAAGGGTCACGCGGTCGATCTTGTCGCGTCTGTTGTAGAATATGCGGAAAAGTTCCTCATATCTGTCGGCAAGCTGCTGCTCGATCTCTGCCGGAAGTCCGTCCTTATACGGATCCAGATACTCCTCGAATTCCTCATGCTGGAAGAGCGGGTCTGTCAGCGACTGTCCGATGACCTGGCCTTCCCTTGTGATCGGCAGCACGTCCACATCAAGTTCGGTGATCATTACCTTGAGTCCGAGGGAATGGAGGGTGTCGATGGCATGCTCGATATATTCCGTCTTCGGATAATTGAGCCCCCAATGGGCCTGGATGCCGACTCCGTCGATCCTGATGCCTTCTTCCTGCAGCTTCCTGACCATGGTGACAATGCCGTCGACATGGGCCGGTCTCCAGACGTTGAAATCGTTGTAGTAAAGTTCGGCATCCGGAGCATACCTGTCTGCGAAGATGAAGGCATTCCTTACGACCTCATATCCGTCGCCGCCGAACGCTTTGACCCATCCCTTGTTGCGGTATTCGCCGAATTCTCCTATGATCTCATTGACAACATCCCAGGCATCTATGCGGCCTGCATACCTGCCTGCGACGGTCTCGATGTGCTGTCTCATGGTCTCTATGAGTTCCTCGCGGGTCTTCGGAGACCCGTCCTTGTTCTCCCAATAGAAGGAAGGGGTCTGGTTGTGCCATACCAAGGTGTGGCCGAGAATCCAGAGGTCATTCTCTTCACCGTACTTGACATATTCATCCGCATCCCTGAAATTCCATACATCAGGCCTCGGATGCACAGCCTCAGGCTTCAGGCAGTTCTCCGGGGAGATCGCATTGAAGTGCTTGCGGATCAGTTCATTTGCCTGCTCCAGACGTCCGCTTGTGTGGAACGGATTGACAGCGCAGCCTATCATGAAACTGTCGGAATATGCATCCTTAAGCTCTGTATGCTTAGGGACCGTCGTACATGCCGCCGCCAGTGAGACGAGAGCACAGATCAATGAGATTCGTGGGGTTTTCATAGTCTATGGTGTTTGAATATGGTTATTTCAAGGTTTCGGCAAGTTTTTCTGCCAGAGCGATGAAAGCCAGTCCGTCCGGACGGGTCGACAATGCGGCTGGTTCTCCGGCATCGCCACCTTCGCGGATGCTCTGGACGATAGGAATCTGTCCCAGAAGAGGAATGCCGTATTTCTCGGCCATCCTGATGCCTCCGTCCTTGCCGAATAGATAGTACTTTTCGTCCGGATGCTCGGCAGGGGTAAACCACGCCATGTTCTCTACGAGTCCGAAGATAGGCTTGTTCACGCTTTCGTTGCGGAACATGTTGACTCCCTTCTCCACATCTGCGAGAGCGACGTCCTGCGGCGTGCTGACGATTACCGCACCCTTCATCGGGATGTCATGGACGAGGCTGATATGGATATCGCCCGTTCCCGGAGGCATGTCGATGAGAAGGAAGTCCAGTTCTCCCCACCTTACCTGCAATATCATCTGTTTCAACGCATTGCATGCCATAGGACCTCTCCATATGAGGGCCTGCTCCGGACGTGCGAAGTAGCCGATGGACATCCATTTCACTCCGTATTTCTCCATAGGAAGAATCAATTCCTTTTCACCTTCCATTATCGCGTCAGGCATTGCGCCTTCCGTCGCGGTCATCTTCGGTACCGAAGGACCGTAGACGTCGGCATCAGCGAGTCCTACCTTGTATCCGAGGCGGGCGAGAGCGACTGCGAGGTTGACGGAAACGGTCGACTTGCCTACGCCGCCTTTTCCTGATGCAATACCTATGATATGCTTTACATCTGCCAGCTCTTCTTCTCCAAGGTCCAGTCCCGGCTTCTTCTTAGGCGCTTCGTCCTTGATGACAGTCTTGATTTCCACCTTGGTTCCGGCTGGCGCGTTGCGGATTACGGCAGCCTTCGCGCTGCCGATGAGGTACTCGGCAAGAGGGTCACGATGCTTCGAGAAAGCGATGGTTACGGTGACTGCTCCGTCTCCGATCTCGACTTTCTCGACCATTCCGAGTTCCACAATATTCCTGTCTCCCTTTGCAGGATGCTCCACTTCCTGGAGCCATTTCATTATTTCGTTTTCTGTTGCCATACTATACGTAGATTATATGTTTTGTTGGTGGTGATATGGAAGTGACATGCCACCCACGGCTAGGGGGTGCCCGACCATCGGGAGGGCGGGGGTCACTGGAATATCATGCCAATAAAACATACTATTTTACAATTGTCATTTCGTCGACCAGATGGCCCGCTCCTCCGAACTTGTCGACGATGAAGAGTACGTAGCGGATGTCCACGTTGATACATCTCTGGAGGTCCGGCTCGAACATGATGTCGCTGCTCATCGACTCCCAGTTTCCGTCGAATGCAAGACCGATGAGCTCGCCACGCGAGTTCATGATCGGGCTGCCGGAGTTTCCTCCGGTGATGTCGTTGTTGCTCAGGAAGCAGGTCGGCATCTTTCCGTCAGGAGTGCCATAATTGCGGAAACCGTCAGCCGAGCTGTAGTCCTTGTTCTTCCAGAGTTCCTTAAGTTTTTCAGGGACAACGAATTCCCAGTTGTCAGGATCTTCCTTCTCCATGACTCCGTCGAGGGTGGTGTAGTGCTTGTAGACTACGGCGTCTTTAGGCGAGTAGCCCTTTACTGTTCCGTATGTCAGACGCATTGTGAAGTTCGCGTCCGGATATGACGGCTCACCCTTCTTCCACTCGAGAAGACCGGCAGTGTATGTTTTTCTTGCCTTTGCAAGTTCATCGTCTGCTGCGGAGGCAAGCGTCTGTGACTTGAGACATTCCCCGTATATGGCCATTCCGACCTTCACGGCAGGATCATCGAGTATTCCGATTCCCTTCTCATCGATAGCTGCTTTAAGCCTTTCTGCGGAAGTGAAGTTGCTGGCTCCGAACATGTTGTCAACAAAGCTGCTTATATCCATGGTCGCGAAATCTTCTGAAATCGTCTTTAAGTAATCCTTAGGATCTGCTATTTCACGGTAATGCTCCATAAGTGCCTTCGCGACCTTTCTGTCAGTTGGTTCGGAATAGTCACCGTATTGTCTTGCAATTGATTCATATGCTGTATTGAGCGCTTCCAGAGTGTCCTTGCCGCTTGATATCGCACGGTTTGCAAGTATGTTGAAGGTAAGGCCAAAGTTCGTAAGTTCTATCTTGTATACTGTTTCGTATGCCTTTGTAAATGCATTGTTGGCCTCTCGTCCGGCCTCTACTGAATTTGCCAGATCGTCAAGAACTTTTCCGTATTTTGCCTTGCGGCTTTCCTTGGCTTCAGCCCACTCCTGGAATTCCTTTTCTTCCTGTTCCGCTCTTCCTATGATGTCGAGCTTGTCGAAAGCGAGCTTCATTCCCTGCCACTTTTTCCAGCCGTTTGAAGATCCCGAATATTTGCTTGCATACTGGATCTTTATCTTCGGATCGGCAAGCATGTCTTCGAGCATCACGTCCTGACGTACGGTGCGTGCGGCTATCCTGATGTCGTTCTGTTCGATCTGGTGCTTAAGTTCAGGGGAAGTCTGGAAGCGAGTCGTACGGCCGGGATAGCCCATGATCATGGTGAAATCGCCCTCCTGGACGCCGTTCATCGATATCCTGAGATGGTTCTTTGCCTTGAGCGGAACGTTTTCAGGTGAATAGTCTGCAGGATTGTTGTCCTTGTCTGCATAGACACGGAACATCGAGAAATCACCTGTATGGCGAGGCCACATCCAGTTGTCTGTGTCCGCACCGAACTTTCCGATGGATGAAGGCGGTGCTCCGACGAAACGGATGTCGCTGTAGGTCTTATATACTATAAGGTAGTATACGTTATTGTTGTAGAACTGCGTCACCTGCACGTGGCAATGAGGATTTTCCTTCTTTGCCTTTTCAGCCAGAGCTGTCATGGCCTTTTCCTGTGCCTCTTCGACTTTCTTCTCTTCGTCTCCGTATTCCTTGCGAGCTTTCCTGATCGCCTTTTCTATGACGGGAGTCACATCCTTCATGTATTCAAGGAAGGTTACGGTAAGTCCTTCGCATGGAAGCTCCTCACTGCGGCTCATTGCCCAGTATCCGTCCTTAAGGTAGTCGTGCTCCACGCTGCTGAGCTTCTGAATGCTGCCGTATCCGCAGTGGTGATTGGTCAGGAGAAGGCCTTCCTTCGAGACGATTTCGCCGGTACATCCGCCTCCGAACTGCACGATCGCGTCCTTGAGCGAGCTGTTGTTTATGTCGTAGATCTGTTTAGGGGTGAGTTCACAGCCCAGTTCCTTCATTGCATCTGCGTTCATCTTCTGAAGGAGAGGGAGCATCCACATTCCTTCGTCAGCAAAAGAGCTGAGGCATATGGTCAGAGCCATGATGATGGTTACGATTCTTTTCATATCTAAAATAATGTTGGTTCTAACTGTTTGAGATGGAAACTCTTTCTATGATATGGCGTATATCCGTGTCTGATGATGGCTTCTATATGTTCTTTTGTCGGATATCCCATGTTCCGGTCCCATCCGTACTGCGGATATTCCTTCGCCAGATTCCTCATGTATTCGTCCCTGTATGTCTTCGCCAGGACCGATGCTGCGGCTATGGATGCGAACTTTCCGTCTCCTTTGACTACGCATTGATACTCATATCCGTCGAACGGCTTGAACTTGTTGCCGTCTATCAGAAGGAATTCAGGCTTGACAGAAAGTCTTCTGACCGCCCTCTGCATTCCTGTTATGGATGCGTTGAGGATGTTGATCGTATCTATTTCTTCAGCGGTGATCTCTTCCACGGCCCATGCGACCGCTTCCGCCTCGATTATCGGGCGGAGTATGTCGCGTGCCTTTTCTGTCATTTTCTTTGAATCGTTCAGCAGGGGATGGTGGAAGTCTTCCGGTAAAATGACGGCAGCCGCGAAAACGGAGCCGGCCAGCGGGCCTCTACCTGCTTCGTCGCATCCGGCTTCGATCCGGCCGGCGTGGAGATAATTCAAAAGATGTGGTTCATTGCGCATTCTGCAAAAATACACAATCTATTTGTCCCCATCAAGCGAATTCTTGAGCATTGTGATGATTTCGTTTTTTGCTGATATGGTTTCTTCGAGGGTACAGACCAGTTTTTCAAGGTCCGTTATCCTTTTTTCCAGAACCGAGACCCTTCCAGTATATTCTTCCTTGATGTCTTCCAGTCCGGGTCCTTCCATCTGGACGGGGCGGTATCCCAGAACAAGTTCTTCAGTGGTGGTTTCAAGCAAAGCGGCGATTTTCTGAAGGTTGGCATTGATGATTGATGTCTCTCCTTTTTCAAGATCCCGGTATGCAGTCAGAGACATTCCCATTCTGTATGCCATCTCTTCCTGGGTATACTTTCTGGATTTCCTGATGTTGCGTATGTTCTGCTTTATCGAATTGTTGTCCATTGGGTGAATCTTATTTTATGGACAAATTTATTTCATACAGAGACCCAGGATAAACCGGAAATTCTTGTGAAAGTGCGGAAATTCTTGCTAAAAAACGGAAAAAAGGATAAAAAAAAGAAAAAACTGCTCTGTTTTCCTGCTATTTCGTCACAAATTTTTGGTTTTTCCGATACTGGCAGGCAGATTTGCAGATGTAAAAATACATACGGCTATGAACGACGACATCAGGTATCTGCACCTTTGCGGCAGACTTTTGACAGGGAAAAGCATTGACGGGTTCTGTTCCGATCAAGTCAATGCTGACAATCTTCTTTATAAATCTTTCGGTATGTCTTCCGATGACATACAGGAAAATCTTCATGGAAATGTTGATAATGCAACATTCTTTTATTAGATTTGCAAGATAACACATATAACACAAAGACTGATGAAGACTTATACAACCCAAAACATCCGTAATGTGGTTCTGCTTGGTAGCACCAAGTCAGGTAAGACCACATTGTCTGAAGCTATGCTTTACGAAGGTAAAGTAATCGACAGAAGAGGTACGGTAGAGGCAAAGAACACAGTTTCTGACAATGCCGAGATCGAACAGATCAACCAGAGGTCAATCTATGCGACTCCGTTGTACGCAGAGTTCATGGATACAAAGTTCAATATAATCGACACTCCGGGTGCAGACGACTTCGCAGGTGGAGCGGTTTCTGCATTCAAGGTGTGTGACACAGGAGTTCTTGTGATCAATGCACAGCAGGGCGTTGAGGTCGGTACACAGATTTTCTCACGTTACGCAAAGGAGTACAAGATCCCTATGATCGTAGCTGTCAACCAGCTTGACGGCGAGAAGGCAAACTGGGAGGGAACTCTCGAGTCAATGAAGGAAGCATTCGGCAACAAGCCTGTAGTGGTTCAGTATCCTGTGAATGCAGGTCCTGAATTCGACGGTTTCATCGACGTTCTCAAGATGAAGTATTACCGTTTCGCAGGCGACACTGGAAAGCGTGAAGACCTTGAGATTCCTGCTGACCAGATGGACGAGGCTGAAGAGCTCAGAAATGCTCTCATCGAGCGCGCTGCAGAGTACGACGATACTCTCATGGAGACATTCTTCGAGCAGGGCGTTCTTTCAGAGGATGAGATCAGAAAGGGTCTCGGAATCGGTATCCGCCAGGGTGATGTGATGCCTGTATTCTGCCTTTCTGCAAAGAAGGACATCGGTGTGAAGCGTCTCATGGAGTTCACAATCCGCACAGCGGCTTCTCCAGCAGAGCGTATCGGTGTAACAAAGGATGGAAGAGAGATCGAGTGCAAGCAGGACGGTCCTGTTTCACTCTTCATATATAAGACAGCTGTAGAACAGCACCTTGGAGAAGTTGCATACTTCAAGGTAATGTCAGGAAAGCTCGTTGAAGGTTCAGACCTTGAGAATCCTGAAACAGGCGACAAGGAAAGGATTTCCGCTATCTACGCCGTTGCAGGAAAGAAGAAGGAGAAGGTTACAGAGCTTGTAGCCGGTGATATCGGATGTACTGTGAAGCTCCGCGCTGCAAAGACTAACGTCACTCTCTGTACTCCTGGTTCTGAGATCGCATACCTTGACATCAAGTTCCCTCACTACAAGTATCGTTGCGCAGTCAAGGCGAAGGATGCGAAGGACGAAGAGAAGGTGAGCGAGGCTATGGCAAGAATAGCAGCAGAGGATCCTACATACGTCATCGAGTACCACAAGGAGATGAAGCAGACCATCCTCAAGGGTCAGGGCGAACAGCATGTGAACATCCTCAAGTGGAGACTCCAGAACGAAAACAAGCTCGAGATCGAGTTCTCTGCTCCTAAGATCTCTTATCGTGAGACTATTACTAAGGTCGCTTGCGCAGACTACCGCCATAAGAAGCAGTCAGGTGGTGCCGGTCAGTTCGGTGAGGTACACCTCCTCATCGCTCCTTATCAGGAAGGCGTCGATCCGGGCAACAGATTCAAGGTAGACGGCAAGGAAGTTGTCCTCAACATCAAGGGCAAGGAAGAGTATGACCTTCCATGGGGCGGTAAGCTCGAGTATTATAACTGTGTTGTCGGCGGTGCCATCGATGCACGCTTCATGCC
>JAFQAT010000023.1 GCA_017399865.1 Bacteroidales bacterium | reverse complement strand
CGTCGGCGACGCAGCCTTGGCGTCGCGGATTAAGGTAGTGTGCTTAGCAGACTACGCAGCGAGTGCATAAGAGTTGTTGCCAACTAAAAGTTCGAAGGCCGAGATTAACGGGCAAACCTACAACGCCCGGCGTGCTTACCGTCCAATGTCTGATGCTGTCAAAACCAAAACATCCCCATAGACGAAAAAAAGCCGCTTCGTCGAAGCAGCTTTTCTGGTGGGAGCAGAGGGAGTCGAACCCCCGACCCTCTGCTTGTAAGGCAGATGCTCTAAACCAACTGAGCTATGCTCCCTTTAAAACAGGACTGCAAATATACGGATATTTTCGGAACTTCCAAAAAATATTCCAAAAATATCCTATATTTTTCCTGTTAGAGATTCCTCGACAAGTTCGGAATGACACCTTGAGTGCTAGTTTGCAGGTGCGGCTGCTGGCTGCTGTGCGGGAGCCTTTGCACCGACCACTCTGTCGAAGTCAGCCTCGGTGATCGTCTTGCAGTTGCCGTTGAATGTCGCACCGAGCTCTACCGAGAGCTTGCGGACGTTCAGGTTACCGTTGACAGTACATCCTTCCTTGAGGTTGAGAGTGTCCTTGACGAACACATTGCCCTCAACCTTTCCCCAAAGGTCGATGCTGTCACATACGATGTCGCCCTTGATGTGTGCGCTCTCGCCCACTACCACGCGTCCCTTGCTCTGGATCTTGCCCTCGAAGGTTCCGTCGATGCGGATGTCGCATGGAGAAAGGATCTCACCCTTGATCACTGTACCTGCAGATATCCTGCTGATCGCATTTGCGTTAACTACTGGTTCCATCTTTGCCATAGTCTATATTTTTGTTTGTTTTATTAAAATTCTAGTTATAAAGATTCCTCGTCAAGCTCGGAATGACACACAAAGCGTTGCTTGGGGTGGCATATAGCCAGGTTGACTATTGTGCGGAATCGGGAGGGGGCCAATTGAGCACATTGTCAACCAGGCAGATCCTACTGAACCTTGCCGTGGCAGTTCTTGTACTTCTTGCCGGAGCCGCATGGACATGGGTCGTTACGTCCGACCTGCTTCTCCACATGGACAGGGGCGTTGCTCTTCGGCTGGCCTCCGTTGGTCACGAGGTCGGTCCTGCTGGTCTGGAGCTGGCTCATGTCAGGGGTCTGGCGGCGAGGCTGAGGAGGCGCCTGTCGAGGCGTCGTCGCATCAGCGAGCGGAATCTGTGCCCTGAGCAGGAACGACAGCACGTTCTTGTTCAGATCCTCAAGCATCTGGCTGAAGAGGTTGAAGCTCTCGAACTTATAGATGAGGAGAGGATCCTTCTGCTCGTATGTCGCATTCTGCACCGACTGCTTCAGGTCGTCCATGTCACGCAGATGCTCTTTCCACTTGTCATCGATCTCGAAGAGGGTGATGGTCTTGCTGAGCGCCCTCGCAATCTCCTTGCCGTCGGACTCATAGGCCTTTGCAAGGTCCACCGGCAGGTGGAGACCCTTGCGGCCGTCCGAGATAGGGATGGTCACCCTTGTGCCGGATGCCGTCTCCTGGTATTTCCTGTACATCTCCCTGATGAAAGGAAGAGCCCTCTGCGCCATGGTGTCCATACGGCGCTGGTATGTCTTCAGCATGTTATCCTGAAGGGCCTCGACGAGGGCCTTAGGGTTCGAGCTGTTGTAGAAAGCCTCATCGAAGCCTGGCTCGATCGAAAGCGACATCATCACATTCTCCGCGAACTCGTCGTACGGCATGCCTTCCGACCTTTCAACGAGGATCTGCGCAATGTCCTGCATCATGTTCATGACGTCGATCTCGACACGCTCTCCCGAGAGGGCATTGCGTCTCTTGGTGTAGATCACCTCACGCTGCGAGTTCATAACGTCGTCGTATTCGAGGAGTCTCTTACGGGTTCCGAAATGGTTCTCCTCCACCTTCTTCTGTGCATTTTCTATTGACTTGCTGAGCATAGGAGCCTCGAGTGCCTCATGTTCCTCAAGTCCGAGACGGTCCACCACGCCTGCGATCTTCTCAGATCCGAAGAGACGCATGAGCTTGTCTTCCAATGAGATGAAGAATATCGATGAGCCCGGGTCTCCCTGACGGCCGGAACGTCCGCGGAGCTGTCGGTCGACGCGGCGGCTGTCGTGGCGCTCGGTTCCGATGATCGCGAGTCCGCCCGCTTCCTTGACTTCGTCCGGAAGCTTGATGTCGGTACCACGGCCGGCCATGTTCGTCGCGATGGTCACGGTCGACGGTTCTCCCGCGTGCTTGACGACCTCGGCCTCGCGGGCATGCTGCTTCGCATTGAGGACCTGGTGGTCGATGCCGCGCAGGCGGAGCATGCGGCTGAGGAGTTCGGAGGTCTCGACATCGGTAGTACCGACGAGGACAGGACGTCCCTCCTTCGTGAGCTCGACGATCTTCGCGATCACGGCCTCGTATTTCGCCTTCTTCGTCTTGTATATCAGGTCGTTATGATCCTTTCTTGCAATAGGTCTGTTGGTCGGGATCACGACAACGTCGAGCTTGTAGATCGACCAGAACTCGCCTGCCTCCGTCTCTGCAGTACCGGTCATGCCGGCAAGCTTGTGGTACATTCGGAAGTAGTTCTGGAGGGTGATGGTCGCGAATGTCTGGGTCGCTGCCTCCACCTTCACGTTTTCCTTGGCCTCGACCGCCTGGTGGAGTCCGTCGCTCCAGCGGCGTCCCTCCATGATACGGCCGGTCTGCTCGTCGACGATCTTGATCTTTCCGTCCTGGATGATGTAGTCGATCTCCTTGTCGAACATGGTGTAGGCCTTCAGGAGCTGGTTCACGGTGTGGACACGCTCGGACTTGAGGGCGAAGTCGGCAAGGATGTCGTCTTTCTTCACCTGTTTTTCTTCGGCGGTCAGGCCGGAGTCCTTCTGGACTTCGGCGATGGCCGCTCCCACGTCCGGAAGGACGAAGAAGTTAGGGTCTGACAGGTTGCCTGTTATGAGGTCGCGGCCCTTGTCGGTCATGTCGACTGTATGCATCTTCTCATTCACGACGAAGAAGAGCTCGTCGGTGATGAAAGGCATTTCACGTTCGTTGTCCTGGATGTAATAATTCTCCACCTTCTGGAGGAGCTGCTTCATGCCCGGCTCGCTGAGGAATTTGATCAGCGGCTTGTATTTAGGATAGCCCTTGAACGCTCTGAAGAGGAGGACTCCTCCGTCCTTCTCGTTACCTTCGGCGATGAGCTTCCTGGCCTCGTTAAGGAGCTGGTTCACAAGGGTCTTCTGATTTGCATAGAGACGCTCCACAAGCGGTTTGAACTCCATGAACTGCTGATCCTCGCCCTTCGGCACCGGACCTGAGATGATCAGAGGAGTACGGGCGTCGTCGATGAGGACGGAGTCCACCTCATCGACGATCGCGAAGTGGTGCTTGCGCTGGACAAGGTCCTTCTGGGACATCGCCATATTGTCACGAAGGTAGTCGAAACCGAACTCGTTGTTTGTTCCGAATGTAATGTTGCATGCGTATGCCTTCTTGCGGGCATCGCTGTTCGGCTGATGCTTGTCGATACAGTCCACGCTGAGTCCGTGGAACATGTAGAGAGGGCCCATCCACTCCGAGTCTCGCTTAGAGAGGTAGTCGTTCACTGTCACGACATGTACACCCTTTCCTGCCAATGCATTAAGGAATACAGGTAGGGTCGCCACGAGGGTCTTTCCTTCTCCTGTCGCCATCTCGGCGATCTTTCCCTGATGGAGGACTATACCGCCGATGAGCTGGACGTCATAGTGGATCATGTCCCATGTCACCTCGTTTCCTCCTGCCATCCAATGGTTCTGCCATACGGCGGTTTCGCCTTCGATGGTCACGAATTCCTTTGTGGCGCTGAGGTCGCGGTCAAAGTCCGTCGCCTTTACCCTGATGGTTTCGTTCTGGGTGAATCGGCGGGCTGTAGACTTCATGATGGCGAAGGCTTCAGGAAGGATCTCGTCGAGTACCTTCTCTATCGTCTCGTCTATCTTCTTGACGAGCTTATCCTGCTCTGTAGCAAGGGCTTCCTTCTGGTTGAGAGGGATTTCCTTCTCAAGTTCTTCCTTGATCTGGGCTACGCGGGCCTCGTCTGCCGCTATCGCTTCACGGATCTTGTCTTTGAGGGACTGACACCTTGCCCTGAGGGCATCGTCGTCCAGAGTATCTATCGTCTTGTAGGCTTCAAGCACCTTGTCGAGGGTAGGCTTGATAGCCTTCATGTCTCGGTCCGCCTTGGTACCGAATATCTTCTTGAAAACGTCTGCGAATGACATATCTTATATTGTTTTATTCATAATTATAGGCTGTCCGTACGTTACAGTACAAACAACCTACAAATATAGTGACAATCTGCGATTTATCCAAAAACAGAGGGATTATCTGACAATCTGGCAGATACAATGGCGAAGAGAATCTTTCCAGTACGGGATTTCGATGCCGAATGTCTTCTTTACTTTGGATTTGCTGAGGACGGAGTAATGCGGACGGACTGCCTTCACGGGATACTCCCCTGTCTCGCATGGAGTTACCTCGCAGAGGTTGCCGCTCAGTTCGCAGACCTCGCACGCGAGGTCGAACCATGAGCAGACACCTTCGTCGGTATAGTGATAGACACCGGTTTTCTTAAGATTCTCCGGTTCGAGAAGGGTCAGGATGAATTCCGCGAGGTCTCCGGCATAGGTCGGAGTGCCTATCTGGTCAGAGACGACCTTGAGCATCGCATGGGTCTCACTCTTAGAGAGGATCGTCTTCACGAAGTTCTTTCCGTATGGGCTGTAAAGCCATGAGGTTCTGATGATTATGCAGGGGCATCCGGCGGCGAGGACGGCAAGCTCGCCTGCGAGCTTGGAACGCCCGTAGGCGTTCAGCGGCGCCTGCGCCGCGTCCTCGCCATATGGCTCGGACCGGCTCCCGTCAAAGACATAATCAGTAGAGATGTGAATCAGCGTTGCTCCGCAGGCCCTGGCGGTTTCCGCCAGCAGGCCTGCCGCTTCCGCATTCAGGCGGAACGCAGCATCCTCTTCAAACTCAGCCTTCTCCACGTCCGTGTATCCGGCACAGTTGACGATGACATCTATCGAATTTTCCTCGACGATCCGTCTGACAGCGTCCTTGTCCGTAATGTCCAGCTTCACCATACCTTCATGGTCATGCGAATTCATGTAGGTATATATAAACCTATGCTCTGAATCCCTGGCCACATCCATGATGGTGCGTCCAAGCTGACCGCTGCCTCCTGTCACCAATACGTTCATACCTATATATAATAGTCTACAGAATAATCAAAAAACTCAGCTGCATCCCTCAGCCTAGGATGTTTCCTGTCCTTTTCCGAAAGCAGGACATCCTCGACAGGAATTCCCCAGTCTATCCCGAGATCAGGATCGTCCCATGCGACAGCTCCTTCACATTCAGGCGCATAGAAATCGTCACACTTGTACTGGAACACAGCTTCATCAGACAGCACCACAAAGCCATGAGCAAAGCCTCTAGGGATGAAGAACTGCCTGTGGTTCTCCTCCGAAAGCTCGACTGCAACATGCCTGCCGAAAGTCGGAGAGCCTCGTCTGATGTCCACAGCAACATCCAGAACGCGCCCCTTCACGACACGCACGAGCTTGCTCTGCGCATGCGGCGGCTTCTGGAAATGGAGTCCTCTGAGCACTCCGTAGCACGATTTGCTCTCATTGTCCTGAACAAATCTGACTTCGCGCACCTCTGCAGCAAAGTCCCTCTCCGAGAACGATTCGAAGAAATATCCGCGATGGTCGCCGAACACCTTGGGTTCGATGATCACCACTTCAGGTATATCTGTCTTGATTACTTTCATATATTTGCTTATAAAGATCCTTCGCTTCGCTCAGGATGACATGATTGACGGCATGCGCCGGCTAGCAGGGCAGCAGTTCATCGGATGACTGCTGGTAGCCCGGGTCGGGCGGCAGCGGCTTGCCCGCTGCCACAGCGCCCGCCCCGGCCGCTACCGCCAAAGCGTCACACCTCTCGTTCTCAGGATGCCCTGCATGGCCCTTTATCCAATGGAATGAAACCCTGTGCTTCCTGTACAGGCTGGCGAACCTCATCCAAAGGTCAGGATTCTTCACCTTGGCATAACCCTTCCTCTGCCAGTTCTCCAGCCATCCCTTGTTGATTGCATTCACGACATATGACGAATCGCTGTACACATGGACCTCGGCGTTCTGCCATCTTATCGCCTCGAGGCCTTTGATGACAGCAAGAAGTTCCATGCGGTTGTTCGTCGTGAGGCTGAATCCGCCAGACATCTCCATTTCCCTTCCGGCACATTTGAGGACTACCCCATAGCCGCCTGGGCCGGGGTTTCCGCTTGATGCACCGTCCGTGAAAAGGAATATCGGCGGTCTCTGCTGATCGGTTTCCGCCATGCTACTCGATGATCCTGCCGCCTCTCGGCTTGATTTCAGTATCAGGCATCTTTATGGTCATGCGGTTCTCGACGAGGTCGTCATAGTCTGCACGCCTGTTGTATATGTCTATGGCTGTGTATATCGACGCGATCATCGAGCGAGGGTCTGCAAGGTCGCGTCCCGCCATCTCGTATGCCGTTCCATGGTCCGGAGATGTCCTCACGATAGGAAGTCCTGCGGTAAAGTTGACACCGTCCTCGAATGCAAGGGCCTTGAACGGAGTCAGTCCCTGATCATGGTACATGGCAAGGACTGCATCGAACTTGCTGTAATTGCCCAGACCGAAGAATCCGTCAGGAGAATACGGGCCGAACGCCAGGATACCCTCTTCGTTGGCCGCCTTGACAGCCGGGAGGATGATCTGCTGCTCCTCGTCGCCGAGAAGACCGCCGTCGCCGCAATGCGGATTGAGGCCGAGCACTGCAATCTTCGGCTGGTCCACTCCGAAGTCCCTCCGGAGAGACGCCTTCATGAGGCGCAGTTTGCTCATGATCTTTTCCTGTGTTATGCTGCCGCAGACGTCCTTGAGCGAGATGTGGCCGGTGAGAACGCCGACCTTCAGGCGGTCGCACACCATTATCATTGCAACCTCATCTACTCCGAATTCCTTCTCCAGATACTCTGTATGTCCGGTGTAACCGAAGCCTTCACTCGCCATCGCCCTCTTGTTGAAAGGCGCGGTCACAAGGACGTCTATATAGCCGTCCTTGATATCCTGGACCGCTCTTTCAAGCGATGTCATCGCGGCCTTGGCCGACTCAGGAGTCGGCTGGCCCGGCTCTACGAACACGTTCTCAGGCAGGCAGTTGACGATGTTCACACGTTTCTGGTGGACATCCTTTGCCGAGGTTATGACATGGGTATTGATCTGGTCGATGTTATGGATCTGCTTCTTGTAGAAGCCGAAGATCTTTGATGAGCCGTAAATCACCGGCGTGCACATGTCAAGGATCCTCTCGTCCGCAAGCGCCTTGATGATGACTTCATATCCGATTCCGTTTCCGTCACCTTGTGTGATTCCGACTACTAATTTCTTTGCCATAGCTTTATCTCTTTATATTTTTTGATTTCAATTATCTGTCCATTCCTGATTCAGGCCATCTGCCTGTCATCCCGTTCGGGATCAAGCGAGTTTTAACCAACAAATATAACTATATTTTTCCAACCCCCAAACCCCAGTTCCAGACACGCCGGTTGAACAAGTCCTCATCCAACGATATCCCATAACCGTCAGAAACCCTACGGAACGCCCCGCAACAGGGCTACATCGCAACAGCATCTCCCTTGGAAAACCAAGTCAATGACCCGCCGGACATCCGGATGATTTGCCTGCCAGACGAATGATTTGCCTGCCAGACGAATGATTTGCCTGCCAGACGAATGATTTGCCTGCCAGACGAAGGGCTTTTGGGCGCCATCTGATGTGTCTATCCTGTCATAGTTATGACAGGATAGACACACCCCCTCTTGGAACTCATTGAACCTCAGCCTCTTACAAGCCCACCAATGTACATCCTGTACCCAAAAGCGCAGGATAGACACGCACACTCTCAGAACCCGCTGAACCTCAATCCCTTGCAAACCCACCGATATACATCCTGCATCGGGAAGAGCAGGATAGACACACCATCTTCTTGGAACCACCGAATCTCCCCGTACAAGCCCACCAAT
>JAFQAT010000022.1 GCA_017399865.1 Bacteroidales bacterium | reverse complement strand
TCTTTTCTCAGAAACATACTGTGGCGGTTATAGCGGTGAGGATCCACCTCTTCCCATTCCGAACAGAGAAGTTAAGCTCACCATCGCCGATGGTACTGCCCCACCAGGTGGGAGAGTAGGTAGCTGCCACTTTCTTATACTAAGCCCTCGACATCAAAGATGTCGGGGGCTTTTTGTATTATGATATTTTTGTATATCTTTGCAATCCAAACACCACAGTAGACCACAGTTGCCATGAAACAGAGATATACTGCTTTTCTTGATGATATAAAACCATTCATAGAGAATGATGATATTTATACAGATGAATTAAGACGTTTCGCCTGGGGAACAGATGCCGGGTTCTACCGTATGGTCCCTAAGATAATAATTCGTTCCCATAATGAAGAACAGGTCTCAAAAATTTTGTCTGCTGCGTCTTTTCATAATGTGCCGGTCACATTCAGGGCAGCTGGAACTAGTCTTTCCGGTCAGTCTGTCTCTGATTCCGTATTGGTAGTTGCAGGAAAGAACTGGGAATCTTATGAGATCGGCCTGGATGGAGAATACATCACTTTGCAGCCTGGAGTGATAGGCTTCAAAGTCAACGATTATCTTAAACCTTACGGAAGAAAGTTCGGACCTGATCCTGCTTCCATCAAAAGCTGCATGGTCGGAGGAATCGTCATGAACAATGCATCCGGCATGAGTTGCGGCACCCATGCAAATAGTGACAGGACCTTGATTTCTGCCAGAATCGTATTTGCTGACGGTTCCGTGCTGGATACGGCAGACAAGTCGAGCTGTGAATCTTTCACTGTCTCTCATCCTGAGATCATACAGTCGATTGCCGCTTTGAGGGATGAGGTAATGAGCGATCCTGTTCTTGTAGAAAGGATCCGCTGCAAATACTCGATAAAGAATGTCACAGGACTCAATATCCTTCCTCTTGTAACATTTGAAGACCCAATCCAGATCATTCTCCATTCGTTGGTCGGATCTGAAGGAACTTTGGCATTCATAAGCGAAGTCACGATGAAGTCCCTGCCTCTGGCTCCACTGCAGGCCAATGCCATGGTCTATTTCAAAGATATTGCTGAGGCTGCACGAGCTGTGATTGCCTTGCGTTCGGCCAAAGTCTCGGCGGCCGAAATGCTGGACAAGCGTTCTCTGGCTTCTGTCGGGGCTGGTGAAATAGAAGGACTTACGGCTGTACTGACACAGACTGAAGCTTGCGATCAGCATCAGCTTGCGGATAATGTCGCAGAAATCACGGCGATACTCAAAGGATTTGACACTTATGGAGAAGTCACATTCACTACGGATCCTGATGAATATGGTAAGTATTGGGCCATCCGTTCCGGCATTTTTCCGACAGTCGGTGGCATGCGAAAGCCAGGAACCACATGCCTTATAGAGGATGTCGCTTTCCATATAGAAGATCTTCCGGAGGCGGTAAAGGATCTTTCAGAACTCCTTGAGAGACATGGATACGATGATTCGTGCATCTATGGACATGCCCTTGAAGGAAATTTCCACTTCATCGTCAACCAGTCCTTCTCTACAGATTCTGAAGCAGCCCGCTATAAGGCCATGATGGAAGATGTGGTGGAATTGGTCGTGAAGAAATACGACGGTTCGCTCAAGGCAGAGCATGGAACCGGCAGGAACATGGCCCCTTATGTTGAGTATGAATGGGGGACGAAGGCATTCGAAGTCATGAAACGTCTGAAGAAGATTCTAGACCCTCAGGGTATCCTCAATCCAGGTGTCATCTTCAATGACGATCCTGAATGCTGTTTCAAGAACTTCAAGGCTCTGCCCCTGCTGTCTGCAGGCGAGGATGCTACCGAAGATATGCATGAGGCTTATGCAAGACTCAACAAATGTATCGAATGCGGATTCTGCGAGGTGAACTGTGTGTCATGCGGACTGACTCTGTCATCCAGAACAAGGATCGCACTGCAGAGGGAGATCGCTCACCTTGCCTCGACAGGCAGCGACCCTCAAAGACTTTCTGCCCTCAGGAAGCAGTATGATTATTATGGAGAGCAGACATGCGCTGGAGACGGACTTTGCTCGATGTCCTGCCCTATGGGAATAAATGTGGCCGACATGACTCATGAGATACGTCGTCAGAAAAGAGGTTCGTTGGCGAAAGGCACAGGCAGTTTCGTGGCAAATAATTTCCATGGGGTGAAGAACGCTTTGCGTGGAGTGCTTGGAGTGGCTCATACGGCCCACAAAGTGCTTGGATCAGAAGCTATGTCCGTTATCGGAAAGGCCCTCCATGTGGCCGGCGCCCCTTTGTGGACACCGTCCATGCCGAAGGCATACAATGCTTCCAGACATATTGCAAAGGAAGAAGATCGTCCTCTGAAAGTCGTTTATTTCCCGAGCTGCATCAATCAGGTGATGGGGCTTTCAAAAGGCATTGAGGGCAGGAAGCCGCTGGCTGAAGAGATGACTGAACTACTTCACAAGGCTGGATATGAGGTCGTTTTCCTGAAGAAGATGGATTCGCTATGCTGCGGTACCATTTGGGAAAGCAAGGGACTTCCTGACATTGCGGATGCAAAGACGCGTGAACTTGAAGATGCTCTGTGGGAAGCATCAGAAGGAGGCAGATATCCTGTTGTCTGCGACCAGAGTCCTTGCCTCCATAGGATGAAGCAGCGCATGACGAAGGTTAAATTATATGAGTCGGCGGAGTTTGTGTGGAAGTTCCTCAAGGACAAGCTGGAATTTCATCAGAGCGATGTGCCTGTGGCCCTCCATCTTACCTGCTCGACCCGCATCATGAAGATAGACAGCATCGTGCATGATCTTGCATGTCTGTGCTCTTCAAATGTCCTGGTGCCGGAAGGCGTCGGATGCTGCGGATTTGCAGGAGATAAAGGCATGACCCATCCTGAACTCAATGCATATGCCCTGAGAAAACTGAAAGGACAGATTGATGCTAGAGGTATCGAGGTCGGCTATTCGAACAGCCGTACATGTGAAATGGGACTCCAGACAAATGCCGGAATCCCATACATGTCGATTATTTATCTTGTGAATGCCTCGACAGAGGCAAAGATCTAGATTTCTTCGCGGATGTTGTAGTGGTTTCTTTCACTGCTGTTTCTGGATACCATCTCGCAGATGAATCCTGAAAGGAAGAGCTGGAAGCCGAGGACTACTGCCAGCAGGGCGAGATAGAACAGAGGCTGTTCCGTTACAGGTCTGTAGTCCAGACCGTTGCTCTGCTGGATAAGCTTTTCTGCAATGACCCATATTGCAAGGAATCCTCCGGTCAGGAACATAAGTATGCCTGTGAATCCGAAGAAATGCATAGGCTTTTTTCCGAATGTGCTGAGGAACCAGAGTGAAATCAGGTCCAGAAATCCGTTGACGAATCGTTCAAGACCGAATTTGCTGACTCCGTATTTCCTTTTCTGATGCTGGACAGGCTTCTCTGTGATTCTTCCGAATCCGGCATTCTTGGCCAGATATGGGATGTATCTGTGCATCTCGCCGTATACTTCGATGTTCTTAACCACCTCGTTCCTGTAGGCCTTGAGACCGCAGTTCATGTCGTGAAGCTTTATTCCTGTTATCTTGCGTGCAGTCCAGTTGTACAGTTTGGAAGGAAGATTTTTGGTGAGCTTGTTGTCGAACCTCTGCTTCTTCCATCCGGAGACGATGTCGTATCCATCTTCAGTAACCATGCGGTAGAGTTCCGGGATTTCTTCCGGAGAATCCTGCAGGTCTGCATCCATTGTCACTACGACCCTTCCTTCCGCGGCCTTGAATCCGTGGTACAGGGCTGCCGACTTGCCGTAGTTGCGTCGGAATGATATGCCTCTGATGTTGCTGTTCCTTTCGGATAACTTCCTTATCAGATTCCATGATCCGTCGGTGCTGCCGTCGTCGACCATGATGATTTCATAGCTGTACCCTTCCTTGACCATCACGGATTCGATCCATGCTTCAAGCTCTGTCAGGGATTCTTCTTCATTGAACAGGGATATGACTATGGAGAGGTCTTTCGTATATTCCATTTCTTATTGCTCTTCTGGTTTGTAATCTGCAAACGGATCCTTGCTTGGGATGTTGCGCGACAGTATGAATGAAAGAATCATTCCATAAAGGAAGCAGTAGATCAGATTCGAAATGAAGGTGATCTGCGGCAGGTTTTCCATGTAGGTGTCCATTACAGACATAGTGTTCGAATCCATCATCGGAGCCATCTGCTGCATCACTGCATCCATCTGCTCCGCGAAGAGGTCCGCTGAAATGAATGCCACATTGGCGAATGCGACAGCCGAATATACAAGAGCTGACAGGAACGCCATGATTGTTCCCAGCCTGAATGTGCCAGAATTCGTTACGCCTTCGTTTTCAGCTGCAAATCTCTTCATGAAGAACTTCATGATCAAGATACATCCGATGAATTTTGCCGCCCAAAGAATGAAGCTGACGATTGAATTGAGGAATGCGGGCATTTCCGCCTGCCCGAGGAACTGAGAAATGAAAAGAAAGACGGCCGATGTCAGTCCGAGAACCAGTCCGGCCTTGCCTGCTGTGTTCCACATATTCTTCTGAATTACATTTTGTTCCATATTCGTGTCTTTAGTTGTACAAAGATACAAAAAAATTCATACCTTTGCATTCTTGGATTGACAAGACTTGTTTTATATATAAAATAATACGAAGATATGATTAACATTACATTTCCTGACGGTAGCGTGAGACAGTACGAGAGCGGCGTCTCAGCATTCGACATTGCACAGAGCATAAGTCCCAGATTGGCAGCGGACGTATTGGCTGCAACAGTGATCACTGCTGCTGACACGACAGGAAAAGGTACAGTATATGATGTGACACGTCCTATCAATGAGGATGCTTCAATCCGTCTCCACAAATGGGAGGATGCCGAGGCGAAGCATGTCTTCTGGCATTCTTCTTCGCACCTTCTTGCAGCTGCCCTCGAGGCTCTTTATCCTGGTGTGAAGTTCGGTATCGGACCTGCAATTGAGACAGGATTCTACTATGATGTAGACTTCGGCGAGAAGACTCTTGTAGAAGCTGACCTCAAGGCGATCGAAGACAAGATGATCGAACTTGCCCGCCAGAAGAATCCTTTCATCAGGACTGAGGTGTCAAAGGCAGAGGCTCTCAAGACCTTTACAGAGAAGGGTGACGAGTACAAGTGCGAACTCATCAGCGAGCTTGAGGACGGAACCATCACATTCTACTCAAACGGTGATTTCACAGATCTTTGCCGCGGACCTCACCTCAAGGACACTTCTGTGATCAAGGCAGTCAAGCTGACAGCTATCGCCGGAGCATACTGGAGAGGAGATCAGGAGCGTCAGATGCTTACCCGTGTATATGGTGTTACATTCCCTAAGAAGTCCATGCTTGACGAGTATCTCCAGATGATGGAGGAAGCCAAGAAGCGCGACCACAGAAAGATCGGAAAGGAGATGGAGCTCTTCACATTCTCTCAGAGGGTGGGCCAGGGACTCCCTTTGTGGCTGCCTAAGGGTGCCGCTCTCCGCGAGCGTCTCGAGAACTTCCTCAGAAAGCTCCAGAAGTCATACGGATATCTTCCGGTGATAACTCCTCATATCGGAAACAAGGACCTTTATGTGACATCAGGCCATTATGCAAAATACGGAAAGGATTCATTCCAGCCTATCCATACTCCTCAGGAGGGAGAAGAGTATCTTCTCAAGCCTATGAACTGCCCTCATCATTGTGAGATCTTCAGGTCGAAGCCACGTTCATACAAGGAACTTCCTCTCAGACTTGCCGAGTTCGGTACCGTATACCGCTACGAACAGAGCGGTGAGCTCCACGGTCTTACCCGCGTAAGAAGCTTCACACAGGACGACGCACATCTTTTCTGCCGTCCTGACCAGCTCAAGGAAGAGTTCTGCAAGGTCATCGACATCATCCTTTATGTGTTCAAGACCCTGAACTTCAGCGAATATGTGGCACAGGTATCTCTCCGTGATCCTGACAACAAGTCCAAGTATATCGGAACCGACGAGAATTGGGCAAAGGCAGAGGCTGCCATCATCGAGGCTGCCGAGGAGAAGGGACTGAATACTGTGGTTGAGTATGGCGAGGCGGCATTCTACGGCCCTAAGCTTGACTTCATGGTGAAGGATGCCATCGGAAGAAAGTGGCAGCTCGGCACTATTCAGGTTGACTACAACCTTCCTGAACGCTTCGAGCTCGAGTATATCGGCAGCGACAACCAGAAGCATCGCCCGATCATGATTCACCGTGCTCCATTCGGATCGCTTGAGAGATTTGTGGCTGTGCTCCTCGAGCATACTGGCGGAAAACTCCCTCTCTGGCTTACTCCGGATCAGGTTAACATAGTGCCTGTCAGCGAAAAATATGAGGAATATGCAAAAAAAGTTTGTGATTTGCTGAATAATTCCGATATTCGCGCCTCTATTGACGACAGAAACGAGACCCTTGGAAAGAGGATCCGTGAGAGCGAGCTCAAGAGGATTCCGTTCCTTGTGATTGTGGGAGAGAAGGAAATGAACGAAGGCACGGTTTCTGTCAGGAGACAGGGCGGTATAGACGCAGGATCTATGTCGGCTGAAGACTTTGTGTCATTGGTAAGCAATGAGATAAAGGACCAGCTGTCATAGCGCAATTATATTAATAACTTAACTTATAGGAGGATTTATTTATCGCAGCACCATTTAAACCAGGTCCGCGCCCTAGTGGCCCAAGACCAAACAATCGTCCGGGCCAGAGGCCTGCAAACGGAAAGAAGGACGATGACGGATTGAGAATCAACGAGGAGATCACCGCATCTCAGGTTCGTCTTGTAGGAGAGAACATTCCTGAACAGGGGGTTTTCTCATTGAGGGATGCACTGAGAATGGCTGATGAACAGGGTCTTGATCTGGTGGAGATAAGCGCGAAGGCTGATCCTCCTGTATGTAAGATCATAGACTATCAGAAGTTTCTCTATCAGCAGAAGAAGAAAGCCAAGGAGATGAAGGCCAATGCGGCCAAGATAGTCATCAAGGAAATCAGGTTCGGTCCGAATACGGACGAGCATGACTTCCAGTTCAAACTCAAGCACGCGCAGGAATTCCTGCAGGAGGGCTCAAAGGTGAAGGCATCGGTATTCTTCAAGGGACGTTCCATCATCTATGCAGATCACGGCGAGAAGCTCCTTCTCCGCTTCGCGGTCGAGCTCGAGGAGTACGGAAGGGCTGAGCAGATGCCTAAGCTTGAAGGAAAGAGGATGATCATGATGATCGCACCTTTAAAGAAAAAGTAATCCAAGTGATTGGATAGCAAATAATTATTAACTAAATCAAATTTAACTATGCCAAAGATGAAGACCAACTCCGGTTCAAAAAAGCGCTTCACGCTTACCGGAACGGGAAAAGTTAAGAGAAAGCACGCTTACAAGAGCCACATTCTCACAAAGAAGACCAAGAAGCAGAAGAGAAATTTGACTCACATCGGACTCGTTGCCAATGTTGACGAGAAGAGAGTCAAAGCTTTGTTGGGCATGTAATTCTAATCAATTACAAATTATTTTAAGTTAAACTTGGAACGCAGTAGAAAAGCTCCGATGACGGACACTGCCTCCATAAACCAGTTAAATTTATGCCAAGATCGGTAAATTCAGTTGCCTCAAGGGCACGCCGCAAGAAGATTCTTAAAAGAACCCGCGGTAATTTTCT
>JAFQAT010000021.1 GCA_017399865.1 Bacteroidales bacterium | reverse complement strand
GGAACAGTTCTGGAGCGATGACCTTACGGGAGACCTGCGTATGCAGAACCCGTACTGGATCAACTACCGTAATCTCCGCAACAATGACAAGAAGCGTTATATGCTGTCGCTGAATGCAAGTTACGATATCCTTGACTGGCTCAATGTCACAGGACGCGTTCGCATAGACAATGCAGACAACCTCTATACGCAGAAGTATTATGCGACGACGGAGTCCACCATCTCGGAAGGAGGAAAGAACGGTCACTATACCGAGGCAAGAGGTCTTGATACGCAGACCTACGCTGACATCATGCTCAATGTGGACAAGACTTTCGGAAAGGACTGGAGCCTTGTGGTCAATCTGGGTGCTTCCATCAACGACATCAAGACTGACGAGATGCGATATGGCGGTCCTATCCAGGCAAACGGTCTTGCCAATGTGTTCAATGTGATGGACCTTGACGATACCAAGAAGAGAGCGACAAAGAACGGATGGCACGACCAGACCCAGTCTGTGTTCGGAAGCATTGAGATAGGCTGGAAGAAGATGCTCTACCTTACAGCGACAGGTCGTAACGACTGGGCTTCGCAGATAGCAGGGTCAAGCCAGTCAAGCTTCTTCTATCCGTCTGCCGGACTTTCGTGGGTACCTTCATCTCATTGGGATATGGGAGCCTTGAGCTATCTCAAGGTGAGAGGATCGGTTGCATCGGTAGGTATGCCGTTCCCTCGCTTCCTGACTGTTCCTACATACGAATATGATCCTACCAGCAAGATATGGAAGGACAAGACGCATTATCCTATCAGCGACCTAAAGCCTGAGCGTACCCTTACCTATGAGGTAGGTCTTGAGATGACCTTCTGGCAGGATCTCAGCCTCAATCTTTCATGGTATCTCGCCGATACATATAATCAGACGTTCGACCCGCTTCTTCCTCCATCGTCATCCTATACGACGATCTATCTTCAGACAGGTAACGTGAGGAATACCGGAGTCGAGGCTTCCCTCGGATACGGACATGACTGGAACGGTTTCTCGTGGGACAGCAACTTCACTTTCTCATGGAACAGGAACGAGATCCTTGACCTTGCATCCAATGCAGTCAATCCGGTGACAGGTGAGCCTCTCGATCTTGAACAGCTTGATATCAAAGCTCTTGGAAAGAGCAAGTTCATACTCAAGCAGGGAGGGACACTCGGAGACCTTTATACAACATCTGATATCCAGACAAATGACAGAGGATATATCGAGATTGATGAGAACGGAGACATAGCCATCACCGATGAGGCAGATGAGATTTTCCTCGGAACAGTATTTCCTAAATACAATCTGGCATGGAGGAATGACTTCTCGTGGGAGGGACTCCATCTCGGAATCCTCTTTTCCGGACGTATCGGAGGGGTTTGCTATTCGGCTACACAGGCAAATCTTGACCTATATGGTGTGTCGGAGGCTTCAGCTGTAGCAAGAGATGCTGGAGGTGTGCTTGTGAACGGACGTGAGATGATGGATGCACAGAAGTGGTACCAGGCAATAGGTTCGCAGAGCGGACTGCCTCAGTACTATACCTATAGTGCAACCAACTTCCGTCTGCAGGAACTCTCTGTGGGATACACTCTTCCTCGCAAGTGGTTCAGGAATAAGATGGGACTTACCCTTTCTCTTGTCGGACACAATCTGTGGATGATTTACTGCAAGGCTCCGTTTGATCCTGAGGCAGTGGCATCCACCGGGAACAACTATCAGGGAATCGACTACTTCATGATGCCTTCGCTCAGAAGTCTCGGTTTCAATGTCAAACTTGATTTTTAGGAGGAGGAATTATGAATGATATACATATGAACAGATACCCGATCAGGTCGGGTATGACATCAAACGCCAGGTCGAGTATGACATCAAATGCCAGGTCGGGTATGACATCAAACGCCAGGTCAGGTATGACATCAAATGCCAGGTCGGGTATGACATCAAACGTCGGATCAGGTATGACATCAAATGTCGGATCGGGTATGCATTTTTGTCATTTCGAACGAGCGAAGCGAGTGGAGTCATCGACGAAGTCGCTTGAGTGTCATCGAAAGAAATTTCTCCTCCTTATAACCGTCATTGCCGGCTTGACCGGCAATCTCCTCACATCCTGCACAGCAGGCTTCCTGGAGATGAACACCAATCCCAATCAGGTGACAGGTGAACAGATGGAGGTGAACAACTATCGTACGGGTACCAAGGTACTGAACCTCCAGAATCTTGTAGTGCCGGTCCAGGAGCATATGTATCAGTTCAACGAGAGCCTTTCAGGCGGCCCGTTCGGAGGCTATATCGGCTCTACGGTAGACACATGGCTCACCCGCTTCGAGACCTTCAATCCTTCTGCAGACTGGAGAAAATGGCCGTTTGCAAATGTGATTACAGACACTTACGCACCATACAGAGGTATCGTGACGGCAACTGATGATGAATTAGCTAATGCTTTTGCTGACCTTTTCAGAGTGGCGATCATGCATAGGGTAACAGACTCATATGGTCCGATACCTTATTCAGATGCAGTGGCTAACGAGTCCATCTATGTAAAGTATGACAGTCAGGAGGCTGTCTATATGAAAATGTTCGAGGAACTTGATGCTGCAATCAATGTGTTCACGAAAAACACAGGTCTCGCCGCCTCAGCATGGAGCAGTTATGATTATGTGTATTATGGCAACATCTCCCAGTGGCTCAAATATGCCAACTCGCTGAAACTTCGCATGGCTATGCGTCTTAGCTATGTGAAGCCTGAACTTTCAAAGACAAAGGCAGAGGAGGCAATTTCGACAGGAGTGATTACAGCAAATGCTGACAATGCATATATGCATGCGGCAGAGAACCGTACTGCACTCATATATAACGACTGGGCTGACCATCGCGTGGGAGCGGACATCATAAACTACATGAACGGATACAACGATCCTCGCAGGGAAAAGATGTTCCTTACCAATGCAGACGGCAACTATGCCGGTATCCGCATCGGTTCCGACGTGTCCAGCAAGACCGCTGCCGTAAGCAGTTATTCCAATATGGTCGTGACGACAGACACTCCTTATCTGTGGCTCAATGCTGCCGAAGTCAGTTTCCTTATGGCTGAGTATGAACTCCGCTGGGGAAGCGAAGAGGCTGCACGAGAACTGTACGAACAGGGCATAGCACTTTCGTTTGAAGAAAAGGGAGCGTCCGGTGCCGCGGAATATATCGCAGACACAGAAAGCAAGCCGGCTGTCTATGTTGACCCTCTTGGAGGCTATAGCATGTCTATGCGTCAGAGTGATGTCACAGTGGCATGGCAGACAGGTGCTGATGCAGAGGTGAATCTGGAGAAGATCATCACGCAGAAGTGGATTGCAATCTTCCCGCTCGGCGTTGAGGCGTGGTCTGAATACAGACGTACGGGCTATCCTCGGCTGCTCCCGGCCCCTCAGGACAAGAGTGGCGGAACAGTGGATCTGGAACACCATGCACGCAGGCTTACTTACCCTGTGGAGGAATATCAGATGAACGGTGCAAATCTGCAGGAAGCTATATCGACTCTTGACTCCGAGACTCAAGGTACGAGGACCGGTGACGGCATGGGAACAAGAGTCTGGTGGGACTGTAAACAATGGTAATCTAAAAACCAACAATCATGAAACAAACGATAATAATAATAACTCTGCTCTTGCTGACAGCCTGTTCCGACTGGACTCGGATAGAGCCATTGGAGCCGGTGGTGAGATATCCTTGGCAGGAGTCTCCTCAGCTTTGGGAGGAATACAAGGCATCCGTGAGGGAATATAAGGAAAGAGACCATTCCATCATATACGCGCGTCTGGAGAACTCTCCGGAGAAAGTGACAAACGAAAAGCATTTTCTCCGCAGTCTCCCTGACTCGCTTGACATAGTGACCCTGACCAATGCAGCTGCCTTCTCGCAGCATGATGCTGAAGACCTTGCATGGGTGCAGTCATTCGGCACAAAGGTGCTGTATCATATCGCAGACTTCGGTGCAGCAGAGGCTGCCATCTCATCGGTCAAGGCAAACGGACTGGACGGTTTCTCGTTCACTGCTTCATACAAGTTCGGTGATCAGGAACATACTGCTGCCATTTCCGCCATGATCGACAGGCTTGTGTCTGCAAAGTCAGAGGGACATCTTCTGGTGTTTGAGGGCAATCCTATGGCAATCCCGGCAGACAAGCGTGATGTCATTGACTGTTATGTGCTGAACTGCATAGACTATGACAAGGCTCATAACATCAATATCGCAGTATATGAGTCGTTGGAGAAATGTGCTCTGCCAAAGGACAGACTGCTTCTTTCTGCAAAGGTGGGGGCAGTCCTTGAAACCGAATCGAAAGCCAAGGTGGATGCCTTGACAGAGATGACGGAAAGGGTCGTGACATACGGCAATCTCGGCGGTCTGGCGGTGTATGACATTGAAAAGGACTATTATCATTATGACGGCAACTACGTCGCAGTACGCACAGCCATCCAGACATTGAATCCTTCACGTTAACCTGTCAGATCCTCACGTCGGGACTATGTCCCTCCTCAGGATGACGTAAAAGAGTCATTGCAACAACCACACGCCATTCCAAGCCACGTCATTCCCGGCTTGACCGGGAATCCCCGCACATCATTGCGAGGCCCGTCAGGGCCGTGGCAATCTAAAAACCAGATTTTTATGAAAAGAACGATTATAATATTGACAGCAATCCTGGCCCTGTTCTCCTGTGACCGTTACAGTGCCGACGGATACAAGTTCGCCAACTCAGCCTATCTGGATGTGAGTTCACACAGCAGCACCCAGATAGTAACTTTCGGAAACAACGTCCCGGAGTTCACCAGAGAACTTTCGGTTCTGTTGGCTTATCCGTCAGAAACTGACGCAGATTTCACCATGTCGGTGGATGAAGCTCTCGTGGGAGAATATAACGCCCGTTACGGAACCGCATACGAGATGCTTCCGGCAAAATACTATGAATTTCCGTCTGTCGAACTGAAGATCGAAGCAGGAAGGACAATGTCTGAAAGTGCATCTGTCAGGTTCAAGGGCCTGATGGGTGACGGAGAAGAGCATACCGGTGCTATGGAAATGGACCATACATATCTGTTGCCGGTAAAGTTAAGCTCGGCAAACATGGAACTCATGCAAGCGGCATCAGTAGCATATTATCTTGTGCGTCGTTCCTCTGTCATTACCGTTGCTGCCCAGTTGACTGACAACTGGATCAACTTTCCGACACTCGACCAGCCAGGTCCGCAGAGCGATGCTTTCAACGGATTGACAGGTCTTACATACGAGGCTCTGATATTCATTGACAGGTTTGACCTTGACAATGACTTCGGTAATTGTAACATCTCAAGTGTGATGGGAGTGGAGCAGTACTGCCTCCTCCGTATCGGTGATGCCAACTTCGAGCGTCAGCAGATCCAGTTTGACGGAAGCGGCGGCGGTACCGATTTCGGAAAATTCCCGGCATCGGATGCATCCAAGAAACTGTATGAAGGCAGATGGTATCATGTCGCTGCCACATACGACTACGACAGCCGCACAGTCAGGGTATATGTGGACGGACGTATCCAGAGCGAGGCTACAGAGATGGGTGCGGGCACAGGAGGAATCAACCTGGCACAGCGTGCTCAGGGCACAGCGGAAGCGTATCAGTTCTTCATAGGAAAGTCCTACAATGACTACCGTCCGCTGCAGGGAAAGATTGCTGAGGCGAGAGTATGGAACGTGGCGAGGACCCCTGAGCAGATATGGGATAACATGTACCGCATCGAGAACCCTCAGGAAGATCCTACGCTCATAGGATATTGGAAGTTCAACGAAGGCAAAGGCAATGTCATCAAGGATCACTCACAATATGGTAATGACGGAGTGGCCGAGACCGACATCATCTGGCCGTCAGGCATTGAGATCCCTGAGATAAATAAAGAGGAGGAATAGTTATGAAGAAGATATATCTGATGATCATGCTTCTGGTCATTGTGGCCTGCACTAAGGAGCAGATAGGCATAGACAGAGGGGATCAGCTTGATCCTGACGCGCTTGCAGCACCTGCCAGCGTAGGACTGCACTCTGGCAGGACAGCAGGAGACCTTGTCTCTCTGGAGATGCTCAAGGGAGAGGGAATGTACACCGAAGACCTGTATGTGGTTGCCGGCAAGCCTCTCGATGCCACGCTGACTCTGATGCTTCAGGCTGAGCCTTCTCTCGTCCAGTCATATTCCGCAGCCGCAGGTGTGGAATATCAGGAACTTCCGGCGAGTTTCTATGAGTTCATCGGCGGCGGAGCATTCGAGTTCCGTGAAGGTCTGGTCAAGAGTGAGGCACGCCAGATCAAGATATTTTCGGTCAATAAGATGGGGAATGTACTTGAGTGCGGCAGATACCTTCTGCCTGTGACCCTGGTGTCGCCGACATCTGATTCCAGCAGCAGTACCATTTATATTGATGTCACTGTGCGTGAGCCATACGGGACTCTGGCCCCTCTGCATGACGGGTCTGAACTGTTCATGATATTCTATATCAATACATCTGAGTTCGATCCGAGACTGGCAACATCTCATTATATCGAGAAAATGGATTTCCTCAATCCTGACGGTAACTGGAAGGCTGGTGTAGGAAACATAGTCAATCTCCGCAAGACATCAGTAGGCTATGATGAGGAGTCTGGAAGGGCAGTTCTGACTTTGTCTTCAGATATGCGTTATCTGATAGACAATTACAACGAATACATCCGTCCGGTG
>JAFQAT010000020.1 GCA_017399865.1 Bacteroidales bacterium | reverse complement strand
TAGAGGATGCTTTTGCAATATTATAGATTATGTTGTCATAATTCCAGAAACGATACTGATTATCAACGCATAATATTATGATGCCAACATAACAAGCTTGCCAACATAAGGTCGCTTATGTGCAGCACAACATAATCTTCCGATGGCGAGAGGGCGGATTGCATTCTCGACTCCGTTGTTGTCGATGTTATATCTGCCGTCAAGGACATAACGGCTCAAGCGTGGGAGAAGAGTATAGGTGTAGACCAGAGACTTTCCCATTCTGGATTTCGGAGTGAAGCGTCCGGACACGGAGTTCATCCAGTTCTCGAACTCCTGGATTATCTTGTAGGACTCCTCCTGACGGCGTTTCCGGATTGCATCATAATCAAGACCTGCTTCCTGCATCTCCTTCTCGATACCGTATAGCTTGCCGATATATACAAGGGCTTCGCTTGCGTGCTTCTTGTCTTCATCAAGAGCTTCCACGAACTTGCGCCTTGCGTGGGCCCAGCAGCCGATCATTCGCTTGCTTGGTGCACCTTCGTATGCTTCATAGACCTCATAGCCGTCTGTCTGGATAGTTCCATGGTATCCGCCGATAAGTTTTCTTGCTGTGTCGCCGCCACGTGATCCCATGTCATAGTGGAAGTACACGTCACCGCATACGGCATCCCTTACCGCCCAGATATATCCCTTGACGGCACGATGCCTCTCGTTGTCGATTACCGGCAACGTGCTCTCATCTACCTGTATGTAGTCTGACGACATGATCCTTTCTCTGAGTTTGTCATATAGAGGCCGCAGTTTAGAGCATACCGCATTGAACCAGTCTCCGATAGTGGAGTCGCTCAGGAGGACTCCCAGCTCCTTGTATTTCTGTATCACCCTGTAGAAAGGGAGATGATAGACATATTTGTCAATGAGGATATCTGCCAGAAGACTCTCGGAGGCCATTCCCTTGGGGATTATCATCTCAGGAAGCGGAGCGATGACGAAGGTCTGCTTCTCTGGCTCCTCGATCTGGAGGTTCGACTTGAGCACGAACTTGTGACGGACTGTACGGTCGATGTACATCACCGCAGGACGGATGGCGATCCGGTCTGTCGTCTCAACTCCGATCTCTGTATATTCATCAGGATTGACTCCCTCTGGATATATATGAGTTTCCTCGACAGGAAGGTCTTTCCTCATAACAGGCTTACGTACCTCACGCTTGTGAGACTTTACCTCGATAGCCTTTGCGTTCTGCTCCTCCATCTTTCTGACCTCAGCATCAAGAGCTGCCTGATCTTCCTCTGACAATGACATATCGAAGAGAGTAGGTTCAAGAACAGACGGGTCAAGAGGAAGGTTCTTCTCGCTCATCGAGCCGAACATCTTCTTGCGGAACCACGCCATCATGTTCTGGAGGCCGTCGATCGTCGCCCGCATGTTCTCGATTGTCTTATCCATCTCAACGATCTTCCTATCCTTCTCAAGACCTTTCTGACTGAGGGCCGAGCTCTTCTGCTGGAGGACTATATTCTCCTCCTGAAGGCTGGCAAGCTCGGCCTGAAGTCTTGCAACTTCCGACTGAAGACGCAATATTTCCTGATCCTTAGATGACATTTTTTCGTTCAATTTCTAAGTATAAAGATACGAAAAATCGGCATTCCACGCAAGTAAAACGTCGATTTTCTTTATTTAATTTATTGTGTTTCAGAGGCTTTTTGAGAGCAGTTTCATACGTCTTACATATGGGCTTTCCAATGCGGATCGGGCTGCAGATATGAGGTCCGCATGACCGAAGCTGCTCGCTATTTCATCAGGCTCACCGGAGAACGGCATGCGCATTCTGCCCATCTCTATACGCAATGCATACAGCACGAGACCGCCTTCCTCACGATGCAGGATCTTCATCCTGTTTCTGGCCGCATTGACGAACACGAACACGTCTCCGCTGCGCATGCTCATTCCCATACTGTTGTTCACTATGCCGCTCAGTCCGTTGAAGCC
>JAFQAT010000002.1 GCA_017399865.1 Bacteroidales bacterium | reverse complement strand
GCTATCTCGGTACTTGCACACATCTATAACCTCAACAATATCAAAGCCAAGACGGTCGGTGACGGCCAGCACGGTACAGCGAGATGGGCGCGTAAAGGCGAGATCGAAAAGACCTACCGACACATCCCGTTTACACCGGAGTTGTGGCGTAAAGGTAAAAATCTGCCGAAGCCCGATGATCAAGGCATCGTAGTAGGGTGCAACTCAACAGCGACCGGAACCACGGCACTCGTTGATACCGGCGACGTTCATGCTCTTATGATCGGTGCTGCAGGTGTTGGTAAGACAGCATACTTCCTGTATCCCAATCTCGAATACGCCTGTGCATCAGGAATGTCCTTTATCACATCCGATACTAAGGGCGACCTGTACCGACATTACGGCAAGATCGCAAAGGAACACTACGGATACAACGTCGCCGTCATTGACCTGCGTAATCCTACCAAGTCGGACGGCAACAATCTGCTCCACCTCGTAAACAAGTATATGGATCTGTGGAAAGCGGAACCCGACAACCTTGCCTACAAAGCGAAAGCAGAAAAGTACGCTAAGATCATATCCAAGACCATCATCATGTCCGGTATGGACGGAGCATCCTTCGGACAAAACGCATTCTTCTATGATGCCGCCGAAGGCTTGCTGACTGCGTCCATCCTCATGGTAGCGGAGTTCTGTCCGCCCGAAACAAGACACATCGTATCGGTGTTTAAGATCATCCAGGACTTGCTGGCGCCGAGTGGAACGAGAGGAAAAACACAGTTCCAATTGCTCGTTAGCAGACTGCCCGAAGAGCATAAAGCTCGATGGTTTGCAGGTGCAGCACTTAACACCTCCGAGCAGGCCATGTCCTCGGTTATGTCCACAGCACTATCTCGTCTGAACGCCTTCCTTGACTCGGAGCTGGAACAGATCCTCTGCTTCGATACTGCCATCGATGCTGAGAAGTTCTGCAGTACGAAATCTGCCATATTTATCGTGCTTCCCGAGGAAGATACCTCCAAGCACTTTATGGTGTCTCTGATCGTTCAGCAGATGTATCGTGAGATCCTCGCCGTTGCCGATGAAAACGACGGCCGGCTCAAAAACAGAGTTATGATGTACCTTGACGAGTTCGGTACAATCCCGAAGATCGAGGGTGCAGAGATGATGTTCTCCGCATCCCGTTCCCGCAGAGTGTCTATCGTTGCTATTATCCAGTCCTTTGCACAGCTTCAAAAGAACTATGGCAAAGAAGGCTGTGAGATCATCACCGATAACACGCAGCTCACGGTGTTCGGCGGCTTTGCTCCCAACAGCGAATCTGCACAGGTACTGTCCAAGGCTCTTGGAAGCAGAACGGTACAGTCGGGATCTGTGAACCGAGGAAAGAACGATCCTTCTCAGAGCTTGCAGATGATCGAACGAGCCTTGCTCACTCCGGACGAGCTGAAGTCACTTCCCAAGGGAACCTTCGTCGTAATGAAGACAGGCTTCCATCCCATGCAGGTCAAGCTAAAGCTCTTCTTCAAGTGGGGTATCGTATTCCCGAAGGAGATCTATGCTGTTGCAGATAAGGGCAACCGAAAGGTGTCCTATGCCAACAAGTCCAATCTCGAGGATACAATTGTAATGCTGTATTCTACGCAGAGCGTTGGCGAAAAGATGACCGAGGAAGAACGTGCAACACACCGTCCCGGTCCCGATCGGCGAAACCGTACCGACATGGCATTCTCACCTCGCAAGCCAGGAAGAAAACCAAAGGCAGAAGAGGATGATGACGATGACGCTGAAAAGGGCGACAGTATGCCTATGGCTCAATCCAACATCCCCGCAGGTGAAGAAACAGAAATTATAATCAACGAGAAGGGAGATATTGTCGATGAGAGAATTCGAAATGATCTTCCGAGATGACGTGTCCTTCCGAGCGCAGAGTATCTACCGATACCTGCGCTATCGGCAAGGCAAGAATGAAAGCTGTTACCAGTCCCATAAAACCATAGCTCGTGAAAACAAGTGCAGCGTATCCACTGTAAAGCGTGCAATCGACGAGCTTGTTAAGAAGGGATATATTGAGAAGATAAACCAGCGGCGATCGAATGGCAGTAAGACCTCCAACCGATATATCTGCAAATGATAGCAAAAAAGTCCACGTTCGGGTGGAAATAACGTCTTGATCGTGGACTTTATTGCTTCAAAAATATTTTTTCTGTAGATGTTCCGGCAATAAGTTGGCAACAAGTTGGTGATATAATAATGCACGGAAGGTGGAGTGGACTCCGCTTTATCAAGAGAAAAGGAGCTTAGCATTATGAAAAGAATTCCATTTGCAAGATCTCCATTCTCAATGAATGGTAGG
>JAFQAT010000019.1 GCA_017399865.1 Bacteroidales bacterium | reverse complement strand
CCGCCCCCGATTCCCTGTAATGCGTTGGTTATCAGATTGTTAATTATTAGCTACATGTGGCGGAAGTAGACTGCGGAGACGGCTGTGAGAGCGGCTGTCTCTGTCCGCAGGCGGGAGTCTCCCAGATGGACAGGAATGAAGCCGTGGGACAGGGCCAGTTCAGCCTCAGCGCGTGAGAAATCGCCTTCAGGGCCAATCAGGACCACTATTTCTTTGCATTCGTGTTCTGACAGGACTTCCTTGATGCTTCTGCGTGGGACGGTCTCGTCCTCGAAGCAGTAGGCTATCAGCAATAATCTGTCAGAAGCGCTCCTTTTGTCATCCTGAGCGTCAGCGAAGGATCTTTCGCCCTGCTCCAGAATGAATTCCTTCACAGACACAGGCTCATTCACTGCCGGAACGGCGCCTTTCAGAGACTGCTTTGCAGCGCTGACAAGTATCTTCTCCACTCGCGCCGTCTTGAACACTCTTCTCTCGGAATGTTCTCCGATCACAGGAGAAATCTCGTCCAGACCTATCTCGCAGGCCTTCTCGGCGAACCACTCGTAACGGTCATTGTTCTTTGTAGGGCAGACTGCCATGTGGAGACGGTACGGATGGCCTCCCCATCCTTCCTCTGAGGAAATCACCATGGCCTCGACGCCTTTCGGACTGTCGACGGATATCCGGCACCTGTAAAGGGTGCCGCATCCATCGATGACGGAAATCTCATCGCCGGCGCGATGCCTGAGCACCTTGATGCAGTGGGCTGATTCGTCCTGGTCCAGACGGCAGATGCCGCCTTCTATGTCTTTAGAGTAGAAAAGTTCCATGGTGGGTGTGTTATCGGGTGCAAACTTACATAAAAGATTCATCACTTCGTTCAGAATGACACGAAGAAATGTTCGGAAAGACAGGAGGAAATGTTATTTTTGCGTGATGAATCAAAACCGGAATGCTATGAAGAAACGTTTTCTGGCGCTGGATGTCCTGAGGGGACTGACGGTCACCATGATGATAATAGTGAATAATCCGGGCTCATGGAGCCGTATCTTCCCGCCCCTGCGCCATGCGGCGTGGGACGGATGCACCCCATGCGACCTCGTATTTCCGTTCTTCCTTTTCTGCGTGGGAGCATCAATGGCTTTTTCTCTGGCACGTTATGCCTCGCTTTCTGGCGATGCCCTGAAGAAGATTCTGAAGAGGGGAGTGCTTCTTTATCTGACCGGGCTTCTGCTGACTGCATTTCCGTTCTATCCTTCAGCATCTTCAATGAATCCTGACCTCAGTTTCTGGCAGAACTGGCTGGCATGGGCCGGCAGGCTCAGATTGGTCGGAGTCCTGCCAAGAATCGCCATGTGCTATGTACTCGGATCTGTGCTTGCCCTTTGGCTTCAGAGTCCGAAAAGGATCGGAATCGCCATGGGCCTCCTTTGTGCTCTCCACGTAGGTCTGCTTCTGATTTTTGCAGGTCCTGAAGGTGCATTTACTCTCGAAGGAAACTTTGCCAGAAGATTCGACATAGCTCTTCTTGGAGAGAATCATGTATATAAAGGATATGGAATCCCATTCGATCCTGAAGGGATCTTCGGTGCCCTGACGGGTACATGCACCGTTCTGATTGGCTATCTGATCGGCGGGGTGATCCGCCGCTCGAACGCCCGGTTCGCCGAGACGAGCCAGGCCGGAGATTCTCCGGCCGGCCTCTCGGCCCGCCTGTTCGCCATCTCGGCGGCCTCTCTTCTCCTGGGTCTTGCCATCAGCATCTGGATTCCTCTCAACAAGCCTCTCTGGTCGGTCTCATATGTGTTCTACTCCGGCGGCTGGGCTATCTTTGTCCTAGCCCTCATGACCTATCTCATCGATGCCAGAGGCTGGGAAAAACCGTTCTTACCGTTCAAGGCCATGGGAATGAACGCCCTTGCCATGTTCGTGCTCTCGGGCCTGCTGATGAAGATAATATGGAGGTATACAGCATGGGACTATACAGCTGTGTTTGGCGTGAACGAGGTCATGTCTCTTATCTTCGCCCTGCTGTATATGTCCGTCCATCTGGTCATCGCAATCATACTGTATAAGAAGAAGATATTCATCAAGCTGTAGCATATGTATATAGGTCTCATATCCGACACCCATGGCGTTTTCGATGCCCGCATAAAGGAATTTCTCGAACCGGTCGACCAGATCTGGCATGCCGGAGACTTCGGCGGCGGCATGGAAATGGCCGCCGAAATCGCGCGGTTCAAACCGCTTGTGGGAGTCGCAGGCAACTGCGATAACCATGACCTGCGTTTCGAACACCCTCTCCACCGCTTCTTCGAATGCGAGGGCATGAAGGTCCTGATGACCCATGTAGGGGGATACCCGGGAAGGTATGACGTCCGTGCCAAGGCGTTGATAGACAAATACAGGCCGGACATCTTCGTGTGCGGTCATTCACATATCCTGAAGGTCGTGCGTGATCCCCGCCGCAATATGCTGGTGATCAATCCCGGTGCTGCGGGCATCCAGGGATTCCATGTCGTCCGGACAGCCCTGCGCTTCAAGATAGAGGACGGGAACATCCATTCGATGGAAGTCTTCGAACTGGAACGTGACTGATCCTGTCATGTCGAGCGACTCTTTTCATCTGTCATGTCGAGCGACCGAAGGGAGTCGAGATATCTAAAAATGACGGCTCAGATATTGCAATTTAAATTGGAAATTTTTAAATTTGCCAAGGAAGAACAATTGTAAAGTTTTTAGATTATGAAGAAGATTTTGATTTCAATGGCAGTTGTTGCCGTTATGCTTGCAGCAGGTTCATGCTCATGCTGCAACAACAAGAAGGCTGAATGCACAGACTCATGCTGCGACAAGAAGAAGACTGAGTGCTGCGAAAAGGATACAAAGTGCGCTGAAAGCAAGTGTGCAGAATGTGACAAGGCAGGCGAGTGCGGCGAGGCTGCAGTGCCATGCGATGCCGAGAAGTGCGCAAAGTGCGACAAGGCTGAAGGCTGCGATAAGAAGGCTGAGGGCTGCTGCAAGAAGGCAGAGTAATCATCCTGTAAGATTTCATATGGTCCCGGTTCCGTTGAGGATTCGGGACTTTTTTATATATTTGCTGACATTATGGCAACAGTGAAGACAAAGACGATATGGTTCTGCAAGTCATGCGGAAACGAGAGTCCGAAATGGATGGGAAGATGCCCTGCATGCGGGGAATGGAATACGATGGTGGAGGAGACCGTGGCGACCGGAAAGAAGGCCTCGGCCGCGGCATCGGCTGTGCCCGGTTCGGGCCAGAAACCGATGCCCCTTTCTCATATAGACTCGTCGGTTGAGAGTCGCATTTCCCTGAACAACGGGGAAGTGGACCGTATCCTTGGAGGTGGTCTTGTCGAGGGCTCTTTGGTACTGATCGGTGGTGAGCCGGGCATAGGAAAGTCGACCCTCTCCCTCCAGATTCCTCTTCATTGTCCGAATCTGAAGACACTTTATGTGACAGGGGAGGAAAGTGCGAAACAGGTCAAGCTTCGCGCTGCCCGCATAGGAGGAGATGATTCCAACTGCTTCATCTACAGCGAGACGCTGATGGAAAACATCATTGCTGAAGCTAGAGCCATGATGCCGGATCTGATGGTTGTGGATTCGGTCCAGACCATGTTCTCCCAGAATGTAGAGTCCTCTCCGGGCTCCGTGACACAGATCAAAGAGACGGCAGCCATGCTCCTGCGCTTTGCGAAGGAGACAGGCGTGCCGGTGATCCTCATCGGTCATATCACAAAGGAAGGAAGCATAGCGGGACCTAAGATTCTGGAACATATCGTGGACGTCGTGCTCCAGTTCGAAGGAGACAACCGAGGCACATACAGGCTTCTGCGCAGCATCAAGAACCGTTTCGGATCGACGTCCGAACTGGCGGTCTTCGAGATGACCGGAAAGGGACTCAGGGAAGTCAGCAATCCATCAGAGATGTTGATCCCGATGCATGAGGAAGGCCTCAGCGGAGTCGCCGTCAGCGCCATGCTCGACGGCACCAGACCATTCCTTATCGAGGTCCAGGCCCTCGTCAGCTCGGCTGCATACGGAACTCCTCAGCGCAGCGCGACAGGATTCGACGTGCGTCGTCTGAACATGCTCCTGGCGGTACTGGAGAAACGTGCCGGCTTCAAGCTCAGCGTCAAGGACGTCTTCCTTAACATGGCCGGAGGCCTTAAGGTCAGCGATCCGGCTTGTGACCTGGCGGTCATCAGCGCCGTCCTCTCTTCAAACTTTGATTTCGCGATTCCGTCGGACACCTGCTTCGCTGGCGAGATAGGCCTCAGCGGCGAGGTCCGTCCTGTTGCACAGACGGACCGCCGTATCATAGAGGCAGCCCGTCTGGGATTCAAGAAGATATATGTCTCAAGCTTCAGCAGTCTGGAAGGCCTCGACAGCGAGCTCTCAAAACTCCCGGGTCAGAAAACCGCCGGCATCCAAGTTATAAAAGTTGCTGACGTCCCCGCCCTCTGCCGCACCCTCTTCAAATCCTGAAGGCTATTTTCCGGCGAGGGATTTTTCCCAGGCCCAGGCTGAGGCCAGGGTCTCTTCGATTGTGCGCTCTGCCTTCCAGCCGAGCTCCTCGTTTGCGAGGGTGGTGTCCGCCCAGATGGCGACTACGTCGCCTGGGCGGCGCGGAGCGATCTTGTAGTTGAGCTTCAGGTCGTTGACTTTCTCGAATGCGTCCACGAGTTCCTGTACGGATACCGGACGTCCGGTACCTACATTGAAGATCTCGTAGCCTTCCTTCATCCTGCCGTCAAGCATTCTTGAAACCGCTGCCACATGAGCTTTTGCGAGGTCTACGATATCTATGTAGTCGCGCAGGCATGTGCCGTCTTCGGTAGGATAGTCGTTGCCGAAGATGCTGAGGCATTCACGCTTGCCGATGGCTGTCTGGGTGATGAACGGAACGAGGTTGTTAGGGACGCCGCGCGGAAGTTCGCCGATGAGGGCTGACGGATGTGCTCCGATAGGGTTGAAATAGCGCAGAGCGATGCCCTTGATGGTTTCTGTAGCACGTACTGTATCGCGGAGGATGTCCTCGCACATGGTCTTGGTGTTTCCGTAAGGGGATGTTGCGGGGAGGCGCGGAGTCTTCTCGGTGACAGGAAGGTTCTCTGCCTCGCCATAGACTGTTGCAGAAGATGAGAAGAGCACGTTGCATCCGCCATGGTTCTTTGCCGCCTCAAGGATGTTGAGGAATGAGACGAGGTTGTTGCGGTAGTACATGAGAGGCTCTGCTACAGATTCTCCTACAGCCTTGAATGCAGCAAAGTGGATCACTGCATCTATCTTCTGCTCGTCGAAGAGCCTGTTCACAGCCGCATAGTCGCAGCAGTCGATCTCATAGAAAGGTATATCCTCTCTTCCTGTAATCTTCTTAACTCCATTGAAGCAGGTCAGGTCGCAGTTCGACATGTTGTCTGCCACTACAACTTCATAGCCCGCTGCAAAAAGTTCTACAGTCACATGACTGCCGATATAGCCGGCACCGCCGGAAACAAGTACTGTCTTTGCCATAATAGTCTTTGTAAGATGTCATGCAAAGATATGGATAATTCCTTAACCCTTTCTCAAAAATGACTATTTTTGTAGACTCCTTGCCGAATGCAACTGCTCCATGGCTGACACCTGTGTCAAAAATTGCACTAAAACTGTCACAGGTGTGCCGGGAATTGCCCTGAATGCCCTGTTTGAGTGACAGCTGTGTCAAAATAAGACAAGAAACTGTCACAGGTGTAGGGGATTGTCATTCCGAGCGACCGGAAGGAGACGGGGAATCTATATCAAAGAATGAAAATGAAACGTACTGTAATGATTGTGATGCTGCTGGCGGCCTTTGCGGCAAATGCGCAGCAGATGGAAGAGACCCTCCAGACGAAAGTGGAGGTGCTGGCATCAGATGCTGCTTTAAGCCAGTCGGTGGTCGGGATATGCGCCCGGACTGCAGAAGGAATGACCCTGGTGGACATCAATTCGGAAATGATGATGCTTCCGGCATCCAACATGAAGCTTATCAGTACGGGAGCGGCCCTGCATGCACTTGGTCCGGACTGGCAGTTCGAGACCGGTCTCGGATATGACGGAACGATAGATGACGGGACGCTGCACGGCAACCTCTACATCATAGGCGGCGGTGACCCGACCCTCGGCTCGAAGGATTCGATAGCGGTCGCCATAGACCGTACATTCGCGCAATGGGAGGCGATTATCCGCGCTGCCGGAATCCGGAGGATCGATGGCAGGATTGTCGGAGACGGCAGATTCTTCGAAGGCATGGCGGAGGAGCCGACATGGCTTCTGGAAGATGCCGGGACATATTATGGCGCCGGAACGACCGGACTGATGTTCTATGAGAACATGCTGTCATTCTCGGTATCTGCCGGAGCGAAGGTAGGAGATCCCGTGAATATAAAGCCGCATTATCCCGAGACTCCATGGATGGAGTTCAGATACAGTTGCTCGACAGGAAAGGAGGGTACCGGTGACATGCTGTACATGTATGCCAGCGATCTGGCTCCTGTTGCCGAAATCAGAGGTACATTCGGAGTTGACAGAGCTGCCAAAAGGGTGGACTGCGCCAATAAGTATCCGGAATATACATGTGCATACTATTTTTATAATTATCTGAAGACGAGAGGTCTGACCTGTACGGGAGGCCCTTCGGATGCCAGGTCTGGTGTTGCACTGTCGTCTATGTCTGGCGTTGCATCAGAGTCCGGGCGGGCCGTGGCCGGCGCCTTGGCGCCGGCTGCCCGCCCGGACCCGGGGGGGGGGGGGGG
>JAFQAT010000018.1 GCA_017399865.1 Bacteroidales bacterium | reverse complement strand
GATGTCCATCTGGGTAGCGGTGATACCGTCCTTTGTACCTGTCACCTTGAAGTCCATGTCTCCGAGGTGGTCCTCGTCACCGAGGATGTCGGTAAGGATGGCGTAGCGCTCGTTAGGATTGTCCTTGTCTGTGATGAGACCCATTGCAACACCTGCAACAGGCTTCTTGATCTTCACACCTGCATCCATGAGGGCGAGGCAGCCTGCGCAGACTGTAGCCATTGATGATGAACCGTTTGATTCGAGGATATCTGAAACCACGCGGACTGCGTATGGATTCTCCGGAGCCATAGGAATCATCGGCTTGAGGGCCCTGTATGCAAGGTTTCCGTGTCCGATCTCACGACGGCCTACGCCACGCTGAGGGCGTGCCTCACCGGTTGAGAATGGAGGGAAGTTATAGTGGAGCACGAACTGGTCTGTGTCCTGGATGAGAACCTCGTCACGCTCCTTCATGTCGAGCTTTGTTCCGAGGGTTACAGTCGAGAGTGACTGAGTCTCGCCACGGGTGAAGATCGCCGAACCATGTGCGCATGGCAGATAGTCAGTTTCGCACCAGATAGGGCGTACTGTAGTAGTGTCACGGCCGTCGAGACGCACACCCTCGTCGAGGATCATGTTTCTCATCGCAGCCTTCTCCACTGCATGGTAGTATCTTTCGATCATCATCCTCTTCTCTTCCTGCTCCTCTTCTGGGAGAGTTGCGTAGAACTCTTCCTTGAGCGCTTCGAATGCGTCTGATCTCTCGTGCTTTGCCGAGCCTGACTTAGCGATTGCGTAGCATCTGTCATAGCAGAACTCCTCGATTGCCTTGCGAAGGTCCTCGTCGTTCTCCTCGTGGCAGTAAGCCCTCTTCTCGGTCTTGCCTACAGCCTCCATGAGCTCCATCTGAACCTTGCAGTGCTTCTTGATCTCCTCGTGAGCGAACTTGATGGCCTCGAGCATGTCCTTCTCGCTTACCTCGTTCATCTCTCCCTCTACCATCATGATGTTGTCATAGGTAGCGGCTACGATGAGGTCGATGTCTGCGTCAGCCATCTCGCTGAAGTTAGGGTTGATCCTGAGCTCGCCTCCGATACGTGCAACACGTACCTCAGAGATAGGTCCTTCGAAAGGAATGTCGCTGACTGCGAGAGCTGAAGATGCCGCAAGTCCTGCGAGTGCATCCGGCTGGATGTCCTTCTCAGCAGAGATGAGGTTTACATTTACGAATACTTCTGCGTGGAAATCCTCAGGGAAAAGAGGTCTGAGGGCGCGGTCTACAAGGCGTGCGATAAGGATCTCATAGTCTGAAGCCTTTCCTTCACGTTTCATGAATCCGCCTGGGAAACGTCCTGCTGAAGCATATTTCTCCTTGTAGTCCACCTGGAGAGGCATGAAGTCAACATCCTCTTTTGCGTCTTTGGCGCATGTAACAGTCGCGAGGAGCATTGTACCTCCCATCTTTACGACTACTGAGCCGTCAGCCTGCTTTGCGAGCTTTCCGGTCTCGATTTCAATTACCCTTCCGTCGGATAATTCGATTGTCTTTTTTACGATATTCATTACTAGTTCTTCAACCTGCCTCCCCCTATGGGAGTGGATTAATATTCTGTTTCATCAAAGGGGCCATTGTATCAGGTCCGATATTATATGTATGTCACTCTTCAGGCGCCGCAGGTTGTTGTCTGCGCCATCAGACTTCTTTGCGTAAAAAAAGGGGGATAACCACTGCGCGGTTGCTCCCCCTTCGTCGGTTCCTACTATGATGTAGCTTATCGACGGAGGCCAAGCTCCTTCACGATAGCTCTGTATCTCTCGATGTCAACTGACTTGAGATAATCAAGTACACGACGACGCTTACCTACAAGCTTAAGAAGCGAACGACGAGTCACATAGTCGTGCTTGTTGCTCTTAAGATGCTCGGTAAGGTGAGCGATACGGTAGGAAAATAAAGCCACCTGGCTCTCTGGAGAACCTGTGTCAGTATTAGACTTTCCGTACTTCTCGAAAAGCTCCTGTTT
>JAFQAT010000001.1 GCA_017399865.1 Bacteroidales bacterium | reverse complement strand
CTCATTCTTGTCGCAGGAAGCCAATGCCACGGCTCCGGCAAGAAGAAAACTAAGATATTTTATATTGAGTTTCATATCGTTTCACTATTTAGGGTTCTGAACAAGGTTTTCATTTACGTCGAGTTCGCTCTTTGGAAGAGGAAGAGCCCACTTTGTGCTAGGGAACGGCACCTCAAGGTTCATTGTAAGGAGAGGATAATCCTTCTCAGCACGTACAACAGGCTTGTTCCAACGTGCGAGGTCATAGATGTAATGTCCTTCCCATGCAAGTTCCTTGCGACGTTCAGCTTCGATATCTGTAGGACCTACTGAAGTATAAGGGGCAGCTCCACGATTAGAAGTGATCACATTGATATCTGAAATTGCGGTAGCACCCTCGATAGTTGCACCACGCATGAGAGCCTCTGCTCTGTTGAGATACATCTCTGAAAGACGGAAGATCACAACGTTGTTGCAGTCAGGAGCGGCGTTGTCGCCCTTTCCTGGATACTTTGCAGTCCATAGGATGCCAGACTCTTCCTTCTCGTCAGTTCTGTAAACCTCGAGACGTACATCACCTTCTGCGTAAAGGTCGATGAGCGGCTGAGCTGCCTGAGGGTCACCTGAACCTCCTGGATTTGTCAGATAAGAGATGTCCTCCCAGCTGCCGTATGCGCTGTTTGTACGCTTTCCGTAAACTTCGAAGATAACCTCTCCTGTTCCGAGTTCCTTACCCCAAACGGTAGGATACTCCTCAGCTGTCCACATCTTGTACTTCTTGCTGTCGATTACCTTTGTAGCATAGTCAGCAGCCTTCTGCCACTCACCCATGTAAAGGTATACTCTTGAAAGGAGAGCCTGGATAGTAGAGATGTTCACAGCTGCATTTGCATCCACGAGGCTAGGACGTACTGAAGTAGCGACATACTCAGGATCGATGACGCTCTCTGCCTCGAGAAGGTCCTTCACGATGTTCTCGTAATTTGAAATGACGGTCTCGCGTGCTGGCTTGCCGTTAGGATCTGTATGATATACGTAAGGCACGCCGAGGCTTTCCTTGTCGTTAGCCACACAGTAAGTATAAGGCTGTCCGTAAGTCAGTACGTTGCAGAAGTGAGCAAATGCTCTGATGAAAAGGCACTCTGCCTTGAGATTGTTGAGGTCCTGCTCGGTGATATCGCCTACTGCCTTGCCTTCGAGATTGTCGATGACGTTGTTGGCCATTGCGATAGTCACGTATGCTGTAGACCACATTCCTGAAGTACCGTCTTCAGTGTAGTTCCAGTTGTAGGCCTGAGTACAACGGTTTGAGTTAGCGAAATTAGACTTCATACCGTTACCTGACCTCATTTCAGCGTCGATAACCCAGCTCTGGCCATACCATCCTGTAGAAGCGATGTAGTAATATGCGCCATGAGTTGAATCATTAAGACCGCTGTAGGTAGACAAAGTGATATCTGTAGACTGCTGGAGCTGTGGCTCTCTTGTCAGGAAGTCTTCACATCCTGAAAGCGCCATGGTAGCAGCGAGAGTTCCTATATATACTAATATCTTCTTCATAATTCATGTCGTCTTTAGAATGAAACTTCGATTCCGCCTACGAAAGACTTGACCATTGTGTGTGATGCACCCATCGAGTATCCGAGTGTACCAAGCTCTGGGTCCATGACGCCCTTCACATTGTGGAATGTATAAGGATTCAAAGCACTTACATAAACCCTGAGACCCTGCATCTTGATAGCCTTGAGAACCTTTTCAGGGAATGCATATGAAAGCGACACATCCTTGATTCTCATATAGCTTCCGTCCTGGAGGTATCTTGTAGAGTTAGAATAAGGACGCTTAGGGTTACCTGCTACAGGCTTTGGATGAACACCTGTATCACCTGGCTTCTCCCAGTATCCGAGAGAGTAGGTAGTAGTGTTTCCGGTCATGTCATAACCGTCAAGGTCAAACTGCGAAGCCATGAACACGTTGTTTCCATATACAAACTCGAAGAATGCAGAGAGGGTAAGACCCTTCCATGTGAAGCTTGTGTTGAAACCACCTGTTGCCTTAGGCTCTGGAGAACCTGTGTAGATGTAGCGAGCCTTTGTAACGTCGCTTGTAAGGTTGCCATCATTGTCATACCAGAGAGGATCACCGTTTGAAGGGTTCACGCCGTACCAGTCACGGAGATAGAATGTATAGAGGCTCTTGTCCTTTACGATTCTTACAGGAGTACCTGTATTGCTTGAAGCACGACCATCACCTACGCTGAGGTATTCGCTGTCTGCGAGGTCGAGGACCTTAGAACGGTTGAATGCAATGTTGAAACCTGCTGTCCACTGTACATCGCTTGTGTTGACGAGGATTCCCTCAAGCTGGAGCTCAAGACCGCGGTTCATGATGGCTCCGATATTCACGAAGTTAGAGCCGAAACCTGTGGTATAAGGAACTCTCTTGCTGAGGAGCATGTCTTCAGTCTTACGCTGGTAAACGTCTACGCTAGCTGTGAGTCTGTCGTCGAAGAATCCGAGGTCGAGACCGAAGTTCACGGTCCTGTTCTTTTCCCATGAGAGGTTTGGATTCTCAGGACGTGAAGGAACCATACCCACATATGAGCCGTAAGTCATTGTAGAGTAGATACCATACGCACGGTAAGCGGCGATGTTGTTGTTACCGTTCACACCGTATGATGCTCTGAGCTTCGCGAGGCTGAGCCAGTCTCTTGTAGACGCCATCCAGTTCTCCTTGGTGATGTTCCATGAACCACCCACTGACCAGAAGATACCCCATCTGTTAGCTGCACCGAAGAGGGATGATCCGTCAGCACGTACAGAACCCTGGAAGTAGTACTTGTTGTCGAAGTTGTAGTCAGCCACACCGAATACTGAAACCATTGACTCGTCTGAAAGGCTGTAAGAAACCTCATCGGCCTCAGGAGTAGATGTGTTAGGGAAAGGAATGAGAGGGTTTACGTTAGGTGAGTAACCGCCGAGATAGTCGTAAGTGTCGACCATTGCCTCCTGTCCTGCGAGTACCCTTACCGAGTGTGCTCCGAACTTGTCGTCGTAAGTCACTGTGTTTGAAGTGGTGTAACGGAGGTCCTTTGACCAGTATTTGAAGAGGGTGGCTGTACCCTTGTTTGTCTCTGCTGACCAGTACTGCTTAGAGTCCACGTATACGAACTCGAGAGCGTTGGTGGTCTTGAATGTGAGCTGCTTGATAGGGCTCCACTCGAGATAGATGCTTCCCTGGAGACGATAGTCCTTATCGTTATAGGTATCGTAGTACGCGTCTGCTGCAGGGTTTGTGTCTGAGTTCTCAGGGATGTTCACGTTGAAGCTTCCGTCAGGATTCTTGAAAGGAGTCCAAGGAAGGATAGAGAACATCGCGTACTGAGGGTTTGAGTAATAAAGGTCACCCATCTGGCCTGAGTTAGAGTCTGCGTAGCTGAGGTTGAACCTTGCACCGCTCTTGAGAGACTTGAGAAGCTGGAAGTCGCTGTTCACACGTGCAGAGAAGCGGTCGTAGCTGATGCCATGGAACACACCTTCATTGCTATGGTAAGCGGCTGAAGCATAGTAAGATGCCTTGTTTGTACCGCCAGTTGCGTTAACTTCGTACTCCTGAAGAGATCCGATCTTTGTGAGTTCCTTGTACCAGTTTGTAACACCGTTCTCAAGAAGAGTGTCTGGAGTATAGTACTGGTCTGTAGGATCGAGAGGGTCATGACCTGCATTGATTGCAGCAACTCTCTTATAGTCGATCAGCTCGGATCCTGTAAGAGGACGCCAGTTCTTGTCGTTGATAAGCTGCTGGGCACCGAATTTCGCCCTGGCAGTGAAACGTGCCTTTCCTGCCTTACCGCTCTTTGTGGTAACGAGGATGACACCGTTTGCAGCACGCGAACCATAGACTGAAGCCGCAGCCGCATCCTTGAGGACTGTGATTGATTCGATGTCGTTAGGGTTAAGGAAGGTAGATGATGAACCGCCGCCGACACCAGCGTTTGAAAGCTGACGGAAGTCGCTCGACATAACTGGAATACCATCGACAACCCAAAGAGGCTCGTTGCCTGCGTTGATTGACGAGATACCGCGCACGCGGATTGTTGATGTCGAACCTGGCTGTCCAGATCCTGATGTGATAGTCACACCGGCCATCTTACCTGCAAGCATCTTGTCCACTGAAGTTGCAGGAACAGAAGCAAGCTGCTCGTTCTTGACAGATGTAACACTTCCGGTTGCAGCCTCTCTGCGGACGGTACCGTATGCGACCACCACAACGTCATCAAGCATGTGCTTGTCAGACTCGAGTGAAATCACTACATTGGTGTTTCCGCCAACATTGACTTCGGCTGAATGATAACCGAGACTGCTTACTACAAGGACACCGTTTACAGGAACTTCGATAATGAAGCTACCCGCATCGTCTGTCATTGCGTAAACACCTGTGCTGCCTTTAAGCTGTACGGCCGCACTAACTACCGGTTCGCCAGTTTCAGCATCCTTTACAGTTCCGGATACTGTGTTCTGAGCGAGAGCTGCGCCTATGCTCATCAAGAAGCACAGGGCGATTGTGAATAATTTTCTACTCATACATAAGCTCGGTAAAAAAGTTAAACATAAATATTGATTACTTTGTAGTACACTACACTTTGTAATTTCATGCACTAATAATCGGGCGTTTTATATAGCACGATTTCCTACAAAGTTCGTTAACATTTTTTTAATATCCAAACATCTTCAAACGTTGGAATATTAGGGAATTATGAAGATTTTGGGCGGTTTCGCAGAAAATTTGCGAAGACTTTTGTGGCACCACTTACAATTTGTAAGCAACTATCGCTCTAATCTTGCAATTCATAATTTTTATTAAATTTTCATTTATCTTTAATTTTCTGCATTTCATCCAGATATTTTCGCATGGTATTGCGATGAATACCATATTGTTTAGCTATTTGAGACACAGTCATGCCATTGGCCAGCATCATTGACACAGTACCAAATTCCTTTATAAATGTAACTTTCTTTCTGGAACTTCCCGGCGGTCTTCCAAGCCTCACTCCCTCCAGACGCTTGACAGCCAGAGCCTCTTTGGTCCTCTGAGATATAAGGTTTCTTTCAATTTCTGCCGCGAGGGCAAAGGCGAAAGCTATGATCTTTGAATTTATGTTATCCGTAAGGGTAAAATTATCCTTTATAGTCTGTATGGAGATGCCCTTTTGAGAGCATCTGTTCAGTATGCCCATAATCATGAGCATGCTGCGCCCCAGCCGGGATAATTCCGTACAGATCAGAAGATCCCCTTTCTTCATTTTCCTTATACTCTTGCCCAGCAGTCTTTTCTCGGGAGCTACTGTTCCGGACACGGATTCCGATACCCATTTGTCTACAATCAATCCGCGTTTTTCACAATAGACCTTGATTTCGTGCTTCTGACTTGCATGACATTGCATTTCCGTACTGACTCTGATATAAGCATACACTGACATGTTAATATTATTTAAGTTTCACAATAATACGCACAATAAAACGCCCGATTAAAAGTCAGACTATTCAGTGTAGTGTATAGCTGATCAATATTTATGTTTAACTAATAAAAAGTCAGAATCTATGAAAAAAAACTTGATGCTGCTTTTTGCCTCCCTTGTTCTGGGTGCAGGTTCGCTGCTGGCCCAGAATAAAGTGTCCGGTATCGTGACATCCGAAGTCGACGGCCAGCCCGTCATCGGAGCATATGTCACTGTAAAAGGTGTAACAGATGGAGGCGCAATTACCGATGTTGACGGTAAGTTCGAGTTTGAGGTACCATCAGATGCAAAGGTTGTGGTATTCTCATGCCTCGGCATGGAAACAGTGGAGGTGGCTGTCAGACCTTATCTCCAGGTTACCATGAGACCGGATTCCGAAATGCTGGAAGGTGTAGTCGTTACCGGTATGCAAAAAATGGACAAACGTCTGTTCACAGGATCGACAGCAAAGGTGGACGGAGAGAAAGCAAGGGTGGACGGTATGCCGGAAATCAGCCGCGCCCTTGAAGGAAGAGCCTCCGGAGTATCGGTACAGAATGTATCCGGTTCATTCGGTACAGCTCCTAAGATCCGCGTCCGCGGTGCCACTTCTATCTACGGAAGCTCGAAGCCTCTTTGGGTTGTAGATGGTGTGATCATGGAGGACGTGGTCGAAGTTGACGCCGACCAGCTGTCGTCCGGAGACGCAACCACCCTCATCAGTTCTGCAATCGCAGGCCTCAATGCAGACGACATCGAGAGTTTCCAGATCCTCAAAGACGGATCGGCGACATCTATCTATGGAGCCCGCGCCATGGCCGGTGTGATCGTAGTAACCACCAAGAAAGGTGCTGCAGGCCGCAGCAGAATCAGTTACACAGGAGAGTTCACGACACGTCTGAAGCCTTCATACAGAAACTTCAACATCATGAACTCACAGGAGCAGATGAGCATCTACCGCGAACTTGAGCAGAAAGGATGGCTCAACTATTCTGCAGTTCCTAACTCAAGTGAGAGCGGTATCTACGGCGAGATGTACAACATGATAACTGCAGGTACCCTTGCCAATACAGAGGCTGCACGCAACGCATTCCTCCGCCAGGCCGAATACCGCAACACCGATTGGTTCGACATGCTCTTCAGCAACGCACTTCAGCATAACCACTCGGTCAGCATGTCGTCCGGAAACGAGAAGTCGCAGTACTATGCATCGATCAGTGCCATGGTGGATCCGGGTTGGGCAAGGCAGAGCAATGTGAACCGTTATACAGCCAACTTCAACGCCAACTACAACATCTTCAAGAAGCTTTCATTCAACATGATCTCCAGTGCTTCTTACCGCCAGCAGAGAGCTCCGGGAACACTTTCATCAGATGTGGACGTTGTCAGCGGCGAAGTAAAGCGTGACTTCGACATCAACCCTTATTCATACGCCCTCAACACTTCAAGAGTGCTGGATCCTACCGCATACTACAAGAGGAACTATGCAGACTTCAACATCCTTCATGAACTTGAGAACAACTATATGGACTTTGACGTAGTCGACCTCAAGTTCCAGGGTGAATTCAAGCTCAAGCCGGTTACAGGACTTGAACTTTCAGCACTCGGTGCCGTGAAGTACTCATCTTCAGCACAGCAGCACACAATCACGGACTACTCCAACCAGGCGATGGCATACCGCGCCATGCCGACAACCACCATCCGTGACAACAACCCGTTCCTTTATACCGACCCGGACAACCCTTATGCTGTTCCTATCACAGTGCTGCCGGATGGAGGTATATATGAAAGGACCGACTTCAAGATGCTCTCATACGATTTCCGTGCGACCGCACAATATAACAAGGAGTTCAATGGAGGGCACATCACCAACTTCTTCGGAGGTATGGAACTCAATCAGGTTCAGCGTCAGCAGACCTGGTTCCGCGGCTGGGGCATGCAGTATTCTATGGGAGAAATCGCAAGATATGCCTATGAAGTATTCAAGAAAGGTGCGGAAGAGAACACCCAGTACTACACCATGGCAAACTCACTCATGAGAAGCGTAGCATTCTTCGCGAACGGCACATATTCATATAAAGGACGTTATACAGTCAACGGAACCGTACGTTACGAGGGTACAAACAAGCTTGGCAAGACAACCTCTGCGCGCTGGCTTCCTACCTGGAACGTTTCAGGTGCATGGAACGTACATGAGGAAGAGTGGATGAAGGGGGCATGGCCTTATCTTTCATTCCTCTCGCTCAAGGCTTCCTACTCGCTTACAGCAGACCGCGGTCCGGCAAGCGTAACCAACTCACGAGTCGTGATCAACGCAACAAACCCTTGGCGTCCGAACGCAGGTGACGGTGAATCTGCCCTCTACGTCTCAGACCTTGAAAACGCCGCACTTACATATGAGAAGAAGCATGAGCTCAACATCGGCGGTGCAATAGGATTCTTCGACAACAGAATCAATATTGAAGCTGACTGGTACAAGCGTGACAACTACGATCTCATAGGTCCTGTAACGACTCAGGGTATCGGTGGTCAGGTCATCAAGTTCGGTAACGTTGCATCCATGAGTTCTTCAGGTGTAGAGCTCACGATCTCTACCAAGAACATCGACACAAAGAACTTCAAGTGGACCACCGACTTCATTTACTCACATGCCGAGAATGAAGTTACAAGCCTCGAGAACCAGCAGAGGGTGATAGACCTCGTTGCTGGTACCGGATTCGCACTCGAAGGATACCCGGTACGTTCCGTGTTCTCAATTCCTTTCAAGGGACTGAACGAACAAGGTCTCCCGACCTTCCTTGATCAGGATGGAAACGTAACTACTACAGGCATCTATTTCCAGGAACGTGACAAGATCGATTTCCTCGAGTATTCAGGAACTGCTGACCCTACAGACTTCGGTTCATTCGGCAACACATTCCAGTACAAGGGTTTGAAACTCAACATCTTCTTCACATACTCGTTCGGCAACGTAGTACGCATGGACCCAGTTTTCTCAAGTTCATACAGCGATCTTTCGTCAATGCCTAAGGAGTTCAAGAACAGATGGGTGGTGCCTGGAGACGAAAATGTAACGACCATTCCTGTCATTGCATCAAGGATGCAGACTTACAATGACAGTTATCTGTCTTATGCATACAATGCTTACAACTTTTCTTCTGAGCGCATCGCAAAGGGAGACTTCATCCGACTCAAGGAAGTGTCTCTCAGCTACGACTTCCCGAAGAAGTGGGTAAAGGCTTTGAAGATGAATTCACTTTCTGTAAAGGTACAGGGAACAAATCTCGCACTTCTTTATGCCGACAAGAAACTCAACGGACAGGATCCTGAGTTCTTCAACACCGGTGGTGTGGCGACTCCGCTCCCTAAGCAGTTCACAGTAACATTGAGACTTGGTCTGTAATCACTTTAAATCAGAAAATTATGAAAATGAAGAATATAACCCTTTTAACGCTGTCGCTCGCCTTTGCACTGACTTCCTGCAATGAATGGCTGGACGTCATGCCGGACAACCGCGCAGAGATCGACACCGAAGAGAAGGTGGAGAAGCTTCTTGTAAGCGCATATCCGGAAAACGCATACATCATGCTTTCCGAGCTCTCTTCCGACAATGTCGATGACTTCGGAGAAGATTCTCCATACAGCAACAGATTATACACTCAGGTCTATCAGTGGGACGAAGTCACTGAGACAGACAATGAAGATCCGAAAGAGGTCTGGGGTGCACTCTACGGAGCAATCACCAACGCAAACCAGGCACTTGTAGCGATTGATGAACTCGGTGCTGACACTCCGGCGCTGAAAGCGTCACGCGGAGAAGCGCTCCTTGCGAGAGCATACAATCATTTCATGCTCGCAAGCCTCTTCTGCAAGGCCTATGACCCGGCAACCGCCTCGACAGACCTCGGCATCCCTTACATGGACAAGCCGGAAACAGAACTCAACCCGAAGTACGACAGAGGCACGGTTGCAGAGGTCTATGCTGCGATTGAGAAAGATCTTGAGGAAGGACTTCCTTTGGTCAATGATGCAGGATACAGCGTGCCGAAATACCACTTCAATGAGAAAGCAGCCTACACATTCGCATCACGTTTCTATCTGTTCTATGGTAAATGGGACAAGTGTATCGAGTGTGCAAACAAGGCACTCGGTTCAGCTCCTGCAGAACTCCTCAGAGATTATGCGACACTGACAAGTTATCCTAAGGAACTTGATGTCGTCGGTCCGCAGTACAACAGCACCAACGCAAAGAACAACTTCCTTCTCCAGACTGCCTACTCTTCTCTTGGTCTCATTTTCGGACCATACTATTTCGAGTCAAGGATTTCAGCCGGCAACATGCTGATGCAGACAGAGATGTTCAACCTCGCGCCTTGGGGAGGACTTGCACCTTCTACTTCGAGCTACAACTACAGGAAAATGTACAAGCTCGACCATTACGTATATGTGGCGACAGGATTTGACAAGACCATCCTCCCACGTCTGAACTATCTGTTCGAATACACTGACCCTGTTGCAGGAATCGGATACTACCGCACCATATATGCGGCCCTTACAGCGGAGGAGGCTCTTCTTAACAGAGCAGAGGCATACATCATGAAGGAGCAGTACGACCTTGCCCTTGCCGACATGAACCTCTGGACCGTGAATACGCTCAATCCCGACTATTGCGATCCTGTGCTCACAGACCAGATCATCAAGGACTGGGTAAACGGAATGGAATACTATACAGACACTGCACCGACTCCGAAGAAGAAACTTAATCCGCTCGTAGCAGATTTCTCTGAAGGAAGCGACATGGAAGCATATGTACACGCAATCCTTTACATGAGACGTGCAGAGTTCTATATGATGGGAATGAGATGGTTCGACGTCAAGCGTTACGGAATCGAGATCACCAGACGAAAGCTGGGAACCACCCTTGAGGTTCTCGAGACCTACGACAGGCTCACCGTGGACGATGAAAGACGAGCTCTTCAGCTTCCTAAGGACGTCATCACAGCCGGCATGACTCCAAACCCTAGGTAATGACGGACCCATTAAAAATCGGAAACATCATGACAAAGTTTTTGAAATATATAGCAATGGCGGTGGCAGCAGTATCATTCATCGCCTGCGAGGAACAGCCTCTGAATCCGGAGAGTCAGGTCATCGACTCACAGGTCGAGGAAAATGAATTTGACAGATGGCTCGTAACCAACTACATCGAGCCATACAACATCATGTTCAAGTACCGTATGGAAAAGAACGAGTCGGACTTCAACTACTGGCTTGTTCCTGCAAAGTACGAGAATGCCATCAAGATGGCGAAACTTATGAAATTCCTCTGTTTCGAGCCATACGACGAAATCACCGGAAGCAAGGAGTTCATCAAGTCCTACTATCCGAAGATGATTCATCTTGTGGGTTCGGGAGCATACCGCAACAACGGCACATTCGTTCTTGGTACGGCAGAAGGCGGTCTTAAGATCACAATGTATTTCGTGAATGACATGATCATTGACGTAGACTATCTCAACGAATACTACTTCAAGACCATGCACCATGAGTTCGCGCACATACTTCACCAGACAAAGCCATATTCAAGCGACTTCAACGCCATCTCCGGTTCAGAATACGTTACTGACGCATGGAGCAGCACATGGAACGGCGATGCAGACGCACAGAAGCACGGCTTCATCAGCGAATACGCTTCATCTGAAGTCAACGAGGATTTTGTGGAACTGATTTCAATATATGTGACAAATCCTGCAGAGTATTGGGAAAACGTACTTGCAAATGCCGGAGCTGGCGCTGCAATCATCAGCGCAAAGTTCGACATAGCATACAACTACATGCTCAACTCATGGAATATCGACCTCAACGAACTCAGGGACGTGATCCAGAGACGTCAGGGCGAAATCGACACCCTTGATTTGGAAACGCTTAACTAAAAAAGGAGACTTATTATGAGAAAGATATATTTAATCCTGCTTGCTGTCCTGGGCATGACTGTCACGTCATGTCTCATGGAAGAGAAGGAGCTCTTTGACAAGACTCCTGCGGAAAGAATGGAGGCTTATCTTGATGAGTACAGGACCCTCCTTGCCTCAGCCGAGGAAGGGTGGCTTCTCCAGTACTTCCCAGAAGAAAAACAGTCATACGGGGGATACACTTATGTGCTGAAGTTCACTGCTGATTCAGTGACAGCATATTTCCAGCTTGACGATGACATAGCCACGCCGGTATCCAGCCTTTACAAGATGACTCCGGATGACGGTCCGGTAATCACCTTTGACACTTACAATGAGAACATCCATTTCTTCGCCACTCCGGACATCAGCAACTATGAGGCTCTTCATGGAGACTACGAGTTCCGCATCGTCGGTAAGAATCCGGATGCTACAGAGGTCTACATGAAAGGCAAGAGAACAGACAACAACTACACTTTGGTAAAGTTCTCCGGCGACCCTGTAGATTATATGAACAAGATCAACGCTGTGGAAGCGGCTATGGGAGCACCAGCATACAGAATGATCATGGACTCGGACACCACAGCATGCTCGATCAGCGGAAACGTATTTGAATTCGAATACAATGTATACACTCCAGAGGACACGACAGCCGTAACAGGTACTGCATCATTCTGCTACACTCCGGAAGGCGTGGACTTCTATACTCCAGTTGAAATCAAGGGTACAGAGTATACAAAGCTCGTATTCAACGCTGAAAACGGCACACTTGCGACAGAAGACGGCAAGGTGACTGTCATCCAGATCATCCCACCTCTCAACGAGATGTTCGTTCTTGGTAACTGGTTCATCAAGTACAGTACGTTGAGCGCAGAAGGAAAATTCTACTTCGACTATGTAAAGCAGTATGAGGATGCTCTGGGAGAAGAACTGCAGTACGCATTTATAGGAAGCATGCTCTATCCTGGCAACTTCGGATTCCAGTTCGTAAGCAGCGGATATGGCGGATCTTTGAATTTCAATTATGCGCTCCAGGGTGAAGACATAATAACTCTGCAGTTTGCAATGGCAGGAGCAGGTAATGGTGTATGGTATCACAACAATGCCGGATTCCATTATGCACTCCGTCCATTCGGATATGACAAGGCAAGGACATTCAAGCTGACTGCTGACGACAAGAAGAACCCTACTCAGATCACTATGACTGAAGTTGGAAACGAGGCTCACTCAATGACATTGTTTGCAGCACAGATTACTTATCCTTTCGATAACTGATTTATCACCTTCTGGTTATTTTACATAAATATTGGCAAGCGGCCGGTCCCTGTGAAGGAACCGACCGCTTTTATTTTGGCACAAAAAATGTTTTTCGCAAATCTTAGTTTTAAAGTATTCTAAATTATGAAAAGCATTTTGACGCTTCTGACTGCCTTGACGGCAATCGTGGCATCCGCCCAGGAAGGGTCCCTGACGGTTAAGGGAAGGGTAACGGATGCATCTACAAATGAACCGGTTCCGTATGCGTCCGTCCATCTGGAAGGGACCATGACCGGAGTAAGCACAGACGCGGAGGGAGAGTTTACGATCACCGTCCCCGGGGACGGGATCCTGGTATTCTCATCTATAGGATACAAGACGATGGAGTCCCCGATTGACGGAAGAACGATACTGAACGCCGCCCTGGAGCCGGACACTGAAAGTCTGGAAGAAACGATTGTGATAGCGTATGGAACTGCAACGAAGAGTTCCTTCACAGGATCGGCATCGATGGTGGATGCACAGACCATCGAATCGCGCGTAAGCACGAATGTGACCAGCGCATTGGCAGGTACGACTCCCGGTGTGCAGGTCATTTCATCTTCAGGAGATCCTGCTGGCGGTGGAGCCGCGATCCGCATCCGCGGAATCGGCTCCATGAGCGCCAGCAACTCACCTCTCTATATAGTGGACGGAATGCCGTTTGACGGATCAATCTCGGACATCAACCCAAGCGACGTTGAGTCGATGTCAGTACTGAAGGATGCAGCAGCCTCGGCCATCTACGGAGCACGCGGAGCCAACGGAGTAGTCCTCATAACGACCAAGAGGGCATCAGGAAGCACTCCGGCAAAGATCAGATTCGATGCAAAATGGGGATCGAACTCGCGCCTGATACCGCAGTATGACATAATCTCAGACCCCGCGCAGTATTACGAGACCCACTACAGGATGATGTACAACTCGCAGATCTATGCAGGCAAGACTCCTGAAGAAGCATATGCATATGCCGATGCAAACCTCTTCGACCAGAACAACGGAGGACTCGGATATCAGGTCTTCACAGTTCCTGCCGGGGAAAGATTCATAGGCAAGGATTTCCGCCTCAACCCTAAAGCGACGCTCGGATATTCCGACGGGGAATACTTCTATATCCCTGATGACTGGTATGGCGACACCTTCCACAGCTCCTTCAGGCAGGAGTACAATCTGTCTGTCAGCGGCGGCAGGGACAGACTCAGCTACTACGGAAGCGTGGGCTATCTCAATGACGGAGGTATCGTGAACAATTCCGATTTCCAAAGATACACCGCCCGCATGAACGTAGACTGGCAGGCAAAGCCATGGATGAAGATAAGCACGAGCATGAGCTACGCACATTCTGACTCAAAGACAGCCTCATATTCAAGCACATACGGGTCATCAGGAAACGTGTTCTATGTCACCAACATGATGGGACCGATATATCCTCTTTATGTCAGGGATGCTGGAGGAGCCATCATGTACGAAAACGGAATGAAGGTATATGACGCGAACCAGACAAACTTCATACGTCCTTCGTTCGTAGGCAATGCCGTACGTGACAACGAAGTCAACCGCAGGCAGAGCTACACTGATTTCATAACGGGCAAATGGGGCATTGTCCTGACTCCTTTCAGAGGGCTGTCACTCACAGCCAACGTCGGACTTACAAATGCCAACACACGATACAATGCCCTATACAGCAGATTCGGCTCACAGAGTTCGACCGACGGTCTGGCATATGTAAGCCATGACAGGACATTTGCCGTGAACAGCCAGTACCTGGCCGAATACAAGACGGACTTCTACGGCAGCCTACACACATTGAACGTTCTTGCCGGATATGAAGTATACAAGCTCAAGGAGCAGTTCTTCGAAGGACAGAACGACAGGCTTTTCGATCCGTACATCGGGGAGCTGGGCAACGCTGACGGAAGCAGTTCGAAGCAGCTTTCATCATATACTGCAGACTACATGACGCAAGGATTCCTCGCAAGGGCGCAATATGAATATGACAACCGCTATTTCGCCAGTGCATCATACCGCCGTGACGGTTCTTCACGTTTTGCGCCAGGGCACAGATGGGGTAACTTCGGAAGCATCGGAGCCGCATGGCTGGCAAGTTCTGAATGGTTCATGGAAGGTGCCTGGTGGTTGGACATGCTGAAGGTAAAGGCAAGCTACGGAGTGCAGGGCAACGACAATCTGTATCCTTCATCCAACTATGCCAGGAAGTATTATCCGTATTCCGACAACTACACCCATTCATACAATGAGGAAAGCGGAGAATACTCTACAGAACTCGCATACAAGGGCAACAGCGCCCTCACCTGGGAGTCATCGCACTCCTTCAACATCGGCGTGGATTTCGAGATTCTTTCAGGGCTCCTCAGCGGAAGCATGGAGTATTTCTCCAGAAAGACCATCGATCTTCTATATAGCAAGGACGTACCTCTTTCGTCAGGCAATCCTACCGGATACTACCCTGTAAATGTGGGATCCATCGTGAACAACGGTTTCGAATTTGCCTTTGACGGAATCATCATGAACAGGAACGAACTTCTCTGGACATGGAATCTGAACCTCAGCCACTACCGCAACCGGATCACGGCTCTCGACCCTTCGGTTTCAGACAAGGGCATAATGGGAGGCAACTATATATATAAGGTCGGAGGTTCCCTGTATGAAGCCTACATGCGCAAATACGCCGGTGTCAACCAGGAGAACGGAAAGGCGCAATGGTATGTCAAGACTCTGGACAAAGAAGGAGAATGGACAGGAGAATCCACAATCACAGAAGTGTTCTCCGAAGCATCGCAGTATGAACTCGGCTCTGTCCTTCCTGATGTCTACGGAGGATTCGGAACAGCCCTGAAGGCCTATGGATTCGACTTTTCCGCACAATTCTCCTTCCAGCTCGGAGGAAAATACTATGACGGAACATACCAGGCGCTGATGCACACTTCGTCGTCAGCCGGAACGGCATGGCACAAGGATGCTCTGAAGGCCTGGAGTCCGGACAATCCATCATCCTCCATTCCACGTCTGGACGGAGACACCAGCGTCGGGCAGACAGCAGTCAGCAATTACCTCATAAGCTCGAACTACCTCAGCATAAACAACATAACTCTCGGATACACTCTTCCGGAAAAAGTCACCTCTATGATGCAGATAGAAAGTCTGCGCATATATGTGGCGGGAGACAATCTGGCAGTAATCTCCGCCCGCAAGGGAGTGGACCCCCGTTATTCGATGGGACTGGGCTCGCTCACTTCCGGATCAGGACTTAACAGCGGCTCATACTCGGCGATGAGGACAGTTACGGCAGGTATGACATTAACATTCTAGGAATATGAAAAAGACATATGCATACATTATGGTCATCCTGGCTGCGGCAGCATGCAGCCGGATGGACGAACTGAAGCCTCAAGGAGGCATCATCCTTACCGAGCAGCTCCAGGAGGTGAATTCCGTGATACCTTCGAGGGCGGATGCATCCTTCAACGGCATGTTCACCAAGCTCGGCTCGCCGGGAAGCGTCACCGGAGGCACAAGACCGGATGACTTCGGATTTGTGATGATGGCGTTTTCAAATGACATCGAGGCTGCGGATGTCGTGCTGGCGAACAGCGGATACAACTGGTTCTCCGCATGCGGGGCACTGACATCACGGAATGCAGATTACGCGAACCCGTACATCAGATACGCTGCACCGTACAACACCATCGCAGCGGCAAACGATATCCTGAAATCGTATCCTGCCGATTCGGAAGACCCTGTAATCAGATATAAGCTTGCGCAGGCAAGAGCAATGAGGGCGTTCGCCTATCTGAATCTCGCTCCATATTTCCAGTTCGGCTATGCTGCGGGAGGCAAGGATCTCCCTTGCGTGCCGCTGGTAACCGAACAGACGACAGACTTCACGAACAATCCACGGGCATCTGTCGCAGATGTCTATGCATTGATAATCAGTGACCTGACATACGCCATAGAGAATCTCGAGGGATATGTGCGCACAGACAAGTCGCGAATCGACAGACAGACTGCATACGGGCTCAGGGCACGCGCATACATGAACATGCAGGAGTGGGAGCTTGCCGTGTCGGATGCATCGGCGGCTGCTGCCGGATATTCGCCATCCTCGATGGCGGAGGCAGCCAGACCTGCATTCTATGACATCAGCGAGCATAACTGGATCTGGGGGTACGACATGACTTCAGACATAGCCATGAAGAATCCTTACGCTACATCCAGCGCATGGATAAGGTCTTTCTCCGGTGACGGTTACTCAGCCGGGACACAGGTATATTCATGCATCAACAGCCTTCTCTTCGACAAGATTCCGGAAACGGACGTGCGCAAGGGATGGTGGGTCGACGCTTCGCTGGAATCACCACTGCTTGAGAGCGTGACATGGGAGGGTGTGAGCGGAAATGCGGTAGCCTCCCTAGAGATCGACAACGTGAAGATGAAATTCCTCCCCTATACAAACGTGAAGTTCGGTATGGCATCTGTCGGAGGGACATTGAACGATGACGACTGGCCATTCATGAGGGTGGAAGAGATGATACTTATCCAGGCGGAAGGACTTGCCAGGAGCGGATCTTCAGCGCAGGCGAAGGCTTTGCTGGAAGATTTCGTCAGGAGCCATCGGGATCCTGCCTATTCCGCTGACGCCTCCGGGCGCAGCCTGACTGACGAGATCTGGTTTCAGCGCAGGGTCGAGCTGTGGGGAGAAGGATTCTCCAACAGCGATACCAGAAGGTTGGGAAAGCCTTTGGTGCGCTTCCATGAAGGGACTCCCGGCAATGTTCCTGCCGCCTTCAGATTCAACATGCCGGCTGACGACGGATGGTGGCTGATGCGTTTCACCTCATCAGAGAAGAACACCAACCTTGCCATCGTCGACAATACCGGCGGCACACAGCCGGTACAGGACCAGTACGGCAACCTCCGCGACGGGGTGACCGACTAGAAGATACATAAAGCAATCCGGTTGTCCGGTGATAATCCGGTGACCCCCGTCTCCCATTCGGGAGACACCCCCTAGCCGGGGGGGGTGGACACGCCTCTGCAATTCCCAATACCGACAATATAATATAACAAGTCCGGATGGGGCTCGCTTTGCAGGAGCATAGGTATATGCTTCGCTCGCGCCCATCCGGACTTTTTTAATATGATGGCGGTTTACATCATGCCGCCCATGCCGGCACCTGCTGGCATCGCAGGAGCTGCTGGCTCTGGGATGTCTACGATGGCACATTCTGTAGTAAGGAACATGCCTGCAACTGAAGCTGCATTCTCGAGAGCAACGCGAGACACCTTTGTAGGGTCGATCACGCCTGCCTCAAACATGTTCACATACTCGTCAGTGCGTGCGTTGTAGCCGAAGTCGCCCTTTCCTTCGCGGATCTTGTTGATGATCACGCTGCCTTCCACGCCGGCATTTGCAGCGATCTGACGGAGAGGCTCCTCGATTGCGCGTGCCACGATGTGGATACCTGTGGTCTCATCCTCATTGGCACCCTTGAGGTCCTTGATAGCCTCCGATGCGCGGATATAAGCAACTCCACCGCCCGGCACGATACCTTCCTCTACTGCAGCCCTTGTTGCGCTGAGAGCATCCTCTACCCTGTCCTTCTTCTCCTTCATCTCGACTTCTGTCGCTGCACCTACATAAAGGACTGCAACACCGCCGGCGAGCTTTCCGAGACGCTCCTGGAGCTTCTCGCGATCGTAGTCGGAAGTTGTGGTCTCGATCTGCTTGCGGATAAGGTCTGCACGTTCCTGGATGGCCTCTGCAGCACCTGCTCCGTTCACCACTGTAGTATTGTCCTTGGTAACGACAACCTTCTCTGCCCTTCCGAGCATATCGAGGGTCGCATTCTCAAGAGTGAATCCCCTTTCCTCTGAGATCACCATACCGCCTGAAAGGACTGCGATGTCCTGAAGCATCTCCTTGCGACGGTCTCCGAAGCCAGGAGCCTTGACTGCAGCGATCTTGAGGGTACCGCGAAGCTTGTTTACGACGAGGGTTGTAAGAGCTTCACCATCAACATCTTCCGCAATGATAAGAAGAGACTTTCCTTCACGTGCGATAGGCTCGAGGATAGGAAGAAGGTCCTTCATCGTCGACACCTTCTTGTCAGTGATGAGGATGTAAGGTGTGTCAAGCACAGCCTCCATCTTGTCTCCGTTGGTCATGAAATATGGAGAGATGTATCCTCTGTCGAACTGCATTCCCTCAACGACCTTCACCTCAGTCTCGGTGCCCTTGGCTTCCTCGACTGTGATAACGCCGTCCTTCTTCACCTTTGACATAGCGTCAGCTATGAGCTTTCCTATATAATTGTCATTGTTTGCTGAGATAGTTCCGACCTGCTCAATCTTCGCATAGTCCTCGCCCACTTCCTGGCTCTGCTCGCGAAGGCTTTCAACAACGGCTGCGACAGCCTTGTCGATACCCCTCTTGAGGTCCATAGGATTCGCTCCAGCAGTAACGTTCTTAAGACCTACATTAATGATTGCCTGAGCAAGAACGGTTGCTGTGGTCGTACCGTCACCTGCCTGCTCGTTTGTCTTGGATGCTACTTCCTTCACCATCTGTGCGCCCATGTCAGCGAACTGGTCCTCAAGCTGGATTTCCTTCGCTACGGTCACGCCGTCCTTTGTCACCTGAGGTGCACCGAACTTCTTGGCGATCACCACGTTACGGCCCTTAGGTCCAAGGGTCACCTTTACTGCATCTGCAAGAGCATCAGCGCCTTCCTTCATCTTGGCGCGAGCTTCGATATTGAATTTGATTTCCTTTGCCATGTCCTTAAAGTATTGCTAAAATGTCAGACTGCTTCATGATGAGGTAGTCCTTTCCCTCGACAGACACCTCTGTGCCCGCATATTTTCCGTAGATGACTACGTCACCTACCTTCACTTCCATAGGCTCGTCCTTCTTTCCCGGGCCGGCTGCCACAACGGTTCCCTGCTGCGGCTTCTCCTTTGCTGTGTCAGGAATGTAAAGTCCTGATGCTGTCTGAGTCTCGGCCGCTTTCGGCTCGATGACTACTCTGTCTGCTAATGGTCTGATCATATTGTTTCGTTTTTGTTGTTTACCTTGCTTTGACGCCACGCCATGAACGTCCGTGGCGACCTCCCTTAGGACAAACAAAGTGCCAATGGACAAAAACTGACATTTTGTCATATATGCATATTAGTAAACATGGTTACCATTTGAATGAAAATTTGTATTTTTGTCAGTACTAAAACCTGTTTCGTCATGGAAATCATCAATTGGATCATACTGGTTGCTGGGTTCTGCCTCATTCCGGCAGGAGTGTTATGGCTATGCAAGAAAGTCAGCTTTTTAGGAAAAATAGGCCCTGTGATGGTCCTGTATGCCCTCGGCATCATAATCGGAAACATCGGCCTGATGCCTGAACAGATGCCTGCAGTACAAGAGATTCTGTCCAACGCGATGGTACCTCTTGCCATCCCCCTGATGCTGTTCGGATGCACATTCAACATGAAGGGGGCCAGATCGCAGATACTGGCGCTCGTCACTGGAATGGTTTCGGTAGCCGCAGCCGTAATCATCGGATTCTTCATATTCGGACACAACATTCCTGAGGGAGCCAAGGTAGGCGGCATGCTGACAGGTGTCTATACGGGAGGCACCATAAATCTCGCCGCTTTGAAGACCATGTTGGGAGTACATGACGAGACATATATACTGATAAACTCCTATGACATTCTTGTCAGTTTCCTGTATCTGTCCTTCCTGCTCGCCATAGGAATAAAGCTGTTCAGGAAATTCCTGCCGAACACGCTCGGAGATTTCACCAAAGAGGATGAGAAGGCCATACGCCATGAAATGGATAAAGAAAACAGAAAGCCGTTCAAGAGCCTGTTCACCCGCAAGGGTGCAGCATATCTGGGACGTCTCCTGGGGCTTACCATACTGATAGTCGGCATTTCTGCAGGAGTGGCGCTTCTCCTTCCGGAAAGCATGTTCATGACGATATTCATACTGATGCTCACGACCCTCGGAATCGCCTGCTCATTCATCAGGAAGATCCACAACATGAAGTACAGCTACGACATAGGAATGTATTTCATCTACATATTCTGCATCGTAGTGGCTTCCATGGCCGATCTGAGCAAACTGGATCTGGCAGGAGGCCTCGGGCTCATGGGATATCTGCTTGTCGCCGTTTTCGGGTCGCTGATGCTCCAGGTGATATTCGCAAAGATATTCAAGATAGATTCGGACATGATGGTCATAGCATCAGTAACCTTCATCAACTCGCCGCCTTTCGTTCCGATGATGGCGGCGGCCATGAAGAACAAGGATGTGCTCATCCCGGGACTTACCATCGGAGTCATCGGATATGCTGCAGGAAACTATCTTGGATTCCTGATGTCACAGCTGCTGGGGCTCCTATAGATGGAGCCTGAAGTGCCATAGGATGACACCGGCGCTGACAGACACATTAAGGGAGTGCTTCGTACCGAACTGCGGTATCTCCAGACAGAAGTCGGCCGCATCCACCACATCCTGACGCACGCCTTCGACTTCATTGCCGAAGACCACGGCATATTTCCGGCCCGGTTCCGGAACAAATCCGTCAAGCATGACGGATCCTACGGTCTGCTCTGCACAGACTACCGTATACCCCTCATCCTTCAGACGGAGGACAGCGTCAAGCGTATCATCGAAATGCTCCCATGCCACGCTGTCTTCCGCACCAAGAGCCGACTTATGGATCTCGGCTGACGGCGGCACGGCGCATATTCCGCACAGGAAGACCTTGTCGATCTTGAACGAGTCAGATGTGCGGAATACGGATCCGACATTATGGGCGCTCCTTACATTATCCAGCACGACCACGATGCCCGAATCAGGCAATTCCTTGTACTCATCAGCCGACACTCGGCCCAGTTCGATATTCAAAAGCTTCCTATTCTGCATAAAAGACGAAAAGTTATAGTTGCAAAGGTAGTCAAAAAACAAAAAATGATTAATTTTGCAGTCGCTAAAAATGATACGTATGAGACAGGATGTACAAATTTTCAATCTGATCAAGAAGGAAGAAGACAGACAGACCTCTGGCATAGAGCTGATTGCGTCTGAAAACTATGTAAGCGAACAGGTGCTGGAAGCTCTTGGTTCAATCTGTACCAACAAATACGCCGAGGGTTATCCGGGAGCGAGATATTACGGCGGATGCGAGGTCGTTGACCAGATTGAGCAACTTGCCATAGACAGGCTGTGCGAGATCTTCGAGGCGGAATATGCCAACGTACAGCCGCACTCAGGAGCGCAGGCAAACATGGCAGTAATGATGGCATGCCTCAAGCCGGGCGAGACATTCATGGGTCTCGACCTTGCGCACGGAGGCCACCTCACCCATGGCTCTCCTGTCAACATGTCAGGAATCCTCTACAATGCGGTTGCTTACGGGCTCAAGGAGAGCACAGGTATGATCGACTATGACCAGATGGAGCAGAGGGCGCTTGAATTCAAGCCGAAGCTCATCATCGGAGGTGCATCGGCATACTCAAGGGAATGGGACTATGCCCGCATGCGCGAGATCGCCGACAAGGTAGGTGCGATCCTCTGGATAGACATGGCCCATACAGCCGGACTTATCGCTGCAGGCCTCCTCAGCAATCCTGTGAAATATGCACATATCGTGACATCAACGACCCACAAGACGCTCCGCGGTCCACGCGGCGGCATCATCCTCATGGGCAAGGACTTCGACAACCCATGGGGTCTCACCACACCTAAGGGCGTCGTTAAGAAGATGTCGCAGATCCTCAACTCAAGCGTGTTCCCAGGCGTCCAGGGCGGTCCTCTCGAGCATTGCATCGCTGCAAAGGCGGTATCGTTCTACGAGGCTCTCCAGCCAGAGTACAAGGAATATCAGAAGCAGGTGATAGCAAACGCACAGGCCATGGCAGAAGCATTCTCTACAAGAGGCTACAAGATCGTGTCTGGCGGAACAGACAACCATCTCATGCTCATCGACCTGCGCAGCAAGTTCCCTGAACTTACAGGAAAGGTTGCCGAGAAGGAGCTCGGAAAGGCAGACATTACCATCAACAAGAACATGGTGCCGTTCGACTCACGCACACCGTTCCAGACTTCGGGAATCCGCGTAGGAACCCCTGCCATCACTTCAAGAGGCTTTGTCGAGAAGGATATGGAGTTCATCGTGAACCTGATCGATCAGGTGCTCGCAAACGCAGCGGCCAACCTTGACCTAATCGCAGGAAAGACAGAGGAAGGACGCGATGCATACGAGGAGGTTCTTGCTTCCGTGCGCAAGCAGGTACGCATGAAGACCAACGGAATGCCTCTTAACAGATATTAACCTTTTCTGAATACATTTATCCCCATCGGTCGGAAAGCAGAGAATAAGGGGAAATGCTTTCCGCCCGATGGGGATTATTATAACATTTTGACATTATGAAAAACATCATCAGAATCATCGCCGTTTCGGCCTTGACTTTATTTACCATGAATTCATGCTGCAGTTCCGGCAGCAATGCCGATGCTGTCCTGGAAAACATCCACAACAGGAAAAGCGTACGCCAGTATACATCTGACGCGGTTTCCGAATCTGACATCCAGACCATCCTTAAGGCAGCCATGGCAGCACCTACTGCAGTAAACTACCAGCCTTGGAGATTTGTCGTCGTGTCTGAAAGACAGCAGCTGGATGAGATTGCGGAAATACTTCCTTATGCCAAGATGCTCCGTCAGGCACCGGTTGCAATCGTTGTGTGCGGAGAGACGACATGGATGGGAGGAAATGAGAATCCCTACTGGCAGCAGGACTGCGCCGCTGCGACACAGAACCTCCTCCTTGCAGTCGAGGCTCTCGGACTTGGAGCCGTATGGACAGGCGTATATCCCAACCAGGACCTTTATCCGAAGCTTCACGATTATCTGAACCTGCCTTCCAACGTACAGCCGTTCTGCTGCATCCCTGTCGGACATCCTGCCGGCAACGAGCAGCCGAAGGACAAGTGGAAGCCGGAAAACATCCATTACGGGAAATGGTAGTATCTTCCGAAATGACAGCTCTGGAGCAATATATCTACGATGAGATAGTTCCCCGATATGCCGGCTTTGACGCCGCGCATAGGGAAGACCATGCTCTGACAGTCATCAGCCAGGCCATGGAACTGCTGGGCAGGATGCCGGCATGTGACATACAAGTCAGACGGGACATTCTTCTGACGGCTGCAGCCTGCCACGACCTGGGGCTTGTAAACGGCAGGGAGAATCACCACATGGATTCCGGAAAGATAATCCGCGCGGACGCAAAGCTGAGGGAATGGTTCAACGAAGAAGAGGTCGAGACCATTGCACAGGTCGCTGAAGACCACCGTGCCTCAGGAAAGTCAGCTCCAAGAAGCATCTACGGTATGCTGGTAGCTGAAGCTGACAGGGTAATCGACGGAGATACAATAATCCGCCGCACGATACAGTTCGGTCAGAAGCATTACCCGGAACTGGACAGAGAGGGTCATATCGAAAGGGCTGTCGCCCACCTGCGCGAGAAATACGGACGCGGAGGCTATCTCAAGTTATGGATACCGTGGAGCGACAATGCAGTCCGCCTTTCAGAACTGCAGGACATCATCGCTGATGACGATGCGATCAGACGGAAGGTATCCGACATCTATAATCTGTTATAGGACAGAACTAACTGACAAGCCGTCGGCTGTGGACGACGGAGCATATACCCATGCTTCTGCGTAGCGAGCCACAGCCGACGGCTTGTCATGTTCAGAAAACCCTAAAGCAGCTCAAATAGCTGTGCTGCAATCGAGCGGGCCCGGATGGTATCGACCTGGGCCTGATATATTCCCATTGTCTGATTGAATGCAGGAAGATTCTCTTTCTTTATAGGTTCTGCCGGAGGAGACTCCATCTTCAGAGGATTGATAGGAGTGCCGTTCTTCCATACGCGGAAGTCCAGATGCGGACCGGTCGAACGGCCGGTCGAACCGACATATCCGATGACCTGGCCCTGGCGGACCCTCTGTCCTGGTTTAAGACCCGGACCATATTTCGAAAGATGAAGGTATGCTGTGGAATAGACCGAGTTATGTCTGATCCTGACTGTATTTCCTCCTGCGCCTTCATACTTCATGCTTGTCACGACGCCGTCGCCGATGCTCATGACAGGAGTGCCTTTCGGAGCCGCATAGTCGACACCTGTGTGCGGCTGAACCTTACGCGTAACAGGATGTCTTCTGGCATATGAGAAGCCCGAGCTGATGCGCGAATAGTTGAGTGGAGCCTTCAGGAAGGCCTTTCTCATGCTTTCCCCCTTCTCGTTCCACCAGATGTTTCCGCCGTCCTTCTGGTTGTACATCACCATCGGAAAATCCTCGCCGGCATGGCTGAAGACGGCATAACGCACGGTATCGACCGCTATCACTTCCCCATCGCACATCCTTTCCTCATACAGAACCCTGAAGCGGTCTCCTTTCTGGAGGGCGAAGAAATCCACAGTCCATGCGTATATATCGGAAAGGCTGACAATCAGAAGAGGCGAAACATCTGCCGCTATCATATCATTCCAAAGCGAGCTGCTTATAGTCACATCGGCATATTTCTGCTCGATGCTGACGGGCTTTTCATATATCCACGCATCATATGGAGACCTGCATGAGAACACAATGCTGCTGGCGCGGTCACGGTCATAGACAAGATACTGAAGGCAGTCTCCGCTGTCGAAATAGGCTCTGTATGTCTGGCCGACACGAAGGGTCTTCACATCGAAGACCTCACCACATGCCTGGGTAAGGTTGTATGCCTCCTGGGCAGACATTCCGAGCGATCCGAGAAGGGTCGAGAAGAACTGTCCGTTCTTCACCTTTCCTTCCGTAACTCTCAGAGAGTCAGGACAGAAACCCAGCGGATGCTCCACCGCCACTGTATCAGCACATATATCGCATGCTTCATCGGATGAAGGCTTCTCCCTCCCGCAGGACACAGCCATGGCAAGGAAAGCAGCGAACATAAAAATAAGTTTTGCGAATGTTTTCATGCCGGCAAAGATAGCAATAAAAACATAGCCGGAAAGTGCTTCAGGCACGGCTGTTAAAAATATTGTGGAAAAAAATGTAAAAATGTGGAACAAAGTGGAAAATTATTCCTAATTTTGCCACACTTATGACTTCAATGGAGATGACTGGATTTTTCGGCAAACATAGCGCTAAGGTCGATGACAAGGGAAGACTCGTGATTCCTTCTGGCATCAAGAGCGTCGTGCCTGCTGACCAGATGGAATTCGTCATCAGAAAAGACATGTATTCAAACTGCCTGGAAATGTACACGAAGCAGGAATGGGCGAACATGTCGCAGGCGGTCAGAGCGAAGCTCGACCTCGCCTTTGATGAAGACCACATGCGTTATTGGAGGACATATATGAGCGACACCGTGACAGTTGTCCCGGATGCGAAGCTCGGCAGAATCACAATACCCAAGGAAATCCTTGAAAAGGCCGGAATCGAAAAGGAAGTCGTCTTCCTCGGTGTGGACTACAAGGTAGAGATCTGGGCAAAAGAAGAACTGGAAGGAGGAAGCCTCTCGCCTGAAGACTTCAGGATGATGGGCAAGAAGATAGCGGGTCGCATTTAAAGAAAGGAGGCCTGAACATGTCCGAATACCACATCCCAGTTCTGCTTGATGAAAGCGTTTCCGCTTTGATCGGCTCATCGTCAGGAATATATGCTGATGCCACCTTCGGCGGAGGAGGCCACAGCCGCGAGATCCTCAGAAGACTTTCTCCTGAGGGGCATCTGATTTCATTTGACCGGGACAGCGACGCCATCGCAAACAAGCCTGACGATCAAAGACTTACGCTGATAAGAAGCGATTTCCGCTGGATCCACAACCATGTCATCCATCAAGGTTATCCCGAAGGTATTGACGGTGTGCTCGCAGACCTCGGAGTGTCGTCCCACCAGTTCGACACGGCGGAAAGAGGATTTTCTTTCAGATATGATGCGCCGCTGGACATGAGGATGAATCAGGAAGCCCGGATGACTGCCGCTGACATCGTCAACGACTATGAGCAGGAGGAGATCGGGAATATCCTCAGACTGTACGGAGAGGTCGACAACAGCAGGAGGATAGCCCAGTTGATCTGCAAAGCAAGGGAAACAGCAAGGATAGAGACGACCAATGATTTGGGCAAGGCCATAGAAAGCGCCCTGCCGAAATTCGCGGAGCATAAGTTCCTGGCCAAGGTATACCAGGCATTGAGGATAGAAGTGAACCAGGAGATGAAATCTCTAGAGAAGTTCCTGGCCGGAGCGGCAAGGTCCCTCAAGCCGGGAGGAAAGCTGGTGGTAATAACATACCACTCCCTCGAAGACAGGATGGTCAAGAACTTCATAAAGTCGGGAAACATCGACGGAAAGGTGGAGAAGGATTTCTACGGCAACTCGAAAGCCCCTCTGAAGGCAGTCAACAGAAAACCGATACTGCCGCAGGAAAGCGAGATAGCATCAAACACAAGGGCACGAAGCGCAAAACTAAGGATTGCAGAAAAGGAATAGAGATATGAGGCCAGGGATAAACATAAGCTGGAAGAAAATCGGAAGCGCCATCAAGGAGTTCTTCATCTCCCTGGGACGCGGAGATCTTCTGACCAGACTGAGGGTCGACAGGGCCCTGCCTTATATCCTGTATCTGTTCCTGCTGGGATGCATCAGCATATGGCTGAGCTACCACGCGGAGCAGACCATGCTGAGGGTACAGAAGAACAACGACAGGATAAAGACCTTGAAGATCGAGCACGCGCAGAAGACATATGAGCTGGTCAGCCTCGAGAGGATTGCGACCGTGGAGAAGATGCTTGAGGACGCAGGGTCAAAGGTAAAGTCACCGGAAAAGCCGGCAGATGTATTGAAGTAGACTGAAATGGCAAGAATGAACAGAAGACAGCAGGAAGAGGATAAGCACAGGATCAGCAAGATCCTGTGGTATCTGTATTGCTCTTTCCTGGTCCTTTCGGTCGTGCTGATAGTCAGGATCGTCAACATCCAGTATTTCTGGGAACCGGATCCGGACACTCTCGAGTACTTCCAGCCCAGGAAGACCGACAGGAAGATAAAGCCGGAAAGAGGTTCCATCATGGATATCAACGGTAAGCTTCTTGCCATCTCGACGCCTATGTACGACATACACATGGACTGTGCCGTGCTGAAGGACGAGTTCAATGCCAAGAAGACTGCCAGGGAGACAGACTCTCTGGAAAGGGCATGGAGAGAAAAGGCAAGACTCCTCAGCAACGAGCTTCCAAAGGTGCTGGCAAAGGACGGCAAGACCGCGGACTATTACTATACGCTCATACTGAACAGCCGCGACAACGGCAGGAGAAACGTACTGATATCCAAGAGTGTAGACCATAAGACATACCTCAAGCTGAAGGAACTTCCTCTGTTCAGGGAGGGTCAGTACAAGGGAGGAATGAAGATGACGGAGGTGGATACGAGGCAGTATCCTTACGGGACTCTTGCGGGCAGGATCATCGGTGACGTCAGGATAAACAAGGAGAATCCGCAGGAGAGCAGATATGTAGGTATCGAGGGCCAGTATGACTATGTACTCCACGGAAAGGAAGGTCTGCAATGGATGAAGCAGACCGACAAGGGAAGCATTGCCGACCCGGACAGCACGATCACCGAAGTTGAGCATGGAAAGGACATCAGGACGACTATAGACATAGACATCCAGGACATAGCAGACAGGTCGTTGAGAAAGAACATCGGCGACGACATGGAGATAGAAGGAGGATGTGTCGTAGTTCTTGACGTGAAGACAGGAGCGGTAAGAGCCATGGTCAACCTCCAGAGAAACAGCAAGGGAGACCTGGGAGAATACTTCAACATGGCAATAGGACGCCCGGGAGAACCCGGTTCGATCTTCAAGGCGGTTACTCTTGCAGCACTTCTTGAAGACGGGCATGTAAAGCTTGGCGAGACGATACCGACCAACCATGGCAGGATTGCCGAGATGCCGGAAATCACGGCCGACCATTACATAACCAATTGGGAAAGAGACAAGAAGACAAGTTCGATAAGCGTACAGGACGGATTCAAGATTTCGTCGAACTACGTATTCAGAAGACTGGTTCTTGACCATTATAACGACAAGCCGGAGAAATTCATAGACAAGCTCTATGAATACAAGCTCAATGATGCATATGCTTTTGATCTTGAGGAAAAAGGCGGCACGAAGTCAAAGGTTCCGGATCCGAAATCCGCAGGATGGAGCAGGTCTACGCTTCCTTCAACAGCGATCGGTTATTCGGTCATGGAGACTCCGTTGAACATCGCGACCTTCTACAACGCGATCGCCAACAAGGGAAAGATCATGAAGCCGTACATAATCGAGACACATGAGCAGAAAGGACGTGTAGTGCAGAAATTCGGTCCTGAGATCCTGAATGCCTCAGCATTTTCAAAAGCGACGGCAGATTCTCTGACCAAGGCTCTGACGATGGTGACTCTGGAGGGTACTGGAGCGACGAGACTGAAGAATGCGAAATGTACGGTCGCGGGAAAGACCGGTACGGCACGTATGGTACTGGACCAGTCGGAAAGGAAAGGAAGCAGTGATCCGTACAAGGACATTGACGGGAAAAGGAAGTATCAGGCGACATTCGTAGGGTTCTTCCCTGCCGAAGATCCGCAGTACACGGCAATTGTAACGGTATATACCAAACCTACTGCGCGAAGCGTCTACGGAGGTGTGATTCCTGCCATGACCTTCAGGGAACTGGTCGATCAGATATGGTCTCTGGACAGCAGATGGGGAGAACAATATGAAAAAAGGAATGAGATTCCTGAAATGAAGCCCGAATACATACCTACGGTCAGCGGTTCGGTCATCCCGGTACCGGATGTCGTGGGAAAAGGATTGAAGGACGCTTTATACGCGATAGAGAACAACGGATACAAGTGCCAGTACGAAGGAATCGGCCATGTGGTGAAACAGATACCGGAGGCTGGTACGGAATGCCGGAAAGGTGAAACTATAAGACTTATACTCAAATGATACTCGAGAAGGTGATAAGAAACAGCGGATGTGCTGTCGTCAAAGGCTGCGGACATATTGATGTCAGCAGCGTTTGTGCTGATTCGAGGAAGGTGTCCGAGGGGGCGCTCTTCGTCGCAGTCAAGGGCTTCGCTACAGACGGACACGAGTATATATCTGCAGTCATAGGCAAGGGAGCGCGCGTAATCGTCTACGAAGACGAAGCCGCTCTACAGCGGCAGACCGCCGGCATCGGCACCGAAGGTATAGCGCTCGTCAAGGCGGAATCGTCACGACATGCGCTGGCGATCATTGCGGCAAACTTCTACGACAATCCGTCGGAAAAACTGACGCTTGTCGGAATAACCGGAACAAACGGAAAGACTACGACAGTGACCCTGCTGCACAGAATGTTCACCGCCATGGGATACAGCTGCGGCCTTCTTTCGACGATAGCGAACTATGTAGGTACCAGAGGGACCGAGGCGGTCAATACGACATCGGATCCTCTGACCATCAACTCCCTGCTGGCGGAAATGGTCGAAACGGGATGCGAATACTGCTTCATGGAAGTAAGTTCGATCGGAGTCGAGCAGGAAAGGGTGGCCGGGCTGAAATTCAAGGCAGGCATCTTTTCTAACCTCACCCATGACCATCTTGACTACCACAAGACTTTCGCCGAATATCTCAGATGCAAGAAACTGTTCTTCGACACACTGCCTGCCGATGCTTATGCGATCACAAACATCGACGACCGCAACGGTCTCGTCATGGTCCAGAATACAAAGGCCGAGGTCGTTACATATTCTCTGCGCAGCATTGCGGACCACACCTGCCGTGTGATGGAGCAAAGCTTCGAGGGAATGCTTCTCAAGATAGACGGGACAGAGGCATGGAGCACGCTCATAGGCCTGCACAATGCATATAACCTCCTTGCCATCTACACCACAGCCGTTGTTCTGGGAGCTGAACCGGAGGAAGTGCTTGTGGCGATGAGCACATTGAAGCCTGCTCCGGGACGTCTGGAAAACATCCGCGGCCCGAGGGACATTTCAGTAATAATCGACTATGCCCATACGCCGGACGCGTTGGAGAACGTACTGAAGACCCTTCGCGAGATCGCACCGGACCGTGAGCTGATATGCCTCTTCGGATGCGGCGGAGACAGAGACAGGACCAAACGTCCTGAAATGGCGGCTATAGCGCAGAAGCTTGCGGACAGGATAATAGTTACGTCGGACAACAGCCGTACGGAAAAGACCTCCGACATAATGTCAGACATAAAGGCAGGAATGGATCTGAGCGGAAGAGCGCGCTCCCTCTTCATTGAAGACAGGGAGGAAGCGATCCGCACCGCGATAATGATCGCAGGCCAGGGAGCCACCATACTTCTTGCTGGAAAGGGACACGAGACATATCAGATAATAGGAAAGGAAAAGAGACATTTTGACGAGAAGGAGATCGTCAAAGGGATTTTCGAAACAATGTAACAAGACAGAACCATGATATACCACCTCATAGAATACTTCAAGCAGATCGGAATCGATCTTCCGGGACAGGGCCTGTTCGGCTACCTGTCCTTCAGGGCGATCGCAGCATTCACAACAGCGCTCCTGATTTCGATCTTTGCAGGAAGAAAGATAATCGCATGGCTTCAGAAGAAGCAGATCGGAGAGACCATCCGCGACCTCGGCCTCGAGGGCCAGATGCAGAAGAAGGGTACCCCTACCATGGGAGGCATCATAATATTCATCGCTCTGGTGATTCCTGTACTGCTGTTCGCCGACCTTACTAACATCTATACAATACTGCTTCTGATAAGCACATGCTGGTTCTTCTTCCTCGGATTCACCGATGACTACATCAAGGTGTTCAGGAAGAACAAGGACGGACTCAGCGAGAAGAAGAAGCTTATCGGCCAGGGGGCGATGGCGCTTGCCATAGGCCTTGCGGTATGCTTCAGCGACCAGATAGTGGTAAGGGAAGAGGTTTCTGCTGAAAGCCAGACCGAAGCATCCGTGGAGCAGGTGGACATGGTCAAGAGCACAAAGACCACGATACCTTTCGTCAAGGACCATGAATTCGATTACAAATGGCTTTCTCCTTTCAAGGGAGCGCTCGGATGGTACTGCAAATGGGCAATCTACGTGCTCATGATAGTGATAGTGATAACGGCATGCTCGAACGGTGTGAACCTGACTGACGGAATGGACGGACTCGCTGCCGGCACATCGGCCATAGTCGGTGTCGTGCTGGGAGTCTTTGCCTGGATAGGAGGAAATGTGATAAACGCAGACTACCTCGGAATCATGTACATCCCGGGAAGCGGAGAGCTTGCTGTGTTCATGTCGGCACTTGTAGGAGCGCTCATCGGATTCCTATGGTACAACACCTATCCCGCACAGGTGTTCATGGGTGACACAGGAAGCCTCATGCTTGGAGGGATAATCGGAGTAAGCGCAGTCCTCATCAGAAAGGAGCTCCTGATTCCGATCCTCTGCGGAATATTCTTCGCGGAAAGCGTATCGGTGATCATGCAGAGAACATATTTCAAATATACAAAGAAGAAATACGGTGAGGGAAGAAGGATCTTCAGGATGGCTCCCCTACACCACCATTATCAGAAGGAAGGAATACCGGCAATCATTCAGAAGCCGGCCGGAGCACTTCCTGAGGCAAAGATTGTTTCAAGGTTCTGGATTGTGGGAATCATTCTCACAGTCATTACCGTAGCATTGTTGAAAGTCAGATAGTCAGTATATATGTCCAGAATTGTAGTGTTAGGAGGAGGAGAAAGCGGAGTCGGTTCCGCAGTCCTCGCAAAAGTAAAAGGTCACGATGTCTTTCTTTCGGATATGGGCACCATATCCGAAGACTATGCCGCCATGCTCGACAAATGGGAGATACCATTCGAGCAGGGCCGCCATACGGAAGGTCTCATACTCAACGCCGACGAGGTGATCAAGAGTCCGGGAATACCTTCTACCGCCCCTATGGTGAGAAAGATCACCGAAAAAGGCATCGGAGTGATTTCGGAAATCGAGTTTGCGGGAAGATATGATTCCGCAAAGAAGATATGCATTACCGGAAGCAACGGAAAGACCACTACCACATCTCTTGTATACCACCTGCTCAAACAGGCCGGCCTGAATGTCGGTCTGGGAGGAAACATAGGAAAGAGCTATGCCTTCCAGGTAGCTACAGAGAACTTCGACATCTATGTGCTGGAGCTCAGCAGCTTCCAGCTGGACAACGTATATGACTTCAAGGCTGACATCGCGATCATCACCAACATAACTCCGGACCATCTGGACAGGTACGGACACAACATGGAGAACTATGTCAAGGCCAAGTTCCGCATTACGCGCAACATGTCCAGCGACGACTGCTTCATATTCTGCTCAGACGACGAGATCACCATCAGACATCTTGACCAGATAGTGATGAAGGCAAAGATGCTTCCTTTCACCCAGAAGGGGGAAGTGGATCAGGGAGCGTTCGTGGCAGACGACAGGATGATCGTAAGATACAAGGAAGAAGAATGCGACATGTACCTTCAGGAGCTCGCTCTGGGAGGAAGGCACAACGTATACAACTCCATGGCGGCTGCCCTAGCAGCAAAGGTGATGGACATTGACAATGAGGCCATCCGCAGCGGTCTCGCGACATTCCAGGCTGTGGAACATCGTCTTGAGAACGTATTGAGCATCAAGGACGTGCTTTACATAAACGACTCGAAGGCGACGAACGTAGACGCAGCATGGTATGCTTTGGAATGCCAGACCCGTCCGGTAGTCTGGATAGTGGGAGGCACCGACAAGGGCAACGACTATGAAAGCCTCATCCCTCTAGCCAAGGAGAAGGTGAAGGCGATGATATGCATGGGTCTTGACAACGCGAAGTTCCACGAGTCATTCGAAGGGATCGTACCTGAGATCCATGATGTGACTTCGGCAAAGGATGCTGTCGGGCTGGCACACAGCATTGCGGTATCAGGAGATGTTGTTCTTCTGTCTCCATGCTGCGCAAGCTTCGACCTGTTCAAGAACTATGAAGACAGAGGAAGACAATTCAAGGAAGCGGTAAGAAATCTTTAGAATATGGGAAAGGGCGGTAAGAAAAAGACCGGGACCCAGAGGAAAGGGTTCTGGGGCTTCATCGATAACATAGAGGGAGACAAGGTCGTATGGATAATAGTATTCCTGCTGATCATGATCTCCATACTTGCCATATTCTCATCCACATCGCTCCTGAGACAGGGCGGAAAGGACAGGATGGACTTCGTCAGCGAGCATCTGGTGATCGCCGGCATCGGTCTGGGACTCATATTCGGCCTGTACAACATAAAGAAGATTGGCATATTCCGCGTGCTGTCGCAACTGGGCTTCGGAGTGTCTTTCGCACTTCTCGCCATACTCGCCCTGCATGTCAGGATACCCGGGGTCATTGAAGCCGAAAGGATAAACGGTGCCTGGAGGACATTGAGGATAGCCGGTTTCCAGCTTCATGTGTTCGAGGTCGTGAAGGTAGCCATGGTACTTTATCTGGCATGGGCCATACATGGATATAAGGAGAACCGCCTGAAATACGGAAAGACTCCTCTACAGAAGAGGCTTATATACATGTACGCACCGATACTTACCGTATGCGTGCTCACCCTGCTCGGCAGCGGATCCAGCGCAGTATTCATCGGAGTGATTCTCATAGCGACCCTCCTTATTGGCGGCATGCCGTTCAAGGAGATAGCGCTTGCAGGAGCCGCAGGGCTTGTCGCCCTGCTTGTAATAGTGGGCATATACAATGCGACAGACGGAAAGGTCTTCGGAAAATTCGAAAGGATCGCCACTATGAACAGCAGGCTTGGAGCCGAATATGATGCTGGAGTCAGACTAAAGGACGTCAAGCCGAAGTCAAGGGAATTCTACCGCATCATGGACGAGATCAAGCAGCCGTACAGTGCGAAGATAGCTGTTCATGAAGGAAAGCTGTTCGGAAAGAACAGCGGAAACAGTACGCAGAAATACGTTGTATCCAACATTTACGGAGACTACATGTTCAGCTTCCTTGTCGAGGAATACGGACTGTTCGGAGGCATAATAGTGATTTTCCTATATGTGAGTCTCCTTGCACGAGGCTCAACGATCGCAAGGCTCTGCAGCAACGAGTATGCAAAGATCGCCGTAGGAGGATTGAGCGTCCTGATAACGGGACAGGCATTCATGCATATGTTCGTGAATGTGAACATAGGGCCTATGACCGGGCAGACGCTTCCTCTGATAAGTCACGGAAGCTTTGCGTTCCTCGTCTTCTGCATTGCGTTCGGAGTCATCCTCTCCATAAGCAGGATGGCAAGGAAGAGGATACAGGAAGAGGAAGATGCTGCGATACCTATATATGACAGCAGCATCGACGACATCCAGGCCAGCATGGACATACTCGAACAGATTGATAATGACTGACACAATGGAATATAGAAAGATCAGAGCAATAATAAGCGGCGGGGGTACGGGAGGACATATCTTTCCGGCCCTTTCCATCGCTAATAAGCTTAAGGAACTGAACCCGGAGACAGAGATCCTTTTCGTAGGAGCGGAAGGAAGGATGGAGATGGAGAAGGTCCCCGCTGCAGGATATGAGATCGTCGGCCTGCCGATATCGGGGCTGCAGCGCAAGCTGACATTGTCAAACCTTGCGCTCCCATTCAAGGTCATCAAGAGCGTATCCACAGCAAAGAGGCTCATCAGGGAATTCAAGCCGGACATCGCCATCGGAGTAGGAGGTTACGCAAGCGCTCCCCTTCTGTGGGCGGCAACGCGCATGGGTATTCCGACCCTGATACAGGAGCAGAACGGATATGCCGGACTGACCAACAAGATCCTTGGAAAGAAGGCAAAGAGCATATGCGTGGCCTATGAAGGAATGGAGAGGTTCTTTCCGGCCGACAGGATAGTCCTTTCCGGAAACCCGATAAGGAAGGAGATCGTTCCGGCAACGCCTGAAATGAAAAGGGAAGCGTTTGAGTTCTACGGACTCGATCCTGAAAAGAAACACATCTTCATTGTCGGAGGAAGTCTCGGCAGCAGGACGCTCAACGAGGCCATGAAGAAATGGATCGGCGAAGGCTGTCCGGGTGGACAAGACATAGAAGTCATCTGGCAGTGCGGAAAATACTACAAGAAGCAGATCGACTCATTCATGGAGGAAGCCAAGGCCTCGGGAAAGCCGGTTGAAGGAATACAGCACTCGGATTTCATAATGAGGATGGATCTGGCCTATGCTGCGGCTGACATCGTGATTTCAAGATCCGGAGCAAGTTCGGTATCGGAACTTTGCGCAGCACATAAGGCAGTGATTTTCGTACCTTCTCCGAATGTGGCGGAAGACCACCAGACCCATAACGCGATGGCACTTGTCCGCAAGGATGCGGCCATCATGGTAAAGGACGCGGAAGCCGGAGAAAAACTCATGAAGACGGCCTGCGGACTGATAGAAGACAAGGAGAAGATCGCTCTTATGGAAAGAAACATCGCGGCCCTCGCCCTTCGCGAGGCTGCCATGACAATAGCAGAGGAGGTTTACAGAATAGTATGAGAGAGTACAGACACATATACTTTATAGGAATAGGCGGCATAGGAATGAGCGCCATAGCACGCTATTACAATGCCAGAGGATACAAGGTCAGCGGATATGACAAGACGCCTTCGCCGCTCACCCGCGCTCTGGAATCGGAGGGTATCGAGGTTCATTATGAGGACAATGTCTCCTTCGTTCCGAAGGACGTGGAGAATACCCTCGTGGTATACACACCTGCCATTCCAAAGGACATGGGAGAACTTGTATATGTGCAGGAGCATGGATACAGGGTCATCAAGCGCTCGAGAATGCTGGGAGAAATCTCCGCAGGCCAGAGGTGCATGGCTGTAGCCGGAACTCATGGAAAGACCACCACAAGCACTCTCGTAAGCCATCTGTTCACAGCTTCCGGCGAGGGATGCTCAGCCTTTCTTGGAGGAATATCGAAGAACTACGGGACTAATCTTCTCATCCATAGCGGGAACGTGGTAGTGGCGGAAGCCGACGAGTTCGACCGCTCGTTCCTCCAGCTCTTCCCTGAAATTGCCGTCATTACATCCATGGATCCCGACCATCTCGACATATACGGAGACGAGGCCCACATACGCGAGGCGTTCAAGGCCTTCGCATCACAGGTAAGCGGAACCGTCATCGCAAAGCATGGACTGGACATCACCCCTGCAGACACAAAGGCAAAGATAATGACGTATTCATACGATGATCCTGCGGCTGACTTCCATGCTGTACTGACAGAGGGAGACGGAACAGGCTTCACACATTTCGACCTCCACTATCCTGGAGGAGTCATCAGGGACTGCGTCGTGGGCATACCAGGCTGGGTGAACATCGAAAACGCAGTCGGAGCTTCAGCCATCGCACTGACATACGGCATAGATCCGGAAAAGATACGCGAGGCCCTGGCTTCATTCTCCGGTGTGAAGAGAAGATTCGACATACAGCTCAAGTCAGACAGGTGCATGTACATCGACGACTACGCACATCATCCGAGAGAGATTTCTGCATCGCTGACTTCCATCAGGGGCAACTTCCCTGACTACAAGCTCACAGCCATATTCCAGCCGCATCTCTATACAAGGACCCGGGATTTCGCTGACGGATTCGCCGAGTCATTGAGCAGCGTGGACAGACTCATTCTTCTGGACATTTACCCGGCACGCGAGGAACCTATTCCGGGAGTGACATCAGAGATCATCTTCGAAGGAGTCACCGCACCGGAGAAAGTGCTCCTGAAAAAGAGCGAGCTGATGGATTATCTGAAGGGGCTGGAACTTACCGGCAAGGATGTCTTTGTGACCGTCGGAGCCGGAGACATCGACAGATTTGTTGACCCGATAAAGGATCTGCTTTATGAAAAGAGCCGTTAAATACATATTCCTCGCACTTGTCGGACTTGCTCTGACAACATGCATGGTAATAGCTTTCACAGCCGGAGCGGACTACAGGAAAAGCATCCGATGCACAGGCCTGGAGGTCTCGATACTTGACAGTACGAGGAACAGCTTCGTGACCAAGGCTGACGTGAAAGGCTATATCGAAAAGGAATACGGACAATACATCGGTGTGAAAGCAGACAGCATCGACCTGACAGGCATAGAGGAGATAGTAGACGGCAGAAGCGCAGTGCGCAAAAGCCAGGCATATGTGACCAAGGACGGCATCCTACATGTGGACGTGACCCAGAGGAAGCCGGTGGTAAGGTTCCAGAAGAACGGAGGTGGATTCTATGCCGACGAGGAAAGGTACATATTCCCTCTCCAGAGAACATATGCGTCCCATGTGCAGGTGGTCGACGGAAACATTCCTCTCGCGGCAGACAGCGGCTACAAGGGTGAGCTGACGGACCCTGAGGAGAAGATCTGGTTCGACAGCATGATGGATGTAATCAATTATATTGAAGACAGCAAGGTCTGGAGAGAGAAGATCGTACAGATACATGTCGATGAAGACAGAGACCTGATTCTCATACCACGAGAAGGAAACGAGCACTTCCTGTTCGGACAGCCTGTGGAGATAGAAGACAAGTTCAGGAAGATGGAAAAGTATTACACCCACATCATTCCGGCAAAGGGAGAAGGATATTACAAGATTGTAGACCTTAAGTACAAGGGACAGATCGTGTGCAAGGAAAAATAAAGGATCAATATATGGAAACAAAGGACAGATACATCGTAGCGGTCGATCTAGGTACATCCAAGATAGCCCTCACCGTCGCCAGGATAGAGGGAGAGAACACCCAGATCGTTTATTACAAGGAGACCCCGTCCGAAGGCATCAGGAACAGCGGAGTGTTCAACGCATCACAAGTCAGCGAGCCTTTGACGGAGGCCATTCATCAGGCGGAGAATGCGCTTGGCATCAAGATCACCCAGGCCGTGGTGGGAATGCCGAAATATCCGGTAAGGCAGGAAGCCAATACCGGCAAGATTGAGGGCAGAGGATATGACGAAGACATCACAGCCGAAGACATCGCCGAACTCAAGAGGGCAGCCCAGGACATGTACCCGTTGGAGAATCCGAATATGGAGGCTATCTATGGAGCTGTGGCCCAGTCGTTTTCCGACGGTGAGAACTTCCAGATCATCGAGAGCGACATAATCGGAATGACGAGCGACATTCTTGAAGGCAACTTCAAGATTTTCATCGGCAAGAAGAGTTCGCTTGCGAAGATAGATACCGTATTCAAGAAATCGGGCATCGTGACCGCAAGAAAGTATTTCACTGCCGACACCACTGCCAAAGCCGTGCTTCTTGATTCGGAAATGGAGAACGGAGTGGCAATGATCGACTTCGGAGGTGGTTGCGTGTCCGTTTCCGTATATCACGGAAACATCATGAGACATTATGCTTCCATTCCTTTCGGAGGCAAGAACATAACCGGCGACATTCAGATCGAGTCAGAGGGAAGCATAAGCCGTGAGCTCGCTGAGAACATCAAGATAGCATTCGGCGCATGCATGCCTGAAAAGCTGCAGAATCTGAGCGAGAAGATTATCCACATCAAGAGTGACAATGGAGAGGCGGAAAAGAAGCTGCCTGTCAAGTATCTCTCTGAAATCATTTCGGCAAGAGTGGAGGAAATCATCATGGCGATCCTGTATGAGATCCAGGAAAGCGGATTCGCAGACAGGCTCATGAGCGGGATAGTGGTAACCGGAGGATGCGCCCAGACGGCGAATCTGGGCAACCTCATATATGACCTTTCTGGATACAGGGTAAGGACAGGATATCCTAAGCACGTCTTCTCATTTGAAGGATGCGAAGGCATAACCGACACATCTGCCTCTACATCCATCGGACTTGTAATGGCGGCAAAGGAAGACCATACGATCAACTGCGCCGTCGCGAAGGACGGATATGTGCCGGAGACCATCACAGAGTCTGTCGAGGAGAAAGCTGAAGAACCTGTAAAAGACACCCTGCTTCAGTTCGAAACCGTAGAGCCGGTAAAGCAGACCACCAGACCTGCCGCCAAGACTCCTTCCGACAAGAAGAAGAACAATGGTGAAAAGGTGAAGTGGAATATCAGGGGATTATTTGAAACCCTTTACGATTCAGTACATAACGAATTAGACGAAATTGACAAGGAGCAAGCATAGCCATGGGTATCGACAACATTGAAATAGTTCCTGACACATGGGTTCCTGAGGAATCCATCATCAAGGTCATCGGAGTAGGCGGCGGAGGATGCAACGCCGTAAACTACATGTATCATCAGAAGATCGAGGGTTGTACCTTCATTGTCTGCAACACGGACCGCCAGGCCCTTGACAGATGCGCGGTTCCGGTCAAGATCCAGCTTGGAGACGAAGGCCTTGGAGCAGGCACAAATCCTACTGAAGGCAGAAACGCCGCCCTGAACTCGCAGGACGAGATAGACAAGATCCTGGACAAGGACACGAAGATGCTTTTCATCACGGCAGGAATGGGAGGCGGTACAGGCACCGGAGCAGCTCCTGTAATCGCATCCATGGCTAAGAAGAAGGGAATCCTGACTGTCGGTGTCGTGACCATTCCGTTCAGGAATCAGGGCAACGAGACCATGTCAAAGGCAATCGACGGAATCACCGAACTCGAGAACAATGTCGACAGCCTTCTTATCATCGACAATGAAAAGCTGTTCGACGTATACGGAGACCTTCTCCTAAAGGAGGCTTTCCCTAAGGCGGACGAAGTGCTCGCTACCGCTGTCAGAGGCATCACTGAGATCATCAAGAAGAGAGGCTATATCAACGTGGACTTCAAGGATGTCAGCACCATGATGAGGAATGACAACCGTGGCGGAAGCCGTTATGCGCTAATGGGCTGCGGCACAGGAACAGGAAAGAACAGGATAGAGGATGCTGTCAAGAGTGCTCTGGAATCTCCTCTCCTCAACGACTTCGACCTCAGCACGGCACAGAAGGTACTGATCAATGTGACTACAGGTGATGGCGAGGAAGGCCTCACCATGAGCCAGTATGGAGAAGTCAGTGAAATGATCAAGAAGTATACAGGAAGCGCGGACAACTTCAAGAGCGGTCTTATATTCGACGAAAGTCCTGATTTCGGAGACAGGGTCAACGTCACCGTCATCGTGACAGGAATCAACATGACCATGGCTCTTCCACAGACTGAGATCGGCAACATAATAATGATCGACAGCAACTTCAGATACGAAAGATACAAGGCGGCATCTGAAGACGGCATCGAGCTCCCGCAGGTCAAGGTCCATAAGATCGGATACAACAGCGCACCTGTAAGAAAGAAGCTGGTATTTGACAAGAACAACAAGCCGGCCCTGCTCGTCTCTGAAGAGCACGACAGAAGCGAGCTGGAGAATGTATCTGCACTCAGAAGAAAGGCAAGGCAAGGACAGAATAGGGAAGAATTATAATTTTTATTAATTTTGCGCCCTGATAAATTATTGAGAAAATGGAACGTAAGACAAGGGTAAGATTCGCCCCATCTCCTACTGGTCCTCTCCACATGGGAGGCGTGCGTACGGCACTTTACAATTACCTCTTCGCCAAGCAGCGCGGAGGAGACTTCATCATAAGGATTGAAGACACTGACTCTCAGAGGTTTGTACCTGGAGCAGAGAAATATATCATCGAAGCCCTCAACTGGTGCGGCATAGTGCCTGACGAAGGAGTAGATGCAGAAGGCAGAGTTGTCGAGACAGCATCTGAGCGTCATCCTCATGCCCCATACAGGCAGAGCCAGAGAAAGCCTATATACCGTCAGTATGCGGAACAGCTCGTCGCTGACGGATTCGCCTACTATGCCTTCGACACAGCTGAAGAGCTCGGAGCAAAAAGAGCGGAAATGGAAGCTGCTGGACAGACATTCATCTACGGACAGACCACACGCATGGGGCTTCGCAACTCGCTTTCGATGCCGGAAGCGGAGTGGAAGGAACTCCTTGAGACACGCACCGACTGGACCATCAGGTTCAAGATGCCTGAGAACAGGGTCGTCAAGATGGAAGACCTTATCCGCGGACATGTCGAGGTCAATACTTCGACTCTCGACGACAAGGTACTCTGGAAAAGGGCTGACGAACTGCCGACATATCATCTTGCCAACATCGTGGACGACCACCTCATGGAAATCACAGAGGTCATCCGCGGCGAGGAATGGCTGCCATCTCTTCCTCTCCATTATCTCCTCTATGAGGCTTTCGGATGGACAGAGACCCAGCCTCGTTTCGCACACCTCTCTCTCCTGCTCAAGCCAGACGGAAAGGGCAAGCTCAGCAAGAGGGACGGTGACCGTCTCGGCTTCCCTGTGTTCCCGCTTCGGTGGGTCAATGCAGAAGGCGAAGTTTCACGCGGATACCGTGAGGACGGATATTTCCCTGAAGCATTCGTGAACCTGCTTGCCATGCTCGGATGGAATCCGGGCACAGAGCAGGAACTCTTCTCACTCGAAGAACTTATCGGAGCATTCTCACTCGAAAGAGTCGTCAAGTCAGGTGCGCGCTTCAATGCTGAGAAAGCAAAATGGTACAACAAGGAGTATCTCCGCAAGAAGAGCGTATCGGAACTCACAGACCTTTACATGCCGATCCTTGAGAGCAAAGGGGTGACAGGTTTTTCACGCGACTATGTGGAGAAGGTCGTGACCCTGATCCAGGAAAGAGCGACATTCGTGGCAGACTTCTGGGACATCGCTTCATATCTCTTCGTCGCACCGAAGACATTTGTAGAGAAGGATGCAGCAAAATTCTGGAAGGAAGAGAACTATACTCTCGCACTCAAGGTCGCTGACTTCATCCTCGGATTTGAAGGGGAATTCACTAAGGAGAACCTAGAAGGTCCACTTGAGGAATACATCCGCAGCAACGAATGGCCTATGGGCAAGGTCATGAACTGCCTCCGCCTCGCACTTGTCGGAGCATCCAGCGGACTCGGCATCGCTGACATCGTGACCCTGATCGGTAAGGAAGAGTTCGCAAGAAGAATAGAATACATCAAAACTACACTCTAAGTAGGATAAGGTCATAATGATTGCAAAGGGAGTCCTGTCACTCACGGACTCCCTTGTCTTTTTCTCTTTTCTTGTACTGAACCCTCTGAACAGTCAAACCGATCAGACATACCAGAAGCATTATACTGAGAAAGATTACCGATGGTCCCATATCACTTGTTCTTATAAAAATTAATACCCCATATCAAGGAAGCGACGGCTACTGCACTGCCAATTGAATATGTCAACCACTTCGATGACGACAGATCATTAAAAAACATAGTTATAAGAACTGCCGTCAACACATATTTCGAGATATCGATCAGATAGTCTCCAAATTTATGACTTGCATCTTCTCTGCCCTCTTCTTTCCTACTCATGACAAAATTACATTAAAATTAATAACAGTCAAAATATTTAGACAGTCGAAGTAAGCACTTAAAATTCAGAGAGCCGTTGTTTTATGGTAAAACAACTTAAAGTTTTTCTTTTTTTTATGATGTTTATGCTTTTTTTATAATCGCGCATCCATTAAATTTGCAGCGCAAAATAAAATATTGTAAAAATGAAGATAGGAATCTGCAATGACCACGCTGGAGTGGATTACAAGAACAAGCTGATGGAATACCTTAGCGGCAAAGGCTATGAGATGGTGAATTTCGGAACTGACACGACGGCCAGCATGGACTATCCGGATGTCGCCCACCCTCTTGCAGAGGCTGTGGAAAGCGGAAAGGTAGACCTCGGCATCGCTTTCTGCGGAACCGGCAACGGCATAGGCATCACCCTCAACAAGCACCAGGGAATCCGCGCCGGACTCTGCTGGACTCCGGAGATAGGTCGCCTCATCAAACAGCACAACAACGCTAACGTGCTTGTGATGCCGGCAAGGTTCATCCCATATGAAACAGTTGTAGAGATTACAGATGCATGGCTCGGCGAGACCTTCGAAGGAGGCCGCCACCAGACACGCATCGACAAGATGCCTTGTAAATAATACGATTTGGAAGCATTGATATTAAGACCGGATTCTTCTCCTCTGAGCAGAAACATAGAGGACTATCCGGAAGGGATAATAATCCCTATCGACAAACCATACAGATGGACATCGGCGGACGTGATCAGAAAGGTCAAGTTCGCCGCTATCCGTCATTTCGGCAAGAAGAATCTCAAGGTCGGACATGCCGGCACGCTTGATCCACTGGCGACTGGCGTGCTACTTGTATGCATCGGCAAGGCGACAAAGCTCGCCGAGACCCTTCAGACTCACGACAAGGAGTACGTCGCCGGCATCACCTTCGGTGCCACGACTCCCTCATATGACCTGGAGAAGGAGATCGACAGATTCTTCCCGCACGAGCATATCACCGCAGAGGCAGTAGAGGCTGTTCTTCCGGATTTCATCGGAGAGCAGGACCAAGTCGCCCCCCTCTTCAGCGCCAAGTCGGTGGACGGGGTGCGAGCATATGAGCTGGCCAGGAAGTTATATGGAACTATGGGGCAAAGTGATTCCGATGACCCCCTGTCCTCTTCGAGGACTATCCCCCTAGCCGGGGGTGGCATGTCATCTGCATCACATTTGTCCCATAGTTCATACATTGGAACGGACATTGACGCAGCAGCAAAAGAGTTGTTAAGGGTGTCCAGAATCAATATCACGGAGTTGGAACTGGTCGGTTTTGAACCAGGGACCTTCGGTGGCAGCGGTATGGAAAACCGTGCTACCCCCCTGGCCGCAGGGGGAGGGGCCTGCTCCGAAGGAGCGGGAGGGGTCGTTTTCCATACCGCTGCTGCCGGAGGTGCATCTGCATCAAGCAGGATAAACGTCACTGACAACTCGAATCTCGGACTGCCACGTGCAGTCGTAAGGATGGCATGCAGCAAGGGAACATACGTCCGCGCATTCGCCCGTGACCTCGGCGAGGCCCTCGGAAGCGGAGCCCATCTGGACAGTCTCCAGCGAAGCCGCAGCGGCATATTCCGCGTCGAAGACGCACTGACCGTCGAACAGGCGGTTGAAGCACTCGCAGGCCCAAGCGTCACAAACCACTAAAAACCAGCAAATTACGCTAAATCGCCTGCGTCAAATGGAGCAGGCGATTTAATGTAATGACATACTAATCAGGCTATTAGACGAATCGATGAAAGCAAGGACAGCAGGAACATATTCATACAGGAACATATGGAGGGTGGCATATCCCATCCTGATAAGCCTGGTGATGGAGCAGATGATCGGTCTGACCGACACGGCCTTCCTCGGAAGGGTCGGAGAGATCGAACTCGGTGCTTCAGCCATCGCCATCGTATATTATATGGTCCTGTTCATGATCGGCTTCGGATTCAGTCTAGGAGCGCAGATCATTATCGGAAGACGAAACGGTGAAGGAAATTTCCGAGAGACCGGAAAGATATTCTGGAACGGCCTCTACTTCGTATTGGGACTCGCAGGGGTCATCATTGTCCTTTCGGAACTCTTCTCGCCTTACTTGATGAAGCTCATGGTCTCATCCCAGGCCATTTACGAAGCAGCATTGAGCTACGTCAGATGGCGTCTGCCGGGCATGGTGTTCGCCTTCATCACAGCGATGTTCCGTGCATTCTATGTGGGCACGACACAGACCAGGACCCTGACACTCAACTCCGTGGTGATGGTACTCTCCAACATCGTCTTCAACTGGATCCTGATATTCGGAAAATTCGGCTGCCCGGCATTGGGCATAACAGGAGCCGCAATAGGATCAAGCCTCGCGGAACTCGTGTCACTCATATTCTTCGTGGTCTATACCGCAGTAAGATGTGACAGGAATAAATATGGCCTCGACAAGGCGGCAAGGTTTGATGCCGCCGAGCTCAAGGGCATGATGCCTGTATGTTCCTGGACCATGATACAGAACACGATATCCATATCTACCTGGTTCATCTTCTTCCTGTACATCGAGCATCTCGGAGAAAGGGCTCTGGCCATCTCGAACATAACCCGAAGCGTATCCGGACTGATCTGGGTCGTCCTGCAGGCATTCTCTGCCACATGCAGCACCCTGGTCAGCAACATAATAGGAGAAGGACACCCTGAAAAGGTAATGTCTCTTGTAAAGCGCATCCTGAAGCTGTCCTACGGTCTGGTAAGCATCATGATAATAGTCTTCTGCCTCTTCCCGGAAGCGATAGCACGGATATACACCGACATCCCGGATCTGATAATCGCCTCTGTTCCGGCAATGATCGTAATGTGCTCCTCCTATTTTCTGAACGTTGGAGGACAGGTCTTCTTCCAGGCAGTGTCCGGAACCGGAAGCACCAAGACAGCCTTCAAGCTTGAGATGGTAGCCCTCGTGGTCTATATGGTCTATTGCACGGTCATAATCGGCATCCTCAAGCTGGACGTCGCTGTCTGCTGGACAGCGGAACATGTCTACGCCGGAATGCTCCTCCTATGCAGCTGGCTGTACATGAGAAGCGGAAGATGGAAAGGTAGAAAGATATAAGGGAATTATTATTATCTTTGTTGCAACCATTTATACAACATCATGAAACGCTTGGCAATCACGCTGTTATCTATCATAACTGCCGTTCTTTCCCTTCATGGACAGAACGACACTCCCGTATGGCTGACAAGCCTGACACCGACAGAACAGTTCAGAAGCTATAACACCAACGAAGACCGCCACGGTCCTTTCGTCCTTGGAGGCGTGGAATACGCCAAAGGATTTGAAGTCGGCTCTTATTCAAGTCTTGACCGCAAGGAATACGGATACATCGAGTATGACCTGGAAGGCAAGTACGAGACTCTCTCATTCATCTACGGCATACCGTCTCCTACACAGGCACCGGACCGCAGAGGAATCATGGTCGTTTATGCCGACGGCAAGAGGGTCATCGACAGGATAATATCATCCGATGACGGCAACTGTTACATGACTCTGGATGTAAGTGGGGTGCATAAGCTGCGTTTCAGCCTGGCCAGCACGGAGGTCGATTACGGTATCGCCATGCCTGCGCTATGGAAGGAAGGGCAGACCCCGCGATGCATGGACAGGCTTACCGAAGGTGAGCCAAAGCCGACCATGCTGTGCCGGGACCTTATGCCGGCAAACAAGGGCCACAAGGTATTTTCAACCAATGAGGCCTTCCACGATAGAGGCATCTATTATGAGGAGGCGGAAGAAGGAGAGATAAGGCTCAGCGGCAAGGTCTATAAGAACGGACTCTGGTGCAACACCGAGATGGCACTGATAGGAAACCGGGAGAACTTCACATACTTCAACCTCGGTGGCTTGTATGACAGGATGAAGCTCACTGTCGGTCCCATCGATACCGATGACGGTACCATCGGACGCGGATGGCTGACAATAGAAGCGGACAGAAAGATCATATATGAGAAGGAGATCATAGAGGGCGAACTCGCCCAGGATGTCACGCTGAACATAGCAGGATGCCATTCCCTCCGTTTCAAGACCGAGCAGGCTGAAGGTTCGCTGGACATCGGCATAGCAGAAATCATGGTATATCCGGAAGGATACACAGACGAGACGATCGGAGAGGTCTATGACGAGCCCGTAGAGACGCTGACAGCCGCACCGGAGTATCTGAAAAGCCTTCCTGACCAATGCAAGCTGGTCAGCAACATACCTCCGTTCGCATTCGGTGGAGGCACATCACGCAAGAAGGCTGTCTTTGACGACAAATCGCAGTACGTGACTTTTTCAATGGGAGGTGTCAAATTCAGCGAGGGCATCGTACTTCAGTCGTCCAGTAATTTCTTCAACAACAACACCGGTGCCCATTGCCTTTTCAACCTTGGCGGAGAGTTCGACTACGTCAGCTTCACGACCGGATGGGTCGGTATCTGCGGCGTCCTGAAGAACGACTGGCTGAGGGTATATGCAGATGACGAACTTGTGCTTCAGGTGGAGCTGGTAGCTACAGACCCTAACCAGGCATACCTTGTGCCTATAAATAAATGCAAGGTGCTGAAGTTCGAAAAAGTCGGAATGTCCAGCATGAGCCACCCGGCCTTCGGACTTGCAGACATGGTCGTATATAGAGGCGAGCCTAAGCTTGACCACGGACTGTTCACCCATCCTGTACCGGAATTTCCTGATCAGATCGATCTCATCGACCTGAACCTTCCATACATCCATTATGTAAGTTCCGCAATGGACGTCAAGAAGCTATTCGACGGAACGGTCAAGAAGGAATACTTCTCCATGCCGAACGGCGAACGCATCAACAAGGGCTTCCTTCTGAAGACAAGCGTGCATTTCGACCTTGAGATGGGTCCGTTGTCAAATCCTGATGCCGGAATGATGGCTCCGATGCTCGGATCATCGGTGATGATCGGCTCTGCCGGAGGCGTTTCCGTTTCAGCAGTGTCTTCTTTCGGCGCCCTGCTCATGCTGGCGGCCGGAGGAACCGCCCATGAGTCGTCATGCGCTGCATTCAACACATGGGGACAGTATGACGTGCTGACATTCACCGTCGCATGCCGCCTGCCTCACAATACCATCGACACGATCGACTTGAAGCAGGACCCGATGGAGACGCTTCTCATCGGTGCGGACAAGGAAGTAGTGGCCGAAATCCAGATACATGACAAGATGGAACCGACGACATATACCGTACCTATCAACAAATGCCACCAGCTCATGTTCTGGCTCGAATGTGGAGGCTCGGGTTCCGGACAGTTCATATTCTACGACCTCAAGCTGAGCAAGAGCAATTCACTCTTCACGCTGTCTGCTCCGAACGTCAGGGAACGCGACAGCAAGCCTAATATCCTCACAGATGCCGGACCGTTCGATATCAATTACAGGAACGGGCTTCCTGAAATGATCGAGATGGAATGGCCGGACTCATATCCTAACGGCAACATCAGCGATTATAAGAAGATGTTCAATGACAACATGACCATGTTCGACGAGTTCATCGAAAACCTTATGTCCGAGCAATACCTTACCGTATGCAGACAGGTTGCTGCAGATGACGGACAGACATGGCGTTCGTTCAGGCTTCAGTCGCCGACAGGAGAAAAGTTCAGCTATCTGTCGCTGGTCGAGCGCAACAAGCAGATCATAAGCATAGCCAAGGGATACAAGTTCTATTTCGCCACCCTTACCGTATCAAGGACGGCGGCGCTTGCAGGACTGCTGGACATGGATCCGTTCAAGATCAGGGAATGGAGGCTTGCGCTCAAGGAATCCGGAGAAATCCTGAAGAAGTACCAGAGCAACTTTGAAGCCCTGATAAAGGCCAAGGAGGAAGAGAACCAGACGATCGGCAGACTGATCGACAAGGCCGTCACCCTGGACGGCATCGAATCCACGGAAATCGAGTTATTCGTAAAATAGTCCTAAACGAGCCTGAAGGTCTTTATCTCCCGGGTAAGGACGTGGTCCATGGGATATTTCGCGCGGCTGGCCGCTGCCTTTCGGGCAAGGCCGGCCGCGTATGCGTCTCCGGCGTCCATCAGCTTCAGGATATTGTCTATCAGCACGTTTTCCAGAAGAAGATGGAAGGCGTGGCCGTGGTCCTGATGGCGCAGATGGCAGAGTTCATGAAGGAGGACATAATCCTGAAGAACCTTGGGCAGACGTACAATATTGAGATTCAGATTGATGTTTGATTTCGCCGAACAGCTTCCCCAGTTGGATGCATTGTGCTTGATGGCCACGCGGTTATAGGAGAATCCGTACCGCGCGGCAAGCTCCGCCAGGCGCGGAGGCAGCTCGGCCTTCGCCTGGCGGCGCAAGGCCTCGATCTCCTCCGGCGTCGGCATGACCACATCCTTGTACTTCTCCTTCTGCCTTGCCATGGTGGCGATGACCCAGTTCCTTCTGGAAATGAAAAACGCCTGGGCGACAGAGTAAGGAACGATGTAAGGCACGGACACGCTCACCCCTTTCACAGGATGGACACGGATGCTGATGCTCCTGCTTCTGACGCTTTTCCGGAACGTCACCTCCCCTATTTCGGGGTCCTGGAATGACTTTACGGACGGTTTCGCCATGACTAATACCCTATCCTGTCAAAGAAATCCAGGAGGATAGGCGAAAGTTTCGGACTGTTGCAGATATATGAGCCATGGTCCTCACCGGGTATTATACGCGCTTCACCATCCGGAATGTTGCTGCCGATCATCTGAGTATGTTCCTGACGGATGAGATCATGCTCCCCCGACATTATGAGGGCAGGGCATGCTATCCCATGCATGTCTTCCGGAGTCATCGTCGGCTCGACCTGCATCATCCTGGTGAGCGGATTGTCGGACGGAACCGCCAGAAAGTCATCGGCAAAGGAAGGAATCAGAGAATTCTCTACAAAGATGTTCGCACCTCCTGTCACTATCGCACCGAGGGTGCCGGGATACATGACCTCGAGCTGGAGGGCGATGTTGCCGCCGTCGCTGAAGCCGAATACAGCCGGCTTCTCCAGCCCCTTCGCCTTTATGAATTCATATACATCGGACGCCATGTCCTTGTAATGGTATTCGTCCAGACGAGGATTGGCTCCCTGGCCCCTGGAATCGAGGGCATAGACCATATAGCCGGCCTGCGCCAGCTCGCGATGGGTCGTCTCGAAGTCGTTGTGGCTTCCTCCGTTTCCATGGAGCAGGATCACCGGCTTGCCGGCACCTTCCGCAGCATAGAAAAGGCTCACGCCGTTGACCTCGATGGTGTCGGTGTAGCTTTCATAATCAACATTCTGACAGGCAGTTGTGAAGAAGACCGCAACAAGGGTCATAAGAATTCTCGATTTCATATATCATTTGTTTCGCCAAAGATAGCGATATGTAAGGTATCAAGCGCACTTTTGGTATAAAAATGCTCTCGGTACCCCGAAAATTCAGGGTATCAAGCGCAGTTTCCCCTTGAAAATGCACTTGATACCCTCGCAAAAAGAAATCCTGCAACTGTCAATTCAATGGTTATACTTTACATGCCTTTTACTCCGACAAGGATGTTTCCGGAAACGAGTTTGCCTTTGGCGTTGTATGTCTCCATCTTCACGGAACCGTATCCCTTGCCGTACCATGTCTTCTGTCTGCCGGACTGGTTCATTCCAAGAACCTTGGTCGAGGTGGTCTGTTCCACTACTACACATTCGATGGATCTGCCGTCCACATCCAAAGTCTCGACAGCTACAACCTGCTGACCCGTCACAGATGACGTAGTCTTCATTCCAGCTATGTTCATCACTATGTTATAATCCGGAAAAGTGTCTCCGACCTTGGCGCTTGAAGGGAGGCTGAACGGAGTGCCTTCAACACTTACCTGCATACCGGCCATCAACTGTCCGGCCATCGATTGAGGATCGAAGGTCACGACATCGTTCCTGACCGTGAATTCCTGAATGACAGGAGAGGCCAGCATCGGAGTCATCTTCTTGTCATACACCATGCTCTCATATTTTACCGTACAGTTGGAGCGGCTACCTGTAACCTCTTTCACAGTAAGAGTGGAATAGCCGGTGTGCTTGCCCTTCGCATCAGTGTTCGCGATGGTAAGTTCCGCTCCTTCTTCGAAAAGATAATAGGCATTCTGCGCATAAGACTGTACGACGAACGCCAGTAAAATGACTGCGATTGAAAATAACTTCTTCATGATCTTCTTAATTTATCGGTTAATGTATTCATACCATTCCAGAGCTATATCTGCATAGGAACAGTACTTTGTATTTCTGGTCGGAAGGATTTCAAGATGGAAGGTGCGGTCTGACGACCACTTGCGGAGAGAATCCGGTGAAGCTTCGAAATCGCGGTTATAGGCCGTAGCGAGGAGTCTCACGAGATCTGTTGCAGGAATTGCTGAAAGCGAGGGTTCGCGTTCTTCCAGAAGTCTGACGAACACCGCAAGATAGACGCATTGCCATCTCTCGTCGGAAAGCCTCTCTATCCTTCTCCGCCGTGCTTCCTGTGTATCCATAAGGTCGAAGTACAGACCGTATTCGCGGCACATGGGGCTTTTCATCCATGCTTCCTCCACCTTCTCGGCAAACGAGGGCTTCATCTGGAAAAGTCCGATGGAAAAGTCCGCTCCTGCCGCTCCTTCCCTGACATAACGGTCCTTCAAGGCCGCCTGTTCGAACATGTCCCTGAGTTTCGACCAGCGGAGGATCTCGGGAAAGACGATGGCTTCACATATCCTCGGATCTGCATCAAGGCTCGCAAAGACATCATGCCAGGTTTCACGGTCAAGACAGACAGTCTCTTCCGCCTTCTTCCATTCATCATCGAACTGACGGCGGTATGGCTGCGTGGCTGAAACTGCAGCCATACCGCACATCAGCGACAGTACACGTATCAGAGTCTGTATGTACATTTCATGAATCCTTCCTTGTCCGTTCCCGGAACATGACTGTAGATGACGAACTCAAGCCTGTCGGAGTGACGACGCATGAACATCGGATAGAGGTGGGTTCCGTCGTGAAGGACAAGACTGCCGCTACGGGTGTATGTCGCCTTGCGGCTTCCGCTTCGGTGAGGGATGTCCCCATACACGCTTTCGTCCGGCTTCGGAGTTTCGTTGCAGAAATCAAACGGACCTTCTCCCGAAAGCTTCACACGGCTGCCGTTCTCTATCTTGTAATAAGACTCTTCCTTTTCATTCCATACAAGGAAACGGCTGCCTGTGATGAATTCATCCTTGATGTCACCGCCACCTGAAGACGGGCTGAATCCGCGAGGGAAACCGCTTTCTGCGCGCAGAAGCGTCTCATTTTCATCAAGTACGGATATCACTTCCATCTCGACCGGAAGCACCTCCGGCTGCGGGAAGTCGGCGTATGCCTCGTTCAGGATATCCGCACATTCGGTGACAAGGTTCAACGGAGCCCTGCTTACCGCACATTGCGGGATCATACCGTTTGACGCCATATCCCCATAGACCTTCTGTGCCTCCGGGATGAGCTTGACGGTGTTGTCAAAACGCAGCTGAAGTCCCTGGAGCCATACCTTTGCCGCACGCAGACGGTAATTCTTCATCATGCCGTCGGCCTGGTCATACAGGATCCTCACACTATCAGCATCCGATGTACGGTATATCTGATTATAGATAGTCTTAAGATTTTCCTCATATTCGGCCGCGATCTCTACGCAGGTCTTGACTACGCCTTCCTCATTCTGCCTGACAGCCTTGACCTTGTCTGTATATTGTTTCAATGCGTTCTGGAAACGGGTCTGCTGTGCATCTACCTTAGAGGTGATTTCGGATGCCTTCGACATAGTCGACATGATATTGCCCATTCCTCCCATGAGATCTTGAGTCATGGCCATCATCTCCTGCTGAAGCTCCATCATCCTCTGCTGCTCCGCTTCGGTCAGGGTACCCTTCTCCGCCTTCTTTTCATACACTTCCAGCTCCTTGTTGATTTCCGCCATACGGGCCTGGGAAGACTCCGCCTTCGAGGTCATGGAGTCCAGGTCAGCCCCTCCCATCATGTGGTCGATCATTTTCTGCTCCAGACGCTCCTGCTCCGCTGCGGAGATGTCAGGATCGTCCAGCATTTTCATCTCAGCTTCGGTAAGTCCGAACAGATCGGCAAGGTCCTTCATCAGTTCATCTCTGGCGGCAATCATCTCGTCATCACTGCAGGACAACTGTTCGTCCAGTTCGTTGACCCTCATGTTCACCGCAGCTATCCTGTCGTAATATGCCCGATGGGCAGAAGCGTCAAATTCCGCGATCTGTTCCGCAGTCGGAAACGGAGGCAGGTCATCGATAAGTCCGTACACATCGGTTGCACGGCTCGGAACGACTTCGCTCTCCCATACGACCGAACTCACGCGGAGTTTCGGAATCTGGTCCGAAGCACTAACAGGCCCCAGCGGACTTTCCGGCCCGGCAGGACTCTCCTGCACCACGGTCTGATTTTCCGAAGTCCCGGAATCTTCGAGACCCAAAGTCTTCATCAATGCGCCTCCTACGGCGTTTTCCGCCTTGTCCTTAAGCTTCTTCAGGAACCCTTGGGCGGATATGTCAGGGGATGCCGCTGCAAGAACTGCAAGCAGCGACATGAGTGTGATTATTCTTTTCATAGGATTACATCTTTACGAATTCGACACGACGGTTCTTCGCACGACCTTCATCTGTGGTATTGTCGGCGATAGGGTTGTTCTGTCCTTTTCCGACAGCGGTGAGGCGGTCTTTCGCTATACCGAGTTCGACGAGCTTGTCAACGATAGCCTGTGAACGCTGCTCGCTGAGGGTCTGGTTGGAGGCGGCATTTCCGGTGCTGTCGGTATGACCCTCGACAGAGAACTTAAGGTCAGGGTTTTCCGTCATCAGCTGCACGATGCGGTTGATCTCTCCCATGGATTCCGGCTTGATTGTAGATTTTCCGACATCGAAGGTGATACCGTAGGTGATGAACTTTCCGTCAGACATCATACGGTCGTAGAGAGGTACGGCTCCTTTGGCGATGCGGAGATTGGTAATATAGGTATCACCGTTTCCATTGGTCAATTGAAACAGCAACCATCCCGGAGGCGCAAGGACATTCGGGACATTTACCACGCGGATACCGTTAAAATAAACCTTCCATGCTCGCTTATTGAATGAAATGGCGACATGATTCCATTCGTTTGCCGGAAGTGCAATATCATACTCTCCATTAGAGT
>JAFQAT010000017.1 GCA_017399865.1 Bacteroidales bacterium | reverse complement strand
CCGTTGATCACGATGTTACCTTTACCAGGCACAACATAAACGCGAGCGACTGCTGATTTACGTCTTCCAAGGGCGTTTACTACTTTCATGCTCTGCTTAAATTTCGTTTAAAGTGATTGTTCTAGGGTTCTGTGCCTGGTGCGGATGCTCGCCACCTGCATAAAGGTGCAGATTGTTGATGAGTTTCGAACCAAGACGATTCTTAGGAAGCATACCCTTTACTGCCATCCTTAAGACTTCAGTAGGCTTCTTTGCCATAACCTCCTTTGGAGTAGTGAAACGCTGGCCGCCTGGATGTCCAGTATAGCGAACGTACACCTTGTCGGTCATCTTCTTACCAGTGAATCTAACCTTGTCCGCGTTGATCACGATGACATTGTCACCGCAGTCCATGTGCGGAGTGAAAGAAGGCTTGTTCTTACCGCGAAGAACGAGCGCAAGTCTGGCAGCAAGACGGCCTACCACCAAGTCGGTAGCATCGATCACAACCCACTCCTTCTTGATATCACCTGCCTTGAGGGATACCGTTTTGTAGCTCTGTGTGTCCATCTTGTACTTTTAAATGGTTAATACTTAATAAAAAAAACTTTGCGATCCCTACACTACATAGGGGGCGCAAAGATAGAAATAATTTTCGGATTGACCAAATTTTCCGAAAAATCACAATTTCAGGGACGATTCGAGCCTTATATCAGCAGAAGATGCACCCACTTCGAACAGACATTCTCCTCGAGGAAGAGCGAAGGAATGGTCTTCAAGATCCCACAGCTTAAGGTCCTCTTCAGGGATGAATATCTCAACCTTTGTCTTTTCTCCCGCACGGACAGCGACCCTGTCGAATCCGCGCAGGCGCCTCGCGGCATCATCTCCCGCAAATCTGGCATACACCTGCACGACTTCCTCGCCGTCGCGTCCGCCTGTATTCTTCAGATTGAATGAAATACGGACTCCTTCTTCTTCGCGACGGACCTTGAGACCTGAGTAATCAAACGAAGTATAGCTCAGGCCGTGGCCGAAAGGATACAGGGGCTCTCCCTTATAATACATATATGTACGTCCGTTGCGGATGTCGTAATCCATCATGTTCGGAAGTTCCAGGATGTCGCGTACCCAGGTCTGGGTGGTTCTGCCTGCAGGATTGTAATCTCCGAAGATCACATCGGCAAGAGCATTTCCGGTCTCCTGGCCGCACTGGGTCATATGCAGGATGGCAGGAACATTCTCCTGAGTCCAGTCTATCGCATAAGGGAAGCTGCTGATCAGGGCAACGACAGTATTCGGATTGGACTTCCATACCATCTTTATGAGATCCTCGCTTTCAAGCTCGAGCGACCTGCGGTCGACCGCTTCCCTTCCGTCACCGGCAACCGTACCCTCACCCCATGGAGCCTGGATCTTCTCCCACTTCCAGTCAGGGCTCGTATTCGGGTGGTTTCCGACGCAAACGATGGCGACATCGGCCCATTCCGCAAGCTCCTGGGCCTTTCCGTCGGAATCCCATTTCTGGAATCTGACTTCGACATCAGTGCCTTCGACTGCCTCCTGAATACCGGCCAGCGGAGAAACAGAATATGCTGGAAGAGCACCATACCAATCCTTGAGGATATCCTCGGCCCTGTTTCCGAATACCGCGATCTTTTTAACGTTCTTCTTGTCGAGAGGCAGCAGATCACCGTCATTCTTGAGAAGCACAACCGACTTCCGTGCGGCAAGAAGCGCCTTAGCCTTATGTTCTTCCGTCTCCCACAACGGAGTCTCGGTAAAGCCCATGTCCTTATATGGATTCGCATCCGAAGAGTCCATCAGACCCAGACGAAGCATAGTACGGATATTGAATCTCACATTCCTGTCGATGATTTCCTCCGCCAGAAGACCTTCATTGACCGCGGCCAGCATTTCGTCGGCCACCTGATCCAGAATCCTGGTAATTCCGGCCTCGACGCTGACCTTGACGGCCTGCTTGTCATCTTCCACCCAATGATGCATGGTCACAAGCTGCTTGAGGGCTCCCCCGTCATTAAGGATCTGACCGTCCATACCCCACTCCTTGATCAGGATCTCCTGTATGAAGTCCTGGGTAGAGCATGGGACACCATTATATTTATTATACGCACACATGAGGGAGCGGGCACCGCCCTCCTTCACGCCTTTCCAGAATCCGTATGAATAGTAATCCCTGAACAGGTCCTCTCCGAAATCTGACGAGGTAAAGCAGCGGCCGTCTTCATTGCTGTTGGCCAGGAAATGCTTCATCACAGAAGCTCCGCGCCAGTATTTAGGGTCATCGCCCTGAATACCCTTCACTTCTGAAGCCACGAGCTCTCCGACCAGATAAGGATCCTCTCCGAAACATTCCTCTGTCCTGCCCCAGCGCGGGTCACGGCCCAGATCGGCATTCGGAGCCCACAGGCAGAGGACATTATAGCCGTTGGCCCACGAATGGTAGCGTGCCTCGTTCGACATCACCTCTCCTACCATCTTAAGAACCTCGCGGTCCCATGTCTCTCCGAGACCGTATCCCTGAGGGAATGCGGTGCTGTGGATCAGACCCTGGCGCCTGTTGTTCTGCTGAACCTTGGCGTTCGCCAGCTGCGAATTACGGACAAATCCCTCGAGGTCAGTGCTGCCTCCGCGCACAAGACCATGGATAGCCTCCGAACTTCCTGGAGACGGAACTCCCAGACGAGGGACGCCTTGACCCGAAAACGTAGCGATCTTCTCTTCCAGAGTCATCAGGGAGAGAAGGTTGTCTATGCGCTCCTCATCCGGAAGATCGGGATTCCGGAACGGGTATTCATAAGACTGGGCAGACAGAGCCGCTGCCGCAAAAAGCGACAGCACCGTCACTAAGGTCATACGGAAGTATTTCATGGTTGTATATTTTTGCTGTATATCCTCTGTCTCATGGTGGTACTTTTTACCACCCGTCATGTGCGGCCACCATGGTTTAAACGCTCTCCACGCCTCATCAGCACTCATGTCGGGCGCTGATTTTGCCCATCATGTGAGAACCGGAGTTTCCTTTTCAGGATTGAATAAACCTATCGCAAAGGTAGTCAAGCACGGCGGTTTTTGCAAGGTATCAGATATCAATGTGTTATAAAAACAGAGTGTGCCAGACCCATTCTTTAAAGAGAGGGTTTGGCACGCTCTGTTTCTTAAACGCATTGACAACCAGCCGGTTATAAAAATCTCTGTTCCAGACTGGCAGGCATTCAGCCACGGGTTCTATCTGTCTTACTGTTTAGATCGACAGCACGTTCAATACGTTGATGAGCTCTCTGTCGATCGGTTTGTCGATGCGGATGGCCTTGTTGAAAGGTACATAAACGATCTGGTCGTTCTTTACGCCGATCATGACGTTGCGCTGTCCGTCCTTGAGGGCTTCGATCGCAGCCACACCCATGCGACTTGCAAGGATACGGTCATTTGCTGTCGGGATTCCGCCTCTCTGGAGGTGGCCGAGAATGGTCACGCGCGCCTCATATTCAGGGTACTCGTGAACCAGACGGTCGGCATAATACTGAGCTCCGCCCGTGCCGTCCTTCTTACTTTCGGAAACGAGGACAATCGAGCTGTTCTTGCTCTTGCGGACACCGCGGCCGATGAAAGAGGCAAGCTGGTCGACATTTGTCTGGTCCTCCGGTATGATCGCAGCCTCCGCACCTGTGGCGATGGCCGCATTCTGGGCGAGGAAGCCGGCATCGCGTCCCATCACCTCAACGAAGAAGATGCGGTTGTGGGAGTTGGCGGTGTCGCGGATCTTGTCGACACATTCCATGATCGTATTCAGGGCTGTATCATAGCCGATGGTGGTATCGGTACCGTAGAGGTCATTGTCGATGGTTCCGGGAAGTCCGACACATGGGATGTCATGCTCGGCTGCAATAGCCTGCGCTCCAGCAAGGGAGCCGTTGCCTCCGATGACGATCAAGGCATCGATTGCATGCGCCTTCATGTTCTCGTATGCCTTCGCGCGGCCGGCTTCATCCATGAAGCCCTTGCTGCGCGCGGTGCGGAGAATGGTTCCGCCACGGTTGATGGTTCCGCTGACGCTTTCGGACGTGAAGTCCTTTATCTCATTGTTGATAAGGCCTTCCCAGCCCCTGTATATTCCCTTGACCTTCCAGCCGTTATAAATCGCAGCACGTGTCACGGCCCTGATGGCCGCATTCATTCCTGGTGCATCGCCGCCTGACGTAAGCACGCCTATAGTCTTGATCTTTGCCATTATGTTTTCGTTTTATCAGATGCAAAGGTACAAAATCCATGAAAATATGTAAATTTATTCGTACTTTTGTCGTTTTGGGATTCCCGGTCGAGCCGGGAATGACGACGAAGATCCGGGAAACATATCATTGTATGAGAATAGGTGACATAGAGTTAGGAGACAGGCCGCTTTTCCTTGCGCCGATGGAGGATGTGACAGACGCATCCTTCCGTTTCATATGCAAGGAGTTCGGTGCGGATATGATGTATACCGAATTCATATCTTCGGACGGGCTGATCCGCGACGCCCGAAAGTCTCTGGAAAAGCTGGTCACATATGACTACGAAGCCCCTATCGGCATCCAGATATATGGAAACATACCTGAGGCCATGGTCGATGCGGCCAAGATGGCAGAACAGGCGGCAGAGATTGCAGGAGGGCATGGCGCCGATCTCGTGGACATCAATTTCGGCTGCCCGGTAAACAAGATCGCAAGGCGCGGAGCCGGATCGGGAATGATGCGCGAGCCGGACAAGATGGTCGAGATAACCAGGCAGGTCGTTGAGGCAGTGAAACTTCCGGTGACTGTCAAGACACGTCTCGGATGGGACGAGGACTCGAAGATCATAGTGGAACTGGCCGAAAGGCTGCAGGATGTGGGCATAAAGGCCCTTACAATCCATGGACGCACCAGATGCCAGATGTATACGGGAGAGGCTGACTGGACCCTCATCGGGAAGGTCAAGGAGAACCCGCGCATGCACATACCGATAATCGGCAACGGAGACATAAACTCTCCGCAGAAGGCAAAGGAATATTTCGACCGCTACGGAGTCGACGCCATGATGATCGGACGCGCAACATACGGGCATCCGTGGATATTCAAGGAAATAAGGCACTACCTCCAGACCGGAGAGCTGCTGCCGCAGATGAGCGTGGTGGACAGGGTGGCTCTGGCCAAGAGGCATCTGGCCAAGTCGCTCGAGATAAAGGGCGACCGCGTCGGAATCCTGGAGATGCGCAGGCATCTGTCCTGCTATTTCAAGGGACTGCCTGACTTCAAGGAGACAAGGCTGAAACTGGTTACCTTGAACGACCCTGCGGAACTTTTCGCGACTTTGGACTACATTTCGGAACGATGGGGAGGATTCGACGCTCCCGATGCCGGGAATGTATATAATGTATAGATATGATAGATAAGATACTGCTGTTTCCATACTGGCTGACCCTGAAGGCCAGGCATTTCATGTATGACCATGGGCTGAAGAAGTCCCATACCGCACCTGTACCCACCATCTGCGTCGGAAACATAACCGTCGGAGGCACGGGAAAGACTCCGCACACCGAGATGATTCTGAGGACCTTGCTGCAGGATGTGGACTGGGGAGCAAGGAATATTGCCGTCCTTTCCAGAGGATACAAGCGCAAGACCAGAGGATTCCAGCAGGTGATGGCAGACGGAACGGCAAAAGAGTATGGAGACGAGCCTCTCCAGATGAAAAGGAAGTTTCCGTTCATCACGGTCGCCGTCGACAAGTCCCGCAAGGAAGGATGCACCTTCCTATGCGACCCCGGACTGGTCCAGACATCAAAGAAGGCCCGCAAGTGCCTGCACAAGGAGTTCCCGGAATCGGAGCTGATTATTCTTGACGACGCATTCCAGCACAGGGCGTTGAAGCCGACAGTGTCAATAGTGCTGGTGGATTACAGCAGGCCTACATTCAAGGACCATCTCATGCCTCTGGGCAAGCTGCGAGACCTGCCCGAGCGCATAAAGGCCGCCGATATCGTCATCGTATCTAAATGCCCGACATATCTCGATGCATGGGAAAGAAGCAAATGGACTGAAGCCCTCGGAATCAGAAAGGACCAGCACATATTCTTCACGACCATCGGATATGACCAGTCCCAGGCCGTTTTTCCGGAAGGAGACCCTCGCTACCTGTACACCCAGAGGCTTATCCTGTTCTCAGGCATAGCCAACGACAAGCCTCTACGAAACTATCTCAGCGGAAACTATAAGATAGTCCGCCACTTCGACTTTCCGGACCACCACAAGTTCACGAAGGCAGACATCTCGACAATATACAGTGCTGCACGGGCATTCCCGACATCTGTAGTCATGACAACAGAAAAAGATTGCCAGAGAATCCGCGACTGCAAGACGATCCCTGACAATCTTAAGCAAAGGCTGTTCTATGCTCCGATCAAGGTGAACTTCTTCTCGGAGCAGGAACAGGAGGAATTCGCTACTGTTCTGAACTCTTACCTGAAATGATCTCGTTCTGAACCTCTACTGAGGCTTCATGGATGGCATTGAAAACATCTGTCAGGAATTTTTCCGACAGACCGTTTTCGTATCCCTTTTCCACGACCTTGGCCATAAGAGAGTCCCATCTGACAGCCTGGACGATAGCGACATTGTTGTTTTTCTTGTATTCACCGATCTGACGGCTCACCTTGAGTCTTGTGCCGAGGGCATAGATGATGTTTTCATCGATCACGTCTATCTTGGCGCGAAGCTGGTCGATATTCTCCCTCCACTCCTTGGAATCAGAGTCCGACTCCCTGACGCATATCTGGTTGTAAAGAAGGTCCTTGAGCTGGGGAGGAGTCAGCTGCTGCTTCGAGTCGCTGAGCGCGACTGAAGGATTGCAGTGGGACTCGATCATGAGACCTTCGAATCCCAGGTCGAGAGATCTCTGCGATATCTCATGGATATAATCCCTGCTTCCGCCCATATGGCTCGGGTCCACGAAGAAAGGAAGCTCCGGATAGCGGCTGCGCATCTCGATGGCTATATCCCAATGCGGGTCGTTGCGGTACCTGATCTTGTCGAAAGTCGAAAAACCTCTATGGATCACTCCAAGCTTACGGATGCCTGCCCTGTTGAGGCGTTCCATGGCACCGATCCAGAGTTCCAGATCAGGATTTACAGGATTTTTTACCAGCACTGGAATATCAGTGCCCTTGAGGGCGTCGGCGATCTCCTGGACAAGGAAAGGATTGGCAGTAGTCCTGGCACCTATCCAGACCATGTCCACTCCATGCTTGAGACACTCGGCGACATGTTTCTCGCTTGCGACCTCCGTAGCGACTTTCAGTCCGTATTCCTTCTGTACCTTCTGGAGCCATTTCAGACCAGGTACACCGATGCCTTCAAAACATCCCGGATGGGTTCTGGGCTTCCATATTCCCGCACGGAAAACATTGATTCCCATTTCCTTGAGCCCCTTTGCAGTCTCCATCACCTGCTCTTCCGACTCTGCGCTGCAAGGACCTGCCACAACGCTTGGCTGCGGGTCAGTGAACATTCCCCATTCGCCCAATGGCACTATATCCAGTTTCTTGTCACTCATGATGTTATGTTTTTAGTATGATTATCTTATGATTCTTCTTATTTTGTTGGCATCCTGAATCAGCTTCCTGATGGCCTCTTCATCAGCATCTTCCATTGCCTTTCGGAATGCATCCAGCATGCCGGTATACGTCTCCATGACATGGAGAACATTTTCCCTGTTCTGCATCAGGATAGGGGTCCACATGTCGGCGCTGCTCTTTGCCAGACGGACGGTAGAAGAGAATCCTCCTGAAGCAAGGTCGAAGATATGCTTCTCGTCCTTTTCCTTCTCCAGCACCGTCAGGGCAAGAGCGAATGAAATCACATGGGAGAAATGGGAAACATATGCAGTGTGGACATCGTGGCTGGATGAATTCATATATACCACCCTCATGTTCAGCACGCTGTAGATGTCCTCGACGGTACGGACCGCCTTCGGAGACGACTCGCTGAAATCGCAGATGATGCATGCACGGCCGTCGAAGAGGCCCGGGATGGCCGCCCACGGGCCGCTGTATTCCGTTCCGGACATCGGGTGGGAAGCGACATAGCACTTGCGCATCGGATGGTACTTCACAGCCGCAGCAAGGCTTTCCTTGGTCGAGCATACGTCCATCAGGACCTTGCTGCAACCTCCTTCCGGGTAAAGCCCGGACATGATGTCAAGCACCTGTGGAACGATCTTCAGAGCCGCGCCGACAGGCACGGAAACTATGATGACATCGCTTTCTGCCACGCACTCTTCTATCGAAGTCACAGCATCGACCAGGCCAATATGTTCCGCCGCCGACGCATTTACCGGGTCGTTCTCCACTCCCAGTATCCTGGAGGCATATCCCTTCCTCCTGAGGTCTATCGCCATCGAGCCTCCTATGAGACCCAAACCTATAATTCCTATATTCATGATAACTTAAACAGCTGCTTCGTATTCTCCCAGAATGTTCAGGTCGGTCATCAGAGGCTTCACCGCCGAGAGCGCCTGCTCGTATCTGGCATAATCGTCAAACTTTATATCCACATAGAAGAAATACTGCCATTCCTGTCCCGGGATAGGGAGGGACTGGATTCTCGTAAGGTTCATGTCGTAGAACGAGAGGATCGTCAGGACATGGGTCAGGGAACCGGGCTTGTGGGGCAGTGTAAAGCACATCGAAGCCTTGTTGATCCTGGACCTGTCGACCTGAAGGGAATCGTCGAAGACAAGGAACCTCGTGAAATTCTGTTTGTACGTCTCTATGCTCTCGGCTATGATTTCAAGGCCATATATCTCCGCCGCAAGGTCAGATGCGATTGCTCCCACACCTTTTACGCCCTCCTTTACGATATCTGCGGCGCTTTTCGCCGTGTCACCGTATTCCACCAGACGTATCTGCGGATAATCGTTGAAGTACGGACGGGTCTGGTTTATCGCCATGTAATGGGACCTGACCTCTCGGAGGTCCTCGATCTTCTGGCCAGGCAGAGTCATGAGGTTCTGCTTGATGCGCAGGAAGACTTCGCCCTTGATCTTGCGGTCGTATTTGCGGAGGAGCTCGAAGTTAGGCAGGAGTCCTCCGGAGACGGTGTTCTCTATCGCCATGATTGCCGCATCCGCCTTTCCTTCATCCATCCTTCTGTACAGGTCCTCGAACGAAGAGCACTCGACAACTTCCGGTTTCGGAAGGCCGCCGCCCTCGTAGAACTTGTAGGCTGCCTGCTCGTGAAAGCATCCCTTGATGCCCTGAATCGCTATCCTTGTCATTGCTTTTCCAATAAAAAAGCTGTCCGGCAAACACCGGACAGCATAGAAGATTCTATATCATACGACAAACAGCGCCCGGTCCATTACCTTTTCTGGAAATAGAAATAATAAAAACCGAAGCTGTTAAATCGATAAGTTCCCATAACGGATACAAATATAGAAATTTTTCCTTAAACCGTCATCATTTCCTTTTCCTTGGCAGCTACGAGCTCGTCAACTTTCTTTGTGAAAGCGTCGGTCTCCTTCTGTACAAGCTGCTCGTACTCCTTCTGGAGGTCTTCAGGCATTCCGTCCTTGTTTGCCTTCTTAAGAAGCTCGATAGCGTCACGACGGGCGTTGCGCACGCTCACCTTTGCATTCTCACCGGCACCCTTTGCCTTCTTCATGAGCTCCCTGCGGCGCTCTTCTGTAAGGGCAGGAACCACGCAGCGGATGCTTTCACCGTTGTTTGAAGGAGTGAAGCCGAGGTTTGCGTCGATGATAGCCTTCTCGATAGGTCCGATCATCTTCTTCTCCCATGGCTGAAGCATGAGGGTCTTGGCGTCAGGAGTAGTGACAGAAGCCACCTGAGGGATCGGTGTAGGGCTGCCATAGTAGTCAACCAACACGTTGTTGAATACCATAGGGTTTGCCTTGCCGGCACGGTATGTCTTGAGTTCCTCGTCGAGGTGGTTGACAGCATTGGACATCTTGCCCTTTGCGCCTGAGAGAATTTCTTTTGCTTTAGTAATCATAATATTTGTCTTTTAAATTTTATACATGTACCAATGTGCCGACCTTTTCGCCCTTTACGAGCTTGGTGAGGTTGCCTTTCTGATTCATGTCGAATACGATGATAGGCATATTGCCCTCACGGCAGAGCGCGAACGCTGTCTGGTCCATAACCTTCAGGCGGTCTTCTATAGCCTTGTCGAAGCTGAGTTCCTCATACTTCACGGCTGTCGGGTCCTTTTCAGGGTCTGCAGTATAGACGCCGTCCACACGCGTACCCTTGAGAAGAGCATCCGCTCCGATTTCGAGGGCACGGAGAGCCGCGCCTGAATCAGTTGTGAAATAAGGATTTCCTGTACCGCCTGCGATAAGGGCTACTCCGCCCTTCTCCATCACTGCGACGGCATCATCCCTCATGTAGTAGCGGGCAACCGGCATCATAGGGGTCGCGGTGAACACCTCCGCCTCTACGCCGGCGCTCCTGATGGCCATAGCCAGACCGAGCGAATTGATGACTGTAGCAAGCATGCCCATCTTGTCACCGTTCACTCTGTCGAATCCTTTTCCTACGCCCTGAAGACCACGGAAAATATTTCCTCCACCGATGACGATAGCTACCTGAAGGCCGTTCTTCACAGCTTCGGCAACCTCTTCCGCATAAGCGGCAAGCCAGTTCTCGTCAATACCTTTGCCGGCAGGGCCTCCAAGGCTCTCGCCGCTCAATTTCAAAAGAACGCGTCTGTATGCTCCCATATCGATATTGTTTCATGTTTTACAACAAACAAAAGTATCGAATTATTATGAAACTTCCAAGAAAGAATATATCTTTGCATACTAGAAAACATTATTCTGACTGAATATTAACTAAAACAGATTATAAAACTATTATGGCACTTTCTTCAATTACCAAGAAGCTTATCATGAGTATAAGCGGACTGTTCCTCATCGTCTTCATGCTTCTTCACATGACAATCAACTTCTTCTCAGTGATTGACTCTTTCACAGGAAAGTACGGCGCAGCTGACGGTCTCTTCCAGGCAGGCTGCGACTTCATGGCTCTCCCTATCATCACAATCATGGTTCCTGTGCTTGCAGCAGGCTTCATCGTACACATCGTTTACGCCCTCATCCTCACCTACGGCAACTACAAGGCCCGCGGAACAGAGCGCTACGCTGTTGCAAACAAGACAAAGACTGAGTCATGGGCAGCAAAGAACATGCTTGTACTCGGAGTTGTGGTTCTCGGAATCGTAGCTTTCCACCTCAACCACTTCTGGGCTGACATGCAGCTTGCAGAATGGCAGGGCGAGCACGCAGCAAATCCTTACGACCTCCTCAACGCGACATTCGGAAACTGGATCTGGGTTCTGGTTTACCTCGTATGGTTCGCAGCTCTCGGACTTCACCTCTGCCACGGATTCTGGAGCGCATTCCAGAGCATAGGCCTCAGCAACAAGGTATGGGAAAAGAGACTCATGTACATCGGCTATGCAGTTGTAGCGATCATCGTTCTCGGCTTCTCAGCAGTTGCAATCAACGCATGCCTCCACGCATACGGCATCCTCGGATAATCTCCGATTACATAATCATATCGAAATGCTGGCCTTTGAGGTCAGCATTTTTTTGTAAACCTGTAAAAGACAGCTTTACAAAAGTGTAAAGTTTCTTTACAGTTACACGATTACCCGAATTTACTAACACACACAAAATCAATGGATTATCATATTTGGCACGGATATGGTTGCCGTTCAGCGGCTGTAAAGACGTTAACATATGAAAAGCTATTTGAGGTTCCTTTCGAGAAACAAGCTGTACACTGCAATCGAGATCGTTGGATTGAGTGTCGCCATAGCGTTCGTGATACTGTTAAGCAGCCATATCGTTGAAGATATGAACTGCGACAAGGATATCAAGGACAAGGACAGGATATGCCTGACTCATGTATTCGAAGCGCCTATGATGCCGGATCAGTTTCTGGAGATCGGAAGAGGGCTCCCCGCAACAGAAGACCTGTGCTGGTATGTACAGAGCAGGAGCAAGGCATTCTTCCAGAATCTGATTACGGTTCAAAGCGAAGAGGGCCAGCAGCACGTCGATGCCGCTGCCGTATCGGGCAATTTCTTCAATATCTTTACATTCCCTCTGACAGAAGGAGATCCGGACAAGGTATTTGAGTCTGAAAACGGAGCCGTCATTTCCGAAAGACTGGCAAAAGTTCTTTTCCCCGAAGGAAATGCATTAGGCAGAAGTCTGAAGCTTACAGACATGATGCACATGGATCTCGATCTGACTGTCACTGGAGTATACAAGGACATAAACAAAAGCATATTCCGCAAGAACGATGTGCTGTTCTCATTCGACAGATATGCATCGATGCCGATATACAGAAACACAGAACAGGCATCCACATGTTTCCTGAAACTTCACGAAGGGAAAAGCCACACCGAAGCCGGAGAAGCCTTTACCGGAGAAATCAAGAAAAGATTCGGGGCCATGTTCGGCGAAGCCATCAATGATTTTGAAATCCGCACAGTACCATTCGACGAAATCCGCAGTCAGAACTACGAAGTCTTCAGCATGTTCTTTGACAATATCAGGAAAAGCGACATGATCGGCACATATATCGTAATGTGCCTGTTCATAGTCCTGATAGCCCTGCTGGACTACATTGTCCTGACGATGGCGTTCTCAAGATTCAGGCTGAAGGAAATAGCGACCCGCAGGCTTCTCGGCACTGAACGCAAGACCGTCATATTCAGATGCATGGCCGAATCACTTTTCCTGCTCATCGCATCATTCATCTTTGCAATCTTCATCGCATTCGCGCTCAAGGGACAGATCGGAGAGATACTCGGCAGCGAACTGAATCTCTTCAGCCAGGCCGGTGAATTCATAATAATGTCCGGTATCATTGCATTGATGGCAGCCATGGCAAGCTCTGTCCCTTCCATAGTCATTTCATCCTACAAGCCGATCGAGGTACTCAAAGGCGAAGCCAGATACCGTGACAAGATGACATATGGAAAGGTATTCATCGGTATCTCCGGCGCACTCAGCATCATCGGCGTTGCAGTAAGCCTCGGAATAACGCTTCAGACTAGACATATGATCAGACAGCCTTTAGGCTATCATACAGAGAACATCCTGTTCGTACGATTCAACACATACAACGAAGAGAAGGCAAGAAGGATCAATCAATATGTCGACGAACTCAAAAGCCAGAGCTACGTGGACGCCGTCGGCCGTATCGAAGGTCCGCCGATGTATGATCATGGGACATGGACACGCCATTGCAGAGGTCTGGACGGAGGATCAAGATGGCTGCATACCACCGGAGGAGACAGAGAAGCATTCGACATCCTCGGCATTGAGACCACGGCAGATTTCGGCATCAGGTCAGATATGGAAATATATATATGTGAAAGTTCTTATTCAGCAAATCCGTCATTCATAACGGACAACATGCTGGAATTCATCAGCGGCAGGACTCCCCTCAGCGGAATGTGCTCCGACTTCAGGACGGGTTCGCTCAAAGACTTCGACAGAGCACAGGTGATGAGCGGCATACAGATCTATGATACGGACGACTGGATGATGCAGATATGCCATCCTCTTGTAAAGGTGAATATCGACGCAGACAAAGCCTGCAGAATGGTCAGAGATTTCTATAGAGAAAAGGGGTATGATGAGACCATGGTTACGGTATCATCCCTTGACGAGATGCTGGTAGAGCCTTTCAGAGAGGAAAGGAACACGCAGAATCTTATGGTAATCTTCACTCTTATCAGCATACTGATGACAGCGATGACAATCATCGGATTAAGCAGCTGGTACGCAAAGACAAATGAAGGCGACACAGCCGTCAGGAAGGTATTCGGCAGTTCTGAATGGCAGATATTCCGTGAAACGGTAGTCGGTTTTTCAGTTCCGGTGCTTCTTTCGGCTCTCATTGCAGTTCCTCTGGCATATATCTATGTAGGACATTGGCTTGAAGCATATGCATATCGCATAGGCAACTCTCCGTTGATCTACCTGACCGCCCTGCTCGCAGTATTGCTGATTGTAGCGTTGTCCATCTCCTTCCAGGCCATACGTCTCATGCACACCAACCCTGCGGAGGTGCTGAAGAAGGAGTAGCTTGAGGCGGGCTGCGCGCAAAGCGCTGACCAGCAGCGCCTTAAGCTAAATCGCCTGCGGCAGATGGCACAGGCGATTTAATGTAAGTGATTAAAAACCAGAGATTTATATGAAAAGCTATTTGCGGTTCCTTTCGAGAAACAAGCTGTACACTGCGGTCATGGCTGCGGGATTGAGCATTTCCCTGGCATTCGTGCTGCTTATAGGCAGTCATGTGTGGCAGGAATACAGCATTTCGCACGAGAATCCTGATTATGACAGGATATACATTCCTACCCATCCTATGCCTTACGGCATATTCGAGCCGATGATGGAACAGATTCCGGAAATCGAGGAAATGACTATGGTCAACAGTCTTGAAGATATTGTCATGGAATCAGGAGATGAAAGGTTCGTGACCAGAGGACTGGCTGTCAGAGGTGATTTCTTCGATATCTTCGATTATGACTTCCTTGTGGGTGATGCAGGCAACCTGGCATCACTTACAGACATCATCGTCAGTGAGTCATACGCAATAAAGCTGGCTGGCAGACCGGAGCAGGCAGTCGGAATGAAGATTGTCCCCATTGATTATTCTTCCGAGGCATATACTGTGACCGGCGTCATCAAGGACTTCAACCACAACTACTGGAAGTATATGGATTTCATCTGCAAAGGTGAGAGTCCTTTGAATGACGGTGCGCAGAAGAATCCGATATTCACTCTTTCCGCTACTGCTTTCATCCAGGTGGCGGAATCTACGGACGAGGACATATTTCAGGGAAAGATCCAGTCTGTCTTCAAGCAGCTTTGGGGCGATAAGATGCCTGCCGACAGGGTAAACCAGTTTGCAGACAGAATCGGCATAGAAAGGTTTGACAGACAGTATTTCTCCGGAGAAAGAATTGACAGTTATCTCAACATGGGAGACAGGAGCCAGGTCATAATTCTTCTCATAGTATCACTGCTTCTTCTTGTGTCTGCAGTCATTAACTACATAAATCTGAATCTGGCTCTGACGAACAGAAGAGCGAAAGAGATGGCGACAAGAAGCCTTGTCGGGGCGGATAAGCTTCACATTGAAGCAAAGTATATACTTGAGTCGATAGCATTTACAGCCGTGTGCTCTATTCTGGCAGCCGGTATCGCTGTCGCTCTTGCCCCATATATCGGACAGATCATCGAGGGACAGGCCATTGCCATTCCGTTCAATGCAGCCAGCATATCGGTCTATCTGATGTTCATTATATTGACCGGCGGAATCTGCGGGCTCATTCCCGCTCTGAACATATCTTCCATCAAGCCTATAAGCGTTGTAAACGGCACATACAGAAGAAAGAGCAGAACTGCCTTGAACAGGGTATTCATCCTTCTTCAGAACATTCTTGCAATCACACTTATATCGTCTGCCATAATCCTTGACAAGCAGATGAAGCACATGATCAGCATGCCTCTTGGAGCAGACATCGAGAACAAGTTCGTGATATCTACGGATGCTGAGGAATCAGAAGACATCATCCCTGTAATGGATGAGATCAGACAGCTTCCGTTCGTAAAGAAGGTCGCCTTGTCGAGAGGATATCCGACAGGAATGAATTTCAGCACCGCCATACAGACAGGTAACAGCAGCGAGATGACACCCGTCAATCTGCTGATATGCGACACCGAAGCATTCAAGATGTGGAACTTCGAGATAAAGGAAGATTCCGGTGCTCCCCTGGCACATTCGGTATGGTTCACAGAAAACCTCTATAACTGTTTCGACACACGGGAGGCTGCTGAGGAAAAGGCAAAATCATGGGACGGAAACTTCAACCACAGCAAGATAGAGAATTTCGGAGGTGTTCTGGGCAACATTGCAGGAACCAGTGCGATAAACGAGACGATGGAGCAGTCAAAAGCTGCGGTTATCGTCCTTCCGGTCGAAGCTTTCGGAAAATATAACAATGCCATCCTGATAGAAACCGACGACGATCACGATACGGCCAAGGAGGCATTCGACAGTATCTACAGAAAGTTCTCTCAGGAATATAACGGCGTTTACATCGAACCTTGGACGTTCGGCTATGTAGAAGACATGATGGTGAGGGAACTGGAGGAAGACAACCAGGCCGTCAAGCTGATCAAGATATTCGCCGCTCTGGCTGTCCTGCTGTCTGTGCTGGGGCTTGTCGCAATGAGCACATATTTCGCATCAGAGAAAGAAAAAGGCATCGCCATACGCAAGGTATTCGGAGGCACCATGGCCGGAGAAACACGCAGGAACATATCTGAATATATGATCCTGACCATCATTGGAAGCGTGATTGCAGTTCCCGTCGCCTGGTGGTTCTGCGGACGATATCTGGAAGAATTTGCATACAGGATAGACATCACCATCTGGTCCTTTGTCACAGCAGTAATCATGGCTTTGGCCATCTCATTGGCATCGGTCCTCTGGCAGACCATCCGCGCCGCCCGCACCAACCCGGCCGAGGCGCTGAAGAAGGAGTAGCCGCTGAGGCAGAGATCTGGATTTCAGACCAGCAGGTTTTTCGGAATCGTCATCTTCGAAAAGGCGAACAGCTTCTTTCCGAGGTCCTTTAAGGAAGCTCCGATATGATATACATCGTCATCCACGATCAGGAAACGGTCGTGGATGTTCTTTGCTTCAGTTATCATAATTGCAGGATATTGGGCTTTATGTCTGGCAAGGTCCTGCTTCAGGGTTTCAGTCAGGAGGCCGGTACGGATTTCTGCAGATACTCCGCCCTCTCTTTTGGACAACATCAAGAGCACACTTTCGTCTATATAATTATCTATCAGAATGATGCCGGTTTTTGCAGACCGTATAAGGTCTGTAGCAAAAACATAGGCATCGAAGATCTGACCGTCATAGAAGACACCTTCTACAGGAGGCAGGGATGTGCGGACAAAGAAATCGATTTTTCTGTCACAATCATTCAAACGAATTTCCTGTTCTATCAAACGGGCATTTACTCTGTTCTCAAAGTCCATCATTCTCTGATTTATAGAGTATCCACGCAACAGATATTCTTTAAGTATCTCCGATGCCCACCGTCTGAAACTTACAGCATTCCTACTATTTACACGATAGCCTACAGACAGTATCATATCAAGGTTATAATATCTGATATGATAGGCTTGCTGTCCGGCATTACCCATATGTTCCAAAATGGAACATGTGCTATCCTCGTCTAACTCCCCGCAATTATAAATATTACGTATATGTTTGGTTATTGCAGGACGACCGACAGAAAACACCTGTGCTATCTGCTCCTGTGTAAGCCAGACAGTTTCATCATTTACCAACACTTCTACCTTGATCACCTCATCCGGCTGATAGACCACGATTTCGCCACGCCCGTCTGACTCATCATTTAAAACAATATTTCCCATATGCTGCTTTTTCCTTTAAAGTTCAGCATATGGGAAAATCCATGCAAGTTTTTCAATCAATGATAAAAAACATTTTTCTGTTTTTTATCATTATTACACTTTTCTTAAGATTGTTCCGCAGCAGGTTCGGACTTCTTGCCTTTGAAGAGGTTCATTAGGCCTTTGCCCATCGTTGCGGCGGTGCCGGCGAGGACGCCGGGAATCGCAACGAAGGCTTCCTTGAAGGCCTTGAGCGATACCTCGCGGCGCCTCTGGCGCCCGGCGAGGGCATCCGGGCCTTCCATCAGGAAGGTCCTGGTCACATAGCCGATGCGGAGGGTCAGCAGGGCGTTCACAGCGCCCTGGATTGCAGATTCTGAGATTACTCCCGGTATCTTGAGGTTCGCCATGGCTCCGGCAAGAGTCGTCTCTCCTGCAAGGTCGGACAGAACCTCTGAAGTACAGTATGAAACAAGGGTGGTGGTCAGAATGTTCGCATAGATGCGGAACATCTGTGCCCTTGTAGGACGGAATCCGGTGGCCAGGACCAGATCTTCAACCTGCCTGTAGTTCATTACCAGCAGGACCGCCGAATCCACCAGGTTGTTCTGCGATACGGCCGTTATCATGAAAACGGATTTTGCCCATTCCTTCATTCTTGAATTGATGCCCGGGACTCCCATTTCCTTATTGCCGTCAAAACGAAGGGTGACTTCCCTGTCTATGAATGCCTTGAGACATTCCATATCTTCAGAGCATGACTCCAGTTCTTCACGGATCTGCTTCTGATGACTGGCACGTACTTCCGCATCCTCTATGTATCCGCATCCGGACACCAGACGCTTTGCAAAAGAGCGCAGTTTCTTCATGTCGGCCGTCTCGTCGACAAGCCTCATGGCAGGAAACTCCGGTGCCGTATGGACCTTTATGATCGGGATGAGTACAAAAGCGATCAGCAGTACAAGAATAAGCGCATAGAAAGCGTATTCAACATATACTGTATGGCAGATTTCACCGAGCTTTTCAGCGACGGTTATCACGTTTCCCATGAGCAGAATCACCAGAACACCGATGAATACTCCTATGATAAGCAACAAATTTCTCTTCATATTCTTATAAAAAGATATCTCGAATCCCTTCGGTCGCTCGACATGACAATTACTTTATATAGGCATGGTCTTGTCACGGAGCCACGCTGCCGTGCGAGGAGGAAGAAGCGGTGCCAAGGTCCTGTACACCCGGTCGTTGTATTCGTTCAGCCAGTCCAGCGCCTCCGGTCCGAGGAGTTCAGGAACAACTGCGGATGTGTCGAAATGGCAGCAGGTGAGCGTCTCGAACTCGAGCCAGTCGCCGAATTCGCTCATTCCGGCCTCCTTGCACAGGACGATGTTCTCATGCCTTACGCCATGCATTCCTTCCCTGTACAGTCCCGGTTCATTAGATGTCACCATGCCAGGAAGGAGCGGCTGAGGGTTGTACTGATACCTTATCGACTGCGGTCCTTCATGGACGCAGAGATAGTATCCGATGCCATGACCTGTGCCATGTCCGAAATTCCTCATCTTCTTCCATAGAGGCATCCGCGCTATGGAATCTATCTGGCAGCCTGCTGTTCCGCGAGGAAAAACCGCCATCGACAGGTCGATCATGCCCTTCAGGACGAGCGTATAGTCTTCCCTCTCAAGATCCGTGCAACCGCCCATCGGAACCGTCCTGGTTATATCAGTCGTGCCCGTCAGGTACTGTCCGCCGGAATCCACGAGATAAAGTCCGAACGGACGGATGACCGCCGAACCTTCCTTCGGCGTCGAATAATGCGGCAGGGCGGCACCGGGGCCGTATGCCGAGATGTTCTCGAAGCTGTTGCCTCTGTATCCGGGGATCTGCGACCTGAACTGCGTAAGCTTTTCGGACGCCTCCCATTCGTCGACTTCCCTGCCGGTAGCGACTTCTTCTTCGAGCCAATGGAGGAAGCATTCCATCGCCACGCCGTCGTCAATGTAGGTCTGGCGCAGGTTCTCGATCTCCGACGGGGTCTTCACCGATTTCTGAAGAATCACCGGCGATGTTCCGCACACGATCCTGTCGGCAGGATATGAATCCTGAATATATGAATACAGATGATGGTTCAAGGTCGACGGATCGACAAAAATGGTCACCGGGGCTTGCTCGTCTGTGAAATCGGACAGCCCGAAGAATACGGCGTCATAGTCGTCGACGGCTACATCATCCATCTCCAGCTCGCTGAAGCTGTCCAATGTATCAGGATCGTCGGTTACTGCCTTGCGGACAAACCACCTCACGCTGTCCTGCGAGACAAGAAGGTATGAGATCACCAGCGGGTTATACTCGATGTCGCTTCCCCTGACGTTCAGCATCCATGCTATCTCGTCCAGAGAAGAAAGGAGCACACGGTCCACGCCTTCGAGAAGCATCCACTTACGGAGCCATGATATCTTTTCTTCGCGGGATGTTCCGCCGAAAGTGTCGACATCCAGGGTGGTTATCGGAGTCATCGGAATCTGCGGACGGGATGTCCACAGTTCTTCCAGCATGTCCGGCACATCTACGACCAGACCGCCGTCTCCCAAGGCATCGGCTATCTCCCTGACAGCTGCAACATTCCAGCAGAGGCCGTCGACAGCCACAGTCTTCGCCTTGTCAGAAAGCCATTCAGGTATGCCTACAGCACCCGGGACCCTTGTCTTATGAAGCTCGACCCCTGTGCCTTCAAGCTGTGAGAGCGCCTGGATGAAATATCTTGAGTCCGTCCAGAGTCCGGCATGGTCACGGGTCACGACAAGGTCTCCCGCCTCACCGGTAAATCCGCTGAGGAACTTCACCTGCTGCCATCTTGGTGCAGGATACTCACTGCTGTGGGGATCGGATCCGCTGACGACCACAGCGTCCCACCCGTTTCTCTCCATCAGCCCTCTCAGGGCATCGATTCTTTCTGCAAAAACAACTGCCATGGGTAATATGTATCAATATAATGACACCTATTGATTATCACCTAACGAAAGCTGATCCAGCTTAGACTGTCTATACATTCTTGAACGACTGAATGTCTCAACAGCATCCTTGTCTTCACAGTCAGGTTCACGGAAATCACTATAAGTAGCCGGGTATCCGGACACTATGACATATTTAACTCTCTTACCAAAAGGAAATCTACGCTTCATGGACATGAAGTAGTTTACTTCCACAAGCTCATCCGCATTCCCATTCGCCTGAAGAGCCTCATAAATGGCATTCTGGATCAGCTGCTTCTCTGATAATGACTTGGAATCAGTTTTGGCCGGAGTATACATATATGTGATCTTTTTCGAAGATACATCAATGGTTGCAATGGTCGTAGTCTCAATTGCAGGGCTATAAACAGCAGTTGATGATACACTGGCCTTATGCACAGCACAAGATGAAAACAGCATCAAGAATGCTGCAAAAATCAGAATCTTTTTCATAAGAAGAACAGTTTTGTGATTAATATGTTCGGAAATATAGCAATTATTCGGAATAAATGTATCATTTAGCACACCTTATTTTCTATTTTATTGACTATCAACCATATACAAAAGCACATGTGCCAAACCCACATCTTAAAACAGGGGTCTGGCACGCTTTGTTTTATATCATCCTGTATATCAACACTTTAGAAATCCGGCTATGCCAGATCTGAGATTATGCTGTCCGAGACAAAGAAGCGGTCTTCGGGAATACGGAGACGGCAGGGTGCATCGGCTGCTCCATGACAATCCGGGATCCGCACCAGATTACCGCAGGCCAGGGCGTGTTCCAGTTCATGCGGGGCGCAGTGCATTCGGAGAAAATCTTCCGGGATGCCCTCCGAAGTACGCAGGGCCAGCATTATGCGTTCCATGACCACCTGTTCGCCGGTCAGTTCCTCTCCATCCCTTACTCCCATCGGATCCTCCAGATACCTGTTCAGATCCGCTTCGTTCCATGTCCTGGAATAATGTGATTCAACTCCTGAAGTCTCAGCAGAGGCGCGACCGGGCCGGGTATTTTGCGGAGCGAAATACGGAAAGGCGAAAAGGTCGCCGGTCGAAGCGGAGCGAAGACCGTATGCCCCCTCGGGGGCTGTCGGTGAAACCGACTGGGGGGAAATAAGACTATGGGCACCTGGGCCGAAACCGACATACGGCACATGTCTCCAATATGCGGAATTATGCCGGGCTTCGTAGCCTGGCAGAGCGAAATTGGAAATCTCATAATGGTGGTATCCGGCATCGCGCAAGGCAGAGCAGAGCATCGAATACTGCTTCTCGCACAGTTCCTCCGAGGCCTCTTCGAACTTACCCCTTTCAACAAGCCTGGCAAGCATGCTTCCCGGTTCGACGGAAAGCTGGTATGAGGAAATATGCTTTGGAAGACGTCCCGTGCCTGATATCGACAGCGCCTTGTCCAGAGTATCCTGCCACTGGGCATCAGATAGCTGCGGAAGACCGAAGATTAGGTCAATGCTTATGTTTTCCACACCGGCTTCCTCCAGTATCGTATATGCCTTCCTCGCCGTTTCAGCGTCATGCCGGCGGTTCATGAACTTCAGGATCCCGTCATCGAAAGACTGCACTCCCATGCTTATGCGGTTCACGCCAAGTCTAAGAAGACCTTCGACATATTCCGGACCTTTTTCCACTATGTCCTCCGGATTTACCTCAACGGTGAATTCGTCATACGGCCCTCCGTGCCCGCATCTGTGCAGGGCATCAAGGAGACGTTCAAAGACATCAAGAGGCAGCACCGATGGGGTGCCGCCTCCTATGTATAATGTATTTACATCGTCTGTGATTTCATCCGCACGATGCTCCATCTCCTTAACAAGAGCATCAGCGAAGCGTCCGAAACTGCGGCATTTCGCAGCAACCTCCGAGTAGAAGTCACAATATGTGCAGAAACTCCTGCAGAAAGGTATGTGGACATATATCACGGCTATCGGAGCAAGAGTTCCGCAGAGCCGAGCAGTGTCTGCTCTGTGTATGCCTCAACCGTATAGATACCCTTAGTGTATTCAGGAATCTCGTTAAGATATATGCTGAGATCCACTTCCTTGCCCTGATAATCGACCTCACGTGAAGCAGAACATATCATAGGCTCGCCGTTAAGCTCGAACGTCCTCTGCGTGCTGTTGGTAAGGAGGATTCCTTCAGGATCCTTTACTCTGATATAGACTCTTACAGGGCCTCTTGGAGCAAGATCGTTCTCCACAAGACTGAGCGAAGTAAGAAGACGCACAACCCTGCTGCTTCTGTCCGTAACCTTATCGGAACCGTTGTATGCCTCCATCCTGATGCCTCTAGCCTTGATTACAGATCCGGCTGCAACCTGACCTGAAAGGTCCTCCACGGTCTTGTTGAGAGCTTCCTCCCTCTTCCTGCTCTCCGCAGCCTCGCGACGGGCAGCGGCAGCATCAGCCTTGAGCTTCTGGTTGAGCGTATTGAGAGAATCTATCTGAACGATATAGCTCTTCATGATGCTTCTCAAGGTACCGAGTTCCTTCTCGTACTGACGCATCTTGCTTCTGTTTGTGGCTTCGGTCTTCTGGATTCTGGAGATGAGCTGAGAAACCTCCTCTCGTGATGAGTCCAGCTGCGAATTGATTGTATCGTAGTCTGAAGACAGTGATGCATAATCGTTCTGGAGTTCGATCATCTGAGCTGTCAGCTCTTCCTTATCTATCGTCAGTTCCTTTACCAGAGATGACTTCTGATACCAGATGTATGCGAGTGCTCCTCCAAGGCCCAAGGCCACGACGATGAGCGCATACATGATTTTTTTCAGAGTGCTGTTTTCCATAAAAATTGTGATTTGGGTGCAAAGATAACAAAATATCGGATTTTTCGTATATTTGTATGCCTTCCCAAGAGGGCACCAAGTATAACCTGCAAATATGACGCCATGAAATATTTCATCAGATCAGTAAAATACTTCTTCTATTTCGCGATACTGACCACACTCATCATCCTTGCGCTCATCCTGATCGGAGCGGTGGAAGGAAGCATAGACAGCATCTTCGAGGACGGATACAATTCCCTTTGGAAAATAGCATTGTTCTTTGCATTGATTGCAGCCGCATATCCGAAATTCGGCTTCGTAAAGAAGCAGCTGGAGACATCGGATGACTGGGATACAATAAAGGAAAAGGCAGAGGCGTATTTCAGCGAAAAGCCGTTCAAGATCGTGTCCAAGACTGCTGATTCCGTGACATTCAGACGCAGAGATCCTCTCGGCAGGCTGGTCAAGATGTGCGAAGACCACATAATCCTGAGCAGGACCGAAGACGGTTTCTATATGGAAGGATTGAGAAAGGACGTGTTCCTTTATTCAGCCGGCTTGTCAAGCATCTTGGCTGCCTCTGAAAGCGCCGAGTAGAAATCCTCGCCGAAATAACGTTCTATAGGTTCGCGCAGGAATTCAAACACGCGGACCTTTTCTTTTTTTCCCTTGGCAAAAGCATCCTGGCAGATATGCCATCTGTGGAGGTTCAAGGCCCTCATCCCGTTTCTGAGAGTCGTGATGCGGATAGGATAGAGCCAGCATGAGATCGGCTTGCGGAAATCACCCTTGCCCTGAAACCAGCACCTTTCCATCGAGCAGAAACAGTTGCCGTTCTCGTCAAAGAGGGTATATGCACATTCCTCGCTTCCCGGCACCAGAGGCGTCACCATGTCCCCGTCCATATCGATTTCATAGAAGCCTTTCTTGGCCACAGCCGCACGACCCTCCTCCGACATTATCGGAGAGAAGATATGATAATTCTTTTCTATCGCTTCGGCCTCGCATTCCTCCATAGGGGCTCCGCTGTCGCCAATCACGCAGCAGCATCCCTTGCATTTTTCATAGTCACATGCAAAATATTCAGTAAGAATATCCTCTGATACAAGACAATCGTCGATCTCTATTATGGTTCCGTGGTACATATCTATTTTTCGCTGACAATATATTCTACTCTTGTTCCTTCATTAAGCTTCGCTATGATGGCCTTGACCTTATCTACAGTCACAGACTTTATGCGTGCATCATAATTGGTCGTGAAATCCTTTCCGGCCAGATGCCTGCGCGAGATTACATTCAGCCAGTAGAAAGGTTCCTTCATTTCCATCTCAATCCCTGCCTTTATCTGTCCCTTGAATGCTTCCACCTCTTCTTTGGACACATCCAGTCCCTTGGTCCCGGAAAGGACAGAACGAACTATATTCAAAGCTTCAATCGAACCTGAATGTGTCGTGCCGGAAGAGAAACCGAACTCTGATATCTCATTGAGAGAAAGATGGAAATTGATCCTCTCGTTAGGATATATCCTGCACTCATGAATGATGTCCAGATACATTCCGGTATCCGCGATGGCATCAGACAGATGCTTCTTCAACACCATGGCCGCCACCTCGGCCGCCATGTAATTGTCAGCCGTCAACGGCAACGGAACCGACAACGAGATGTCAACGCTGTTCCTATCTCCTTCCACGGTATATGTCGACCATCCAGAAGCAGGCTGATAACGGACCAGAGGCTTGCGGAAGGCGACATCCGTAGACTTGAACTGTCCGGCATATGCCATAAGCTTCTTTCTGAGGGCAACCGGCTCGACATCACCGACAAGTACCAGTACGCCATTATTCGTCTGCTGCGAAATGGATGAGAACAGACCCTCTGCCCTTTCGGAAAGATCAGGAGAAAGATGATCCATCATCTTGTATGACACATACTTATAATCGGGACACATGATCTCGTTGACCTTGGAGACCATCTGCGAATTCGAATTCATCCTCAAGGCATGGCGGAGAGGCTCGCAGGACTCATAGTATATCGCCGCATCTTCGTCCGCCGTCCTGGCATACAATACTGACAGCAGGGCGTTCATCATGAAATCCAGATCATCATCATCCGCATGACCGCTTATCATGGTAGCATTCAGTCCCGCATACACATCCATGGACATGCCTTCCGAAGAAAGCACCGCCATGAATTCATCGGCAGGCATGCCGCATATCCGGCTCAGCATGAAATAGTCCGATATATATCCACCCTCGCCCTTGATCAGATCGTCTATGGAACCGAAACCCCTGTTGAGAGCAAGATTGTAATACATTCTTTTCCCTGCAGGCATCCTGCGATATACGACCTTGAATCCGTTTGAGAAAGTCCATTCTGTCCCTTTGGACATATGGTCGGCCTTTTCCGTAACCTTGATCTTTCCCCCATCATACACAAACGGAAGGATGTCATCGGCAGTATAGCGTACTGTACTGTCTTCATATGCGGTTCCAGCCTCCCATCCTTCTGAAAGAACTGCCCTTAGGGTATCTTCTGGAATAGGCAACGAATACGAGACGCTCAGGTTTCTTTCAGGATCGAGCAATGCAGAAGATATATTGTTGAAAAGTCGGAGCTCGGTCGTATCCGCCAATGCACGGCCGGCAATGAAATCAGCCTTGGACTTAAGCGAGGCGAGACTTCCGTTATAGACAAATGCCGCCACACATTTGTCGATATGTTCCGAGTTGCTCTTCATCGGCTTCATCCACATATCCTTACTCAGATCCATGCATATGTCCTTCATCCTCATAAGGTCACGGACATCGGCCCGGCCGGCATCGATCCGTCCTACCGCTTCCGCCACCACCTTGACAGTTTCCTGAAAATCCTCCGGAGACACCGAGACGCTCACTGAAAACGCCTCGTCGCCTGATGACTGAACGCTTGTCCTGTGTCCACTCTTTACTTCGGCATATGGTATATTGCGGGAACGCAGGCCATCCATGATATATTCTTCGGCCAGCATCCCGAGCTCGGCAAGGAACATCTCATATATTACAGGCTGCACGGTATTCATGTACTCCCTCGGTGTACGGGACGAATTCCATACAGCGGTGAAAGTGGCCAGTGAATCATGGAGAGGAGGTACTTTGACGTACAATGCCGTATCCCTTTCTTCCCATACATATTCCTTTCTCGGAGACGACGGCACTGACGGAGTCATGTACGAAATCAGCTTCATCTTCTGGGCGACAGCGGAAGCATCGACATCTCCGGCAATGATGAGGGCCTGATCGGATGGGGAATACCATTTCCTAAGGAATGGGTCTTCGGCATAACTTACCCTGTCGACCATGTCCAGAAGCACAAGCAAAGCGGAATCAAGAACCTCGGGACTGGAAAGAAGGACATTTTCGAAACGGTATTCCGTGGCATTGTCCGTCACCTTTACAAAACCTTCCCTGCCGGGATTCACCCCATGAGACATGAAGAAGTCCTGAACCGGAAGTCCGCCGCTGCGAGGAAGGACTGACAATGCGTCCCTCGCAACAGAAACGGCCTTGTACGAAGCGGTATCCGGAAGGTTATCAGTGCCCGTCTTCTGCACAAGGGCAAAATCCGCAACCCCCTTGGCCTCATTATTGGAAACTACGTAATAGCTTGTACCATTGGGCAGAACGCCTGTCTTCACTGCCTTGTCAGAAGGCAGGACAGGAAGACTCTGTGCAGGCATGATTATTGAATATAACAAACCTGCCACAAGAAAAAGCAAACGTATACTGCGCAATTTGGTCATAAAAAACATCTCTTTTGCAAAAATAAGACTTTTTTTTCCTAATTTTGCATCTTTGTGACTTTAAAGCAATTAATTTATTAATAACATACTACGATTATGAAGAAGATTTTCCTTTTGTTTACTGCTGCCGCTCTGTCGGCAGGAATGGTGTTCGCACAGGACATCAATCAGGCAACCGAAAATTACAACAACGGCGCAATGGAACTTCAGATGGGCAACAACGAGGCTGCCATCGGATATTTCCAGTCTGCTCTTGAAATGGCTGAAGCTCTCGGAGAAGAGGGTGCTGAAGTAGCAGCAAACTGCCGCAACATCATCCCTGCGATCTACCTTTCTTCAGCAAAGGAGCAGATCAAGGCTGAGAATTTCGACATGGCGATAGAGCAGCTCAACAAGGCGATCGAGGCTGCAGGCAAATACGAGGTGGCTGATGTTGCTGACGATGCAAACGCCCTCATGCCGCAGGTATATCTTTCAAAGGGTAACGGATTCCTTCAGGCAAAGAACTTCCCTGAGGCTGAGGCTGCCTACAAGCAGGCTCTCGAACTGGACGCGACAAACGGAATGGCATACTTCCGTCTCGGTCAGGCCCTTGCTTCACAGAACAAGGTAGCTGACGCTGAGGCTGCATACGTTCAGGCTGCCGCCAACGGTCAGGAGAAGAACGCCAACAAGCAGCTTTCAAACATGTTCGTAAAGCTTGCTCAGGCTGCAAACAAGGCTAAGAAGTATCAGGAAGTGATCGACTATGCCGCAAAGTCAAACCAGTACCTTGAGAACGCAAACGCATACCGTTTCGCAGCAAGCGCATCACAGCAGCTCGGCAAGAACGCAGACTGCATCGCAAACTATGAGAAGTACCTTCAGCTCAGCCCTAACGCAAAGGACGCAGCAGGCGTGAAGTTCACTATCGCGGCTCTCTACCAGCAGGGCGGAGACAAGGCAAAGGCCAAGGAGTACTACCAGATGATCTCTACTGATCCTCAGTACGGTCCTTCGGCTCAGGAGCAGCTCAAGACCCTCTAACAATTGATGAGACAGCTTGAACTGCTTGCTCCGGCAAGAGATATACAGGTCGGCATCGCAGCAATAGACTGCGGTGCCGATGCTGTGTATATAGCCGGGCCGCAGTTCGGAGCAAGACAGGCTGCAGGAAACTCCATCGAAGACATCAGGCAGCTGTGCGTGTATGCACATCGATTCGGAGCGCGTATCTTCGTCGCGCTCAACACAATACTATATGATGAAGAGCTCGAGGCGGCATACAGGCAGATGCTGGATGTGCAGGAAGCCGGTGCAGATGCTCTGATCGTGCAGGATCTGGCCGTCATGGAAATGGCCCGGAACGGCATCGGGAATCTTAAGAAGACTATCCTGATACCTCTGCACGCATCGACCCAATGCGCCATCAGGACTCCGGAGCAGGCAGTCTTCCTGGAAAACCTGGGCTTTTCACGCCTGATTCTTGAAAGAGAACTCTCGCTTGACCAGATACGCGAGATACGCAAGGCAGTCACATGCGAGCTTGAATTCTTCGTTCACGGAGCCTTGTGCGTATGCTACAGCGGACAGTGCTATCTGTCGGAAAAGATTGCAGGGCGAAGCGCCAACAGGGGCGCATGCATCCAGGCCTGCCGCTCAAGATATGACCTTACGGACGCTTCGGGAAAGGTTCTGGTAAAAGACAAGGCTTTGCTGTCACTCAAGGATTATAACCTCAGGAACAGGATCGAGGATCTGGCCCAGGCTGGCATCACCTCTTTCAAGATAGAAGGCAGACTCAAGAACATATCCTATGTCAGGAATGTAGTGAGGGACTATTCCATAGTGCTGGACGGTCTGGTCGGGAAGCATCCTGATCTATACGAACGAGGCTCATACGGCAAAGTCTGCGGGGGTTTCACACCGGATACGGCAAAGACATTCAACAGAGGATATACCGAGCTCTACATTGACGGGAAAAGAGGGAAATGGGCAGCCATGGATGCGGCAAAGTCAATGGGAGAGGAAATCGGAACAGTAACAGGCCTGAACCGGGACAAGTCGGTTCTTACAGTAAGGTTCTCACGCGGAGGCATTGCCCTCAGCAATGGAGACGGATTCTCATTCGTCTCTAAGAGAGGTGACATCTGCGGATTCAGAGGAGACGTCTGCGAAGGCAACACGATCAGATGCAAGAGTGTGCCTGAAATCTTCATCGGTGCATCCGTGTACCGCAACATCAACGCGACTTTCGAAAAGGAACTGGAAAGGAATTCATGCGTAAGGATGCTCTCCGTTGCCACAGACATTGACTTCAGTCGCGAGAACGATGTATGGACAGTCCGCGTGTCGGCTCAAAGCGAGGACGGACGCATGGTATCATGTACATACGACGCCGGCAGCCAGGAGGCGAACAACAAGGAGAGAATGCTTGAAATGATCAAGGGACAGATCGGAAAGAATACCGGAATATATTCGTTCTGTGTCAGGGAAATGACGGATTCCGAGGCCCTGCCTTTCATGAGCGCATCCTTTCTCAATTCCATCAGGCGTGACCTTGCGGAGAAGCTTAATGCCATGTCATGCGGAAGAAAAGGTCTTCTCCTGAGAAAGATTGAGACTGCTGACAAAGGTGATTGCATGTTCCCTCAGAAGAAGACCAGTTACAAAAACAACATATCAAACCGGTTATCTGAAACCGTTTATCGTTCATGCGGGGCGGAAGATGCAGAACCCGCATATGAAATCAGCCATAAAGGCGGCGCCGAACTCATGAGGACGAAATATTGCATCAGATTCGAACTAGGAATGTGTCCGAAACATCACGGATGCAGAAACATTGGTCCATTATATCTGCTCAACAACGGGCAGAAGTTCGTCCTTGGCTTCGACTGCCGTAATTGCGAAATGACCCTTTCAGAAGCCTAGTTCTCAACAATCTCGAAAGTCAGGTCCACATCTCCGAACGGCCATGATTCGCCGTTGCATTCATCGAACCAGTCATAGGCAAGCTTCCCTCTCCACACGATATCATCGCGCACATTTAGAGGCAGCGTTATCTCTATTCCATAGCTTTTTCCGGCCACATATACCTTCGCCTTGCTGGTCCATTCGGTCTGCGTTCCCCCATCGTCTTCAGTTATCATAAGGGCACAGGCATCAGCCTGCTCCGACCAGTCGGACATCAGTATCGCATTGAAATTCTGAGGCACTCCTACATGCTTGCGTTTTACCACTATCATGAAATCCGTCACCATAGGGCTGTATAGCCTCAGTTCTGCTTCAGTTGTGGCGGTAAAGTCTTCCAGATATCCGATCTTCACGAAGAATTCCGATGCTCCGGCAAACCATGAGTCATAATTTCTGTGCATGGTGAAGTCCTTGAGGACCAGGGTCTTCAAACCGGAATCGGGCTCATCTGCCTTGGATCCGACAGACTTAGGCTGAGGATTGACAATGATGGAGCCGCCTCCCTCACCCCAATTCGGATCTTCCCTTCTCAACATCTCCAAAGAAGTGTAACCTGCATCGTCATTCCTGTTGACGACCCATACCGGAACTTCTTTTGCCATCTCCTCATCAACAACAACCTCTTCAACACGGCGGGATCCATCATCTTCAATCATTAACCTGTAACCCATATTTGCTGACGCACCGTCTTCCGGGTCAAAAGTTATGACCGGCATGGTCTCTCCATCCCATTCATCGGAAAACGGCCAGTATATCTGCACATCGGAATCTGTAAGGGCAGCAAGAAAATCATCAGCATCCATCGACAAGGATTTTGTAGAGGTCATTGACCTCACCTGGTCTTCGATCAGTTTCCATAAGGGTTTCTCGTAATTCTTCGCGGAACGGAACTCCATGTCCCCGACACCGGATCCCGGCGCCCGGAAAAGGTTTGTCATCGTATACTCCTCATCGTATCCGTTTGCCGAAGAGGAAGTCACGGCATCATGTACTTCTTCCATCTGCGAAGAATGCAACGGAACCATAGCCAGAATCTCCGCCACCTCATCCAGATTCACAATGATCTTTTCTTCCTCGAAAGGAAATCCTTTTACCTCATTGAAGGTAACCTCGCACGAGACCAGCACCACAACCGGCAGCAGCATGCACATGAATCTTAACACTTTCATACTCCTTATCATTTTGACATTGCAAAGTTCAGGAGTAATATCCGCATACCGAAAATGTATGCGGATATTTTTAAAAATCGTGCTCTGAGCAATCTCAAAGCACGATTCAATCTCAAAAATTTGTTCGATTTTTATAAAAAATCAGACAAATTGTTCTACAGAATGTTCCACGGAGGGGTGAAAACCGCATGATCAGCGGCGGAAAGACACGAATCGGTCGCGGTCAGACAGATCTTTAATGACAACGACATCTCTGAATCCGGCAGAGCGGAAAACATCTGCAGTCCGGAGGCCGAGAGCCTCATTGATCTCGACAATGCCATAGCCGTCCGGTTTCAGGACGGCGAGCGCCCAGCCTGCGATGGCGCGATAGAACACAAGAGGGTCATCGTCAGAGACAAATAATGCAAGATGCGGTTCATGTTCAAGGACATTGGAACGCATCATCGCCTTCTCCTTATCCATCACATAAGGAGGATTGCTGACCAAGATGTCGTACTTAGGGGCGAAAGATCCTTCGCTTCGCTCAGGAGGACAAAGAAGCAGCTCAGGAGGAGATAACACATCGGCTTTGAGAAACTTTGGAGCACAGGCTCCGGTACGAGACATCTCTTCGGCAAAGTCCTGACCGGAAGCGACAGCAAGAGCTGCATCGGAAATATCCACTGCAGTAACCTCACTTCCCGGCATCTCCAGCGCCAATGTCCACGCAATACATCCACTCCCGGTACAGAGATCCAGAATCCTGACGGATTCTGGATCCTGCACATATTTCCACCCCCCAGTCACCTGCGGTGACAGCCCCCCAGGGGGCATAGGCGACCTCTCTCCCTTTCCGTATTTGCTCTCGCAAATACCCGGGCCGGTCGCGGCGTCTGACGACGCCTTACTAATGAGCTCTCTGCAAAGAATCTCGGTTTCGGGACGAGGAATGAGAACGTCGGGAGTGACGCGGAACTGACGGCCGTAGAAATCAGCAACGCCTGTAACATACTGGAGAGGCTCCCCGGAAGCCATCCGGCCGAAAGCCGCAATGGCAGCAGAAGCATCATCATCCGACACCTCATACCCAGGTTCAATGATATGCGTATGTCTCTTAGTACCTATCTGATGTTCCAGAAGCACAAAGACCATCTCCCGCGCCTCCCTTTCAGGATACAACTGTGAAATGGTCTCAATTCCGGTATTAATCAGCTGCTTCAGTAACATCGCTATTGTTATTAATCCAGCAAAAGAGTTATACAGAATTTTGTTGTTGCCGATGAATGGAGGAGACATGCCACCCCCGGCTAGGGGGTGCCGGAGCGAAGTGCAGGCGGGGGTCTCCGGAATTCTCGGGAACAACAAAAATTACTACGAGTTCTCTATTATGGTAGTGAGAAAATCAGTCATGGAAAGACCGGCGGCGCGGACCATCTGCGGTACAAGCGACGCAGACGTCATGCCCGGAATCGTATTGACCTCAAGGAAGTACAGCCCGTCCTCAGACGCGATATAATCCACACGCACAAGGCCGGCGCATCCGAGATGGGCATAGATATTCTTGGAAACAGCCTGGATCTCATCACGCAGAGCATCAGGAATCTGTGCCGGACATACCTCGCGGCTATGGCCGTTGTACTTTGCCTCATAATCGAAGAACTCATTCTCGGTAATGATCTCTATCACAGGAAGGGCGACATGCTCCTGGCCGTTGAAATATACGGCACATGTGAGCTCACGTCCCACTATGGCGCCTTCCGCCATTACGGTCTTGCCCTCGGCAAACGCAGCCTCGACGGCAGCATCGAAATCCTCTACCTTCTTGACCTTCGTAACACCGAAGCTGCTTCCGCCGTCGGTAGGCTTGACGAACATAGGAAGGCCGAGACGCTCTACCGCCTTCTGTGCCAGTCCTTCGGCAACCTCTCCCTTTCTCACAAAGATATCATCTGCACACTTCACGAAATCCACATCCTTCAGATAGCTCTTGCAAGAGAACTTGTCAAAGGTAATGGCTGCTACAAACGCATCACATCCGCTGTGCGGTACGCCGATCATCTCAAGGTAACCCTGCATGAGGCCATTCTCTCCCGGAGTTCCGTGCTGCATGATATAGGCATAGTCAAACTTCACCTTCTCATCGCCAAGGAGCACTGAAAAGTCTGTCTTGTCCACCAGAGGACGCTCTTCCTCAGGAATCACTACTCTTTCCTCGCCGCGCCTGCGGTATGCGGCCAGAGACCATCTGCCGAAACGGGCAAACAGTTCATATACATCATATCTGCCGCCATCGATCTGTGATGCGGTGAACTCACCGCTACGCACCGATACTTCCCACTCGGAAGAATCGCTGCCATATATAACTGCTATTGACTTGATCATATTATTCAAAAAAATCCTCTTCTTCATCTTCGGAAGCGACAAGAGCATCGGAATCGCTGCCGTCACAGTTCAGGTTCAGCTCGATGCCCATAGGCTTCACAAAACGGTCTGTCTCATAAACTCCAAGAGTACCATCCTGCAGAACCTTCTGCATGAATATACCCCAGATAGGGAGCGCCATGTTCGAACCTCCACCGAGAGAAAGGGACTCGAAATGGACCTGACGGTCTTCGGCACCGACCCATACTCCGGCCGTAAGCGACGGAGTATATCCGATGAACCATCCGTCCGACTGATCGTTCGTAGTACCTGTCTTGCCGGCTATCTCTCCCTTGAGGCCGTACTTCGTCCTCAGACGCACTCCGGTTCCGCTGTTGACCACTCCCTGCATCAGGTTCGCCATGAGGTATGCCGTATAATCACTGATGGCTTCCTTCTTCTTATTGTTGAATTCACCCAGCACATTGCCCATGCTGTCCTCTATCCTGGTCACGAATATCGGCTCCACATAAACACCCTTCGAAGGGAATGTGTTATATGCGGAAACCATTTCAAAGACTGAAATGTCTGCCGAGCCCACGCAAAGAGGGTTTACGGCGTCTAGATAGCATCCCACTCCCATCTTCCTCATCATCTCGACCATCGCCTCCGGTCCGTACTGCTTCATCAGATATGCAGAGATGTTGTTCGAACTCTTGGTAAGTCCCCACTTCAAGGTCACAGTCTGACCGATCCATTCATCCTTGTCGGTACTCTTCGGAGTCCAGGTGGTGTCTCCGACCATGAATGTCTGAGGCACGTTCACGACCTTGTCGCACGGGCTCATGCCCTCCTGCATGGCAAGCGTATAAAGGAAAGGCTTGATGGTCGAACCGACCTGACGCTTTCCCTGACGGACATTGTCATACTTGAAATAACGGTAGTTCGGACCTCCTACATAAGCCTTGATGTGGCCTGTATTCGGTTCTATCGCCATGAATGCCGCACGAAGGTGTCCTTTGTAGTATCTGATCGAATCGTCCGGAGTCATCACCGTGTCTATGTATCCTTTCGAATTCCATGAGAAAAGGCGCATCTTCACCGGCTCGGAGAAGCTCCTGACAATATCCTTTTCGGAAGAACCGTTATTCTTCATGATACGGTATCTGTCGCTCCATCTGCGGGCCTGCTTCATCAGCATGTCTATCTGCTCCTGACTTACATCGCTTGCAAAAGGCTTCTTGCGGTTCCACCTGACATGGCGGTCGAAGGTCTTCTGAAGATCCTTTCCAAGATGTTCGGCCACCGCCTCCTCGGCATACTGCTGCATCTTGTAATTGATCGTGGTGTATATGCGGAGTCCGTCTCTGTCAAGGTTGTACTTTGATCCGTCTGCCTTGGTGTTCTTGTTCAGCCAGCCGTAGAAAGCATCGTCTGCCCATAGAAGCGAGTCCACCACATAGTCTTCATACTGGTTGTAAGAAGAACGCTTCGGCTCCTTTGCGTTCATGGTACGGCGGAGCATGTCCCTGAAATACGGACCCACACCGGCATTATGGTCCTGGATCTGATATGAAAGGGTTATCGGAATCTGCTGGATGGAATCACACTCTTCCTTTGTAAGGAAACCGTTCTGTTCCATACGTGAAATCACAAGGTTCCTGCGCTGAAGCGACCTTTCCGGGTTTAGGGCCGGATTGTATCTGGTAGGTTTGTTGACCATTCCCACGAGGGTAGCCGCTTCTTCGACAGTAAGGTCTATCGGTGCCTTGCCGAAGAACGTCTGCGCCGCCGCCTTGATGCCATATGCATTGCTGCCGAAGAAGACCTGGTTCATGTACATGTTCATGATCTCGTCCTTGGTGTAGCTGCGCTCCAGCTTCACTGCAGTAACCCATTCCTTCAGCTTCGTCCAGACCATCTTGAACTTTGATCCTCCCATGTCCTCACGAGGATAGAGGGTCTTCGCCAGCTGCTGGGTTATGGTACTTCCTCCTCCCTGGCTGGAGCTTCCGCCGAGCACAGTCTTGACCAGAACTCGCGCAAGACTCTCGAAATCGATTCCGGAGTGCTTGTAGAAGCGGGAATCCTCTGTTGCCACAGCTGCATTGACAAGGTTTGGCGAAAGTTCGTCATAACCCACATAGGATCTGTTCTCGATATGGAATGTAGTCAGTATCTCTCCGTCTTCCGCTATCACCTGGGTGGCAAGCTTGCTGTCAGGATTCTCAAGTTCTTCAAATGAAGGGATATCCGCCAAGGCCCAGACCAGTCCTATGAGTGAAATAACAAGAACCACAGGAACCGTGAACAGAATCCAGAACCATCTGATGATCTTCTTTTTTGTTGCGTCTGTCATATAATAATCTGTTGCAAATATCAATTCCGTCACCTTTAGGTGACCCCTGCATATCAAGGGATTTAAGTCGACAAAATTAGCAACAAAATTTGGAAAATTGCCCCAAAAGTGCCTTACTTTGCACTTTCTTTTGAAAAAACGGAGGAACGAGCATGAAGGAAGGACAGAATCTTGTAATAGTAGAGTCTCCGGCAAAAGCCGGAACCATTCAGAAATATCTGGGAAACGCATATACCGTAAAGTCCAGCTTCGGACACATCAGAGATCTTCAGGACAATGAATTGAGCATCGACGTCAGCAAGGGATTCTCACCGCAGTATGTGATACCTTCAGACAAGAAGAAGGTCGTGTCGGAGCTGAAGAAGGCGGCAAAGGAGGCAGAGATCGTATGGCTTGCATCCGATGAAGACCGTGAAGGAGAAGCCATATCATGGCATCTTTTCGAGACCCTCGGACTCAAGAAGGAGAACACAAGGAGGATCGTCTTCCATGAAATCACCAAGCCTGCCATACTCAACGCCATCGCCAATCCACGCGAAATAGACATGAGCCTTGTGAATGCGCAGCAGGCACGACGTGTGCTTGACCGTCTTGTGGGCTTCGAACTTTCACCGGTGCTATGGAGAAAGATCCAGCCGAAGCTTTCTGCCGGCAGAGTGCAGTCTGTCGCCCTACGTCTGGTTGTGGACAGGGAAAGGGAGATCCTTGCATTCAACAGCGAGCAATACTATAAGGTAGACGCTATCTTCCATCCGGAAGGAACCCCGGAAAAGACCCTGGTCAAGGCTACTCTGGACAGAAGATTCCCTACCCTCGAATCGGCACATGAATTCCTGGAGAGGTGTATAGGAGCCTCATTCGCAATCTGCGGCATCGAGAAGAAGGAAGGAAACCGCTATCCTGCGGCCCCTTTCACCACATCGACCCTTCAGCAGGAGGCTTCAAGAAAACTGAGGATGTCCGTAAGCCAGACCATGAGCATAGCTCAGAGGCTTTACGAACACGGACTCATAACCTACATGCGTACCGACTCCACAAACCTTTCGTCTCTAGCCATAAATACGGCAAAGAAGTTCATCTGCGACAACTTCGGAGACGAATACTCGAAGGTAAGACAGTACAAGACAAAGGCCAAGGGAGCACAGGAAGCTCACGAAGCCATCCGTCCTACATATATAGAAAACACTTCCATAGAGGGTACTCCGCAGGAGCAGAAACTCTACGAACTCATCTGGAAGCGCACCGTAGCATCACAGATGGCTGACGCCCGCATCCTCAAGACCGACATCAAGGTTTCGTCGGACAAGGGAGAAGAGAAGTTCAACGTCCAGGCAAGCCAGGTCCTCTTCGACGGATTCCTCAAGCTGTACATCGAAGGTTCAGACGACCCTCAGCAGGACGACGAAATGGTGATCCTTCCGGAAATGAATGTGGGAGACAGGATGTTCGACAAGGAGATCACGGCTGAATGCAAGTATACTGCCGCTCCTCCGAGATATTCCGAAGCCACTCTGGTCAAGAAGCTTGAGGAGCTCGGCATCGGCCGTCCGTCAACATATGCTCCGACCATCTCGACACTGACGAAGGGACGCGGATATATCGTGAAGGGAGACAAGACGGGAGTGAAATGCCAGGTCACCAACCTCATCCTTAAGAACGGAACGATAAAATCCGCTTCCAAGACCGAAACCGTAGGCACCGAGAAAGGCAGACTCCTTCCACAGGATATCGGAATGATCGTTACCGACTATCTTGTCAAGAACTTCCCTGACGTCCTGGATTACAAGTTCACTGCAAATGTGGAAGAGGACTTCGACAAGATTGCAGACGGAGACATGGTATGGAACAGCGTGATCTCTGACTTCTACGGTCCGTTCCATACAAAGGTGCAGGAAACCCTCAGCAGCAAGGAATACAGCAACGTAAGCCGTGAGCTCGGCGTAGATCCTAAAGACGGACAGGTGCTTGTTGCCCGCTTCGGACAGTATGGTCCTTACGTTCAGAAAGGTGACGGAGACACAAAGCAGTACGCAAGTCTTGCGCCCGGACAGCTGATAGAAAGCATCACTCTCGAGGAGGCTCTCAAACTGTTCGAACTGCCTAGAACCGTCGGACAGCTGAACGGCATCGACATCGTATGCACAAAAGGACGTTTCGGACCATACATCAAGTACGGTGACAAGAATGTATCCATGCCACGCGGCACAGATCCGCTGAAGATAGATCTTGAAGCATGCATCAAGATCATCGAGGACAGCATGAACAAGAAGTCTGGAGGCATCATCGCTGAATTCAAGGACAGTGACATCCAGGTGATTGACGGCAATTACGGACCTTACATAAAGCACGCAGGCAGCAACTACAAGATTCCGAAAGGAACAGACCCTTCTACACTTACAGAAGATAAGTGCAAGGAAATAATCGCCAGCTCCGAACCTACAGGACGTAAAAAAAGACACAAGTAATATTAAGAAGTGTAAATTTTCGACTGCTTTTTTTGACATTTTAATATTTGTCATTAAATTAGCGGTCGATTTATGTTATAAACTGTAAAACTATGTCAAACTATCAGATCGACCAGATAGATCAGAAGATTCTTTCATATCTGGTAAAGAATGCAAGAATGCCGTTCCTTGAGATTGCAAGAGAATGCAACGTATCGGGAGCCGCCATCCATCAGAGAGTGAAGAGGCTCGAAGCAAACGGAGTCATCACAGGCTCGCGTCTTCTCGTAAAGCCGCAGGCACTCGGCCTCAATGTATGCGCTTATGTGAGCGTATCCCTTTCAGAGGCAAACAAGTACCCTGAAGTAATCGAAGCCTTCAAGAATATTTCAGAAGTAGTTGAATGCCACTTCGTTACAGGAAAGCACAATCTCCTCATCAAGATCTATTGCTTCGATCATGACCACCTGATGCAGGTACTCCTGAACACGATCCAGAAGATTCCTTACGTGCAGCAGACTGAAACACAGATTTCCCTTGACCAGGCCATCGAGCGTCAGGTATGGGTCAAGGAGTATCAGAACACCAGTTTCTCTGCAAGCGTCAAGAAAAAGAAGAAAGAGACAAAATAGCACGCGCAAGGAGCAGATCGTCCTGCGTTGTTATCTTTATATTAAACCTCTCCCCCATCACGTAGGAGAGGTTTTTTCCATATTTCTCCACCACTGACGCGTCGTCGGTGAAGGCGGTATCATAAGCAAGGGAATAAGCATCCTTTATGACCTCAGAATGAAATATCTGAGGGGTCTGAGCACCGAAAAGCACGGACCGGTCCACATGGGCGCCGGGAACAGTCACAAGGATATCATCCTTCTTCTCCAGAACCTTCATCGTATCGACACACGGAACGACAGGTATAAGTGCTGGAACTTCCTCCGCCTCTGCGAACATGTTACGTATAAGTTCCAGAGAAACGAGCGGACGTACTCCGTCATGGACTGCAACCACCGCCCCATCGGGTACCTTCGCCAAAGCGTTCCTTACGGAATGGAAACGTGTGATTCCCCCTTTTACAAGAATCTGCGGGCAGGTGAAGTTCCTATTGAGGCACAAGCTCCTCCAATATGACATATGGGCCTCAGGAAGCACCGTGATGACGGTCACGTCAGGACATGCGTTCACAAATGTCTCAATGGTCATCTGCAGTATCGGTTTCCCTTCAAGTTCAATGAACTGCTTCGGCAGTTCCGACCCCATTCTGGTGCCGCTTCCCGCCGCCATGATTATCACATATTTCTTTCGTTCCATATGTCAAAAAAAGTTTTCACAAAAATAATAAATTTTGTAATTTTACGCCCTAATATGTAAAATAGAAAAACGACTACAAAATATGGCATTTTCATTCTTGACACAAGAACTCGCAATGGACCTTGGAACGGCGAATACGGTCATTTTCCAGAACGACCAGATCGTCCTCGACGAGCCGAGCATCGTTGCGATAGACAACAATACAGGCAAAGCTTTGGCTCTCGGTCAGAAGGCAAAGCTCATGCAGGAAAGGGAGAATCCGGGCATAAAGACCGTACGTCCCATGAAGGACGGAGTGATCGCAGACTTCAACGCTGCAGAAATGATGATCCGAGGATTCATCAAGCAGGTGAACAGCAAGAGAAGGTCGCTCTTCACACCGAACATCAAGATGGTGGTCGGCATCCCTTCAGGATCGACGGAAGTCGAGATCCGTGCGGTGCGTGACTCTTCGGAACATGCCGGCGGACGTGACGTGTATCTGATCTATGAGCCTATGGCATCAGCTCTCGGAATCGGACTCGACGTCGAGGCACCTAAGGGAAACATGGTTGTGGACATAGGAGGAGGTACGACTGAAATCGCGGTCATCTCTCTCGGAGGCATCGTGGTACAGGATTCGATCAAGGTGGCAGGTGACGTCTTCACTGGAGACATCCAGCAGCATCTCCGTCAGCAGCACAACATCAGGGTAGGACAGATCACGGCAGAGAAGATCAAGATCGCCATCGGAGCCGTAATTCCAGATCTCGAAGAAGAACCGGAACCATACGCAATCACAGGTCCGAACCTCATGACCGCCCATCCTGTACATGCGACCATCACATATCAGGAGATCGCGCACTGCCTCGACAAGTCTGTCGCAAGAATCGAAAGCGGAATCATTCATGTGCTCGAGCAGACCCCTCCTGAACTTTATTCGGACATCGTGGAGAACGGCATCCATCTTGCCGGCGGCGGATCCCTCCTCAGGGGACTTGCAAAGCGTCTTGCAGAGAAGATCAACATACCGTTCTACGTAGCGAACGACCCCCTCAGGGCTGTGGCAAGAGGAACATGTCTGGCCCTCAAGAACACAGAGAACTATACATTCCTCATGAGATAAGGCCTTGCGCAAAAGCAATCTCATATACCATCTTGTCAATGCAGTCATCTTCGTAGTTCTGGAGGTGGCTGCATTGAATATGCTCAGGAACAACGGGACCCTTCAGGGAATGTGGATATCAAAGGGCACACAGAGAGTGATGTCTTCGCTGTGGGGCGGGTCGCAGAGGATTTCCGACTACTTCTCCCTGAAAGAGAAGAACGACGCGCTCGCTCAGGAAAACTTCGAACTGCGTCTCCGTCTTGAACAGATGAAATCCAGCATGCCTGCCGAAATCCGTGACATGGAGTTTTCCGGCAACATATCCGGAAACTACAGATTCATACCTGCCGAAATATCCAAGATCAGCAACAACACGCAGCACAACTACATGATCATAGGCAAAGGCTATGAAGATGGAGTGACACAGGGATCGGGTGTCATCACAGGCAAAGGAGCTGTCGGCATCGTTGACGCCGTCAGCCGCCATCATGCATATGCGAGGTCGTTCAAGAATCACGAAATGAACATAAGCGCCCGTCTGGGCATGGAGGGTGCGGTAGGGCCCCTGACATGGGACGGAATGTCAAGCGACGGAGCCATACTGAAGGAAATTCCGCACCACGTGGAATTCGAAAAGGGAGACACCGTCTATACAAGCGGCTATTCGTCCATCTTTCCTCCGGACATCCCTCTTGGCGAAGTGGGAGAGGCAAAGATAGTGAACGGTGCGACCTATGAGATCAATGTCCGCCTATTTGAGGACTTCGGAGCATTGAGATATGTGACGGTCGTAGAGAACATGGGCAAGGAAGAAATGAAGGAACTGGAGGACAGGCTATGAAGACACAGAATTTCGGACTGCTTTACTTCCTGATGGTGCTGGGTCAGATGGTGTTATGCAATTTCACTGACTTCAGTCCTTTCGTCATGCTCACCCTGCTTCCGGCAATGATCATTTGCGTACCGCTGACTGTCACCACTCCGTTCTGCATGATCCTGGCATTCGTCACCGGACTTTCCGTTGACTGGCTTTCAGAAGGAATCATAGGCCTCAACGCGGCATCACTGGTTCCTGTAGCAATAATGCGCAAGCCTCTCATCCGATTCTTCCTAGGCGAAGACATCATAACAAGAAGCGACAGCTTCTCGATAAGAAAGAACGGCATAGGCAAGATCTCCTTCATCCTTCTTGTCTCGCTCATCATCTTCCTCGGCATATACGTCTTTCTGGACGGAGCAGGAACAAGACCGGCATGGTTCAACCTGACCAGAACTGGAGTCTCTCTCGCATGCAACTACATCCTTGCCCTTATCGTGACAAACATTCTTACGGTCGAAGACCGCAAATAGGAGGATAAGGGATGAAGCTCAACAGGGAAAACAAACTCCTCATCGGACTCTGTACGGCTGCAGCAATACTGATAGCCAAGCTCTTCAGCATACAGATACTCGACGACAAGTACAAGCTTTCCGCCGAGAACAACACCATGGTCTACACGACCATATACCCTACCCGAGGCATCATCCATGACAGAAACGGAAACATCCTTGTAGGAAACAAGGTAGCATACGATCTCATGGTAACGCCTAAGGAAGTCGAGGAATTCGACACTCTCGCTCTCTGCCGCGTACTGGACATCACTCCGGAGTTCGTCAAGGAGAAGATGGACGAATTCTACAGGAACCGTAGGAGAATCGGATGGCAGTCCGTGGTCATGATAAAGCAGATACCGCCGGAGACATACATGAAGTTTGCAGAGGTAGCATATAAGTTTCCGGGCTTCCGAGGACAGGCCAGAAGCATCAGGGAGTATCCTTTCAATGCAGGAGGAAACCTTCTGGGCTATGTATCCGAAGTCAACGCATCATACATCGAGAGGCATCCTGACGAATACAAGGCCGGCGACTATGCCGGCATGACCGGCATAGAGGCGGCCAGGGAGAAGGAACTGAGGGGACATAAGGGATATAACATCTGGCTCAGGAACTCCAGGAACAAGATCGAATCACGGTACAGGAATGGAGAGCTTGATGTAGAGGCTGTACCGGGAGACGACATCACGACCACCATCGATGCAGAACTCCAGCACTACGGACAGATGCTGATGAACAGAAAGGTGGGAAGCCTTGTCGCCATAGAGCCGTCCACCGGAGAGATCCTTACTCTTGTTTCAAGCCCGGGTATCGACGTGGACCAGCTGGCAAACATCGGACAGCACTACAAAAGCATATCCACAGACCCGTACAAGCCAATGTTCAACAGAGCCGTGCAGGCATCATACCCTCCGGGATCGGTCTTCAAGCTGGTAAACGGCCTGATAGGACTGGAAGAGGGTGTATTTACTCCGAACACGCAATATCCCTGCAGCATGGGATACCACTTCGGCAGGAACAAGCTGGGATGCCATGCACACAAGTCCCCTCTAAACTTCGAGGAATCCATCATGATGTCCTGCAACGCATACTATTGCTATGTGCTGCGTGCCCTGCTGGAGAATCCGAAATACGGTTCGATAGACGAGGCCATGGACAAATGGAATGAATATGTCAAGAGTTTCGGCTTCGGCCAGAAGCTGGGCAGTGATTTCCCGTCAGAGCTCGGAGGAAACATTCCGGATTCGAAATATTACAACAAGGTCTACAACAAAGGAGGATGGAAGGCGACGACAGTCATTTCGCTCTCAATCGGACAGGGTGAGATCGGATGTACACCTCTCCACCTCGCAAACCTATGCGCTACGATCGCGAACCGAGGTTTCTATTACACACCACATATCATAAAGGATTCCGACAACGTCACGATTGACCCTAAATACAAGGAGAAGAACTATACGATGGTGGACACCACCCATTTCCACAAGGTCATCGGAGGCATGTACAGGGCTGTAAACAGCGGATACGGATCCGGGGGTACGGCAAGCGTGGCGGCTGTTCCGGGGTTGGACATCTGCGGAAAGACGGGAACGGCACAGAACCCGCATGGCAACGACCATTCGGTATTCATCTGCTTTGCACCGAAGGACAACCCTAAGATCGCCGTTGCCGCATATGTGGAGAACGGAGGATTCGGAGCGACATGGGCGGCGCCTATAGCATCGCTTCTTGCAGAAAAATACCTCAACGGAGAGATCAGCGACAGCAGAAAGCCGCTTGAGGAGAGAATGTTGAACGGAGACCTGCTGGACAGGGTAAAGGTAAAGAAGTAGGATGAGAAGCGCAGGAGGATACAGGAACAGAGGCATCGCGAAGACCATTGACTGGAGTCTGGTCTTCTGCTGGCTGATACTCATCCTCATCGGATGGGCGAACATCTATGCCTCCGTACATGCTTCCGAGCCGTCGTCCATATTCGATTTCGCAAGCCGAAGCGGAAAACAGTTCGTATGGATGTCCACAGCCCTTGTCATAGCGGTATTCATCCTCTTCGTAATACCGCCCCGGATATATGAAAGCGCAGCATTGCCGATATATGTTTTCGTCATATTCCTGCTTGTCGCCGTCATTTTTCTGGGAATCGAAGTCAAGGGATCGCGCTCATGGTTCGAATTCGGACCGGTAAGATTCCAGCCGGCAGAGATATCCAAGATATCCACGTCCCTGATGCTGGCGGCAGTGATGAGCCAGCTGGGCTACAGGATCGGAAGATGGAAGGACTTCATAATCACGGCAGCCATCATCCTCATTCCGATGATGATCATCATCGGTCAGAGCGAGACCGGCTCGGCCCTGGTATATGTCGGATTCATATTCATGCTTTACAGGGAAGGACTTTCAGGGTGGCTTATCTTCATAGTAGGCATGGCGATCCTGCTGTTCATCCTCACCCTTACGGCATCGCCTTACGTGGCGGTCCTTGTGCTGGCCGGAGTGGCGTCGCTGTGCATATGCCTGTATTCCGGCAGGTTCAGATGGTGGCTCATCATATGTGTGCCGGTGATAATATTGTTTGCATTCGTACCTGACATCATGGAGGCCATCGCGGCCACTGCAGCACCTGCCGACGCAGTCATTGCAGAAGAGATCGCAGCCGAAGATCCGTCGTTCATTTCGAAGATAAAGCCGCTCTACATATTGCTGGGTCTCATCATTGCAGCCATTCCTTTCGTGGCATATCAGGCTTTCAGAGAAAGGAACACCTTCACCCATCTGGCCATCATATCCGCCCTGGCCGGAATAGTCCTTGTCTTCTCTGTCGACTTCCTGTTCAACGACGTGCTTCAGGACCACCAGAGAAAGAGGATAGAAGTCCTTCTGGGCATGAAGGAAGATCCTTCCGGAGTAGGATATAACGTCAACCAGTCCATGATCGCCATCGGATCAGGAGGCCTGTCAGGAAAGGGATATCTTAACGGAACCCAGACAACATACGGATTCGTGCCGGAACAGAGCACAGACTTCATATTCTGCACCATCGGAGAGGAATGGGGATTCATAGGATGCACATTCGTCATCCTTCTGTACGTGTTCCTGATGTGGAGGATAGTCAAGGATGCCGAACGGAGCAGGGAGGCATTCACACGCATTTACGGATACTGCGTGGCATGCTGCATATTCATGCACCTTTTCATAAACATCGGCATGACCATAGGTCTGATGCCGGTCATCGGCATACCTCTGCCATTCATAAGCTACGGCGGCTCATCCCTGTGGGGATTCACCGCCTTGCTCTTCATCTTCATCGCCCTCGACCGTAACGAGAGGAAGTATTTCTAACAGGTTATTCTCCGAAAAGGTAGCGGTGCTGCTCTGGGGTCAGGGTATCGATCTCGCAGCCCCAGTATGAGAGCTTGCGGCGGGCAACTTCCTGATCGATCGCCAGAGGGACATCATGGACCATGCATCCAGGTTCGCGGGATATGTTTCCGGCATTCTCGACAAGATATTTTGCGCTGAGGGCCTGGATTGCGAAGGACATGTCCATGATTTCAGCCGGATGTCCGTCGCCGGCCGCGAGGTTCACGAGGCGGCCTTCGGCTATGACGTATATCCTGTTTCCGTTTTCCAGCGTGTAACCTATTATGTTCTTTCTTGCAGGCTTGACCTCGAGAGCTATCTCACGAAGTCCTGCAACGTCCACTTCGCAATCGAAGTGGCCTGCGTTGCAGCAGATTGCCCCATCCTTCATGTTGAGGAAATGTTCCTTCACTATGACTGCATCACAGCCTGTCACGGTCACGAATATATCACCTATGCGGGCAGCCTGTTCCATCTTCATCACCTTGAAGCCGTCCATGACCGCCTCCATCGCCTTGATAGGATCGACTTCGGTCACGATCACCTCGGCGCCGAGTCCCTTGGCACGCATGGCAACTCCCTTTCCGCACCAGCCGTAACCTGCAACCACCACATTCTTTCCTGCGACAATGAGGTTTGTCGTGCGGTTTATTCCGTCCCATACCGACTGGCCTGTGCCGTAACGGTTGTCGAAGAGATGCTTGCAGTCCGCATTGTTCACAAGCATCATCGGGAACTTCAGCGACTTTGCCTTGTTCAGCTGCACAAGACGAAGGATACCTGTCGTGGTCTCCTCACATCCTCCTATAACGTTCGGAATGAGGTCCGTATACTCGGTATGCATAAGGTTCACGAGGTCTCCGCCGTCGTCGATAATGATATGCGGACCGACCTCCAGCACCCTGCGGATATGAGCCTCATACTCTTCCGGCGTGGCATCATACCATGCGAAGACATTCAGTCCCGCCTGCACAAGGGCTGCGGCCACATCGTCCTGGGTCGAAAGCGGATTGCTTCCTGTCACATACATTTCCGCTCCACCTGCTGCGAGCACTTCGCACAGATATGCTGTCTTTGCCTCGAGATGTACGGAAAGAGCCACCTTCTTTCCCTTGAACGGAAGGGTCTGTCTGAACTCTTCCTCAAGTCCGTTAAGAAGCGGCATGTGATGCCTTACCCAATCTATCTTCAAACGTCCTTCCTGCCAAAGTTCCTGATTTCTTATTTCGCTTGCCATGATACTTTTTCTGTTTGTTTCGTTAATATGCGGACAAAGATAGGGATTTTTTGACCACTGTATAGTACTTTTTGCCACATTAGCCGGTTTTTAACGACATCCGGCTGAAATCATTTGGCAATTAGATTGCAACTGGGTATTTTTGTAGAAACAAACTTGAACGTCATGGGACTTCTTGATGGAAAGACTGCTCTTGTTACAGGAGCGACACGAGGAATAGGAAGAGCTATTGCCTTGAAGTTTGCAGCCGAAGGTGCTGATGTGGCATTCACATACAGATCGCAGCACGAGGCAGCACAATCGCTTGTCGCAGAACTTGAAGCAACCGGAGTGAAAGCGATGGCATTCGCCTCGGATGCAGCTTCATTTGAAGATGCCCACAGGGTTGTTGAAGAAGTGAAGTCAGCGTTCGGGCGTATTGACGTACTTGTAAACAACGCTGGTATAACAAAGGACGGATTGATGATGAGGATGGACGAGGCGCAGTGGGATGCGGTGATCGGAACGAACCTCAAGTCCGCATTCAACTTCATACATGCATGCACGCCTGTCATGGCAAGGCAGAGATGCGGAAGTATCATCAACATGTCGTCAGTCGTGGGCATGGCAGGCAACGCCGGACAGTGCAACTATTCGGCATCAAAGGCAGGACTCATCGGACTGGCAAAGTCCATGGCAAAGGAAATGGGACCCCGCGGAATCAGGGCGAACTGCATCGCTCCGGGATTCATTGAGACAGACATGACCGGCGCCCTTCCTGAAAACGTAAAGACTGAATGGGAAAAACAGATTCCTCTCAGAAGGGCCGGAAAGCCCGAAGATGTGGCAAATGTAGCCGTCTTCCTGGCAAGCGACCTTTCAGCCTATGTGACCGGACAGGTGGTCAGCTGCTGCGGAGGAATGAACTGCTGATAATTATTTCTTAACCATACACACAATCGTAAATTACAAAACCTAAACCAAGCGGCCTGCAGATGTGAATCTTCGGGCCGTTTTCCGTTGCTATTCCGAAGATTTTTACATTACTTTGAAACAGCAAATTCATTATGCTATGAAAGGGATAGTTTTGAGGGGACTGCGCGCGGCTGGAGAGATACTGCTTCCCCGACAGTGCATCACATGCGGGCAAAGGCTTCTCCTGGAAGAGAAGCATCTTTGCCTCGAGTGTCTGGCAGATCTGCCGCAGACATATTTCTGGACCATGAGCCATAATCCTATGGCGGATAAATTCAACGAAGTAATACAGAAGACGCTGGAAGAAGGAGGCTCTCCTGGGAATGACTGTGCGACAAACACTTCTGACGCTGCTGAAGACTCCCGCCACGAGCATTATGCATACGCTTCGGCACTGTTCTTCTACCACAGCGAAGCACAATACAGACTCATCCCCTACCAGATCAAATATCACGGCAACATCCGGGCAGGACGTTACTTCGGGCGCATGCTTGGAAACCGTCTGGCATCTTCGGAACTGTTTGAAGATGTGGACATGGTCGTTCCTGTGCCACTGCACTGGACCAGGAAGTGGAAACGAGGCTATAATCAGGCGGAAGTGATTGCAGGAGCCGTGGCAGAGGTGCTTGGGGTACCGATGAGAACGGACCTTCTCAAACGTAGAAAGCGTACAGTAACGCAGACAAAGATGAACGTGGAAGACAAAAGAAAGAATGTGGCGGAAGCATTCGTCTCCATCCCATCCCTTGCAGGCATCGCCTCAGAAAACGGAATCAGGCATCTGCTCCTGATCGACGATGTCTTCACTACCGGTTCTACTTTGATGGCCTGCTTCACGGCTCTGCGGACGGTCTTCCCGCCGTCCGTGAGGATCAGCGTCGCCACGCTGGGATTTGTGGGAGGAAGATAAAGATAGTGTGCGGAGATTGATTTCCGGCCATCGAGGACGATGTCTGAATGGTGGCCAGAAATTCGGGCTATTTTCTGGCAGGCGAAGATCGAGGCCAGCCCGCGTCCAAGAAAAGGGCCATTATTCTGGCCAACCAATAGAATTTAATGATGATTAAAATATAGGTATTTATGAAGAAGGATTTTAGTGCTCTGAGTTTTTCAGAGAAGGAGAGAATTTGCGAAAGTATCTTTATCGCGAACGGTCCGTATTGGCATGTGTATACTGACGGAACAAAGATGCAGAACATCTTCTGCTGTGAAGAGGACTTTATAGTAGGAATGTGGTGCCTTGCTTCGGCACTGCACCTGTGCAAACCCGTGCGAGCACTCACCTTTGAATTGATGGGCAATCACGTCCACCTTATCTTGGCCGGGCAACGGGAGGAATGCATTAAAGCATTTGATCTGTTTGCAGCGAGACTCAGACAGGCGTTCCCCAAAAGACAACGTGTCATCGACTGGAGTAAGTTTAAAATGGACATCCTTCCTATTGAAAGCCTCCAGGCACTACGCAACGAAATCATATACGCCAATCGAAATGCATTTGTATCCAACCCGTCATATACTCCTGACTCATACCCATGGGGCGGAGGCTGTGCATATTTCTGTCCCTGGCTGAAGCACCTGACAACCACACCATTAGGAGAATTGCCGATCCTGACCCAACGGGCCCTGCTACATACAAAGAAAATAGCACCATTCAAGGATTTAAAAGTAATCGACTCCATACCATTCATCCCTTCTTTCTGCGACATCAAACTCGGAGAAAGCATGTTCAGGGATGCACGAAGCTACTTCAATTCACTCACCCGCAATGCAGAAGCATTCAGTCAGATCGCATCAAGGCTGAAAGACTCCATCTTCCTGACCGACGAAGAACTCTACTCGGTCATATGTTCACACATCAGCAAAGAGTACTCAATCAAGTCGCCATCTCAACTCAGCGCCCAACAAAAGATCGACACCGCCCGCCATATGCACTTTGGCTACAACGCCACCAACCAACAACTCAGAAGAATGCTCCGGATGGACCTGTCTGTCTTGGAAGAACTCTTTCCTTAAGTTTCCCGTCACAGGAAAGGCGTTTATTGGACAGGCGCAGTCCTAAGAGATGCCCGGTCGGAGCCGGGCATGACGAAACAAACAACCGAGTATGACAAAACAACCGAGTATGACAAAACAGCCGGGCATGACGAAACAGCCGGGCATGACGAAACAAACAACCGGGCATGACGACCCACCAGTCATCTCTGTCCATCCGTCATGCCCGACCTGATCGGGCATCTAAACCCAAAGACCATGCAAAAGAAAGGCTACATATACTTCATGACCAACCAGACCAACAAGGTCCTCTATACCGGAATAACCAACTCACTTAAACGACGAGCAAGAGAACATTTTGAAGGCCACGGCTCTGTCTTCACATCGAAATACAACTGCAACAAACTGGTATACTTCGAGCAACTTCCGTCTATTGAACAGGCAATCGCAAGAGAAAAACAACTGAAGCACTTTAAAAGAGAATGGAAGAATCAACTTGTAGACACCTTGAATCCCCAATGGGAGGATTTGTCACATAGTATTATTGATGACCCTGACCTAATATGAGAGATGCCCGGTCGGAGCCGGGCATGACGAAACAGACAACCGAGCATGACGAAACAGCCGATCATGACGAAACAGCCGATCATGACGAAACAGCCGAACATGACGGCCCACCAGTCATTGCCGGCTGCGACCGGCAATCTCATAAATCCAACCGTCACCCCGACTTATCCGCCAGTCACCCCCGACTTGTACAGCAGTCATACCCGACCTGTACATCAGTCATCCACGACTTATCCATCAGTCATCCCGGGCCTGTCCAGCAGTCATCCCCGACCTGATCGGGGATCTCTGCGCCGACTCTCTCGCGCCGGGCGCGAGAAGAAGTCCGCAAAAGGCATGTTCTGATTAAGAGTTATTCTTGGAGACAACGGACAGATAGACCGTACGCGCGATAGCTGCAGTTAGACGGAATGACGTCGTCATAGTCGCTGAAGAACAGGTCGTACGCGAAGTCGCTGAAAGGAGAGGCAGACCAATAGTCGCCGCCGCGACCGACACTGTCCAGGACGTCATCGTAGTCGCAGCGAAAACCCGAAGCAGGATACCAGATAGTCTGATCTGAGCCAAACTTGCCGGAGAAGTTCATACCCTCGTTGGTGCTGTCATATAATGAACTTTGAGCAAAATCTGAACTTGGACCAAGAGCCTTTGACCATATACCATTGTCGCCACCATCCGGAACACGCCAACCTGATGGACATGGATCGTAGATTGACTTCGTTGCTGTAGAAGTGGTCCAACGGGTGTTATCTGTAGTGGATGAACCTGTGTAATACCAATCGTAATTACTACTATTATATTTAATGAAAGTAGTAGGGTAGGCAGTTGCGTACTCTATGGTGCCGTTTGTTGAATTTGAAGATACCGCTGACGGCCAGGTTCCGGTTGACTTGGCTTCTATGTCGCTGCTGATGCTTGAAGAACCAAGGAACGGATCCTTTCTACCCCACTGATACAGAAGGCCCAAAGCACCGACGTTACCAGGAGTTGCACTTGTCGCACCGAGGTTACGGTCCATCATTGTGCCGGCGTTGTTGTAATACTCCTGACCCTGAGGCTCGTCTGTAAGCCAGATATGCCATGACCAGAGGATGGCGCCTGACGCATCCTTGGCTGCGATGACAGCGTTACCCCTCGTGAAGGTGTCGGCGGTCTGGAATGTGACTTCACCATTCTTGTAAGAAATATTCTTCACAAGATCACCCACATTAGGAGTCACATCTGTTCCGAAACTTTCCCAAAGCACTTCAGCAGATGACACTGCACCCACTGATTCGCTGCTGTTGCCCTTGACAGTGCTGAACTTGTAAGTGCCGGACTTTGAGACAATGTAACTGTTTGCTGTTCCATTCTCTGAGAGATCAACCACACCGCCCTCAATATCGACAGTTGGCATGAGTTTCAGACTCTTGCGGCTGACTGTGTTGGTGACAGACTTTGAATATGTCCATACTGCCTGGCCGTCATCGTAGAGACCGAGTTCGAGAGAATTGTATGTTCCGATCGGAAGCGGGACATAGATACTGATGTCAGACTTTGCTGTCAATGCGATGAAGTTCAATGTGATTGTCTTCTCTGAGGCAGCCGAAGCCGATGATGTCTCGATCACAGGATACTCCTCAGCAAGATCCGCCGTGAAAGTTCCGTTGATCTTCTTGTCGAGGGTGATCGTGAACTTGTTCACACCAGCAGGGACATCCTTGAACTTGAATCGCATAACACCGGCAAGATGATTGAACCTGATGGTTCCATCAACATCGACCCCATACATCGCAGCATTGGTGTTTGTGAGATTCGAGCCGAGATCATATGAGGCTGGCAGAACGAAACTAAGTTCATCACCTGAAATCGAGTGAGAAGCATTATATGGATAAACCGCCTTGCCTGTCAGATCGCCAATAAACGCACCTGTGGAAAAACTTGCACGCGATGTCCCGGCTCCCGATGAAAGGGTTCCGACAACACTTCCATTTGTTGTCTGAAGCCACACCTGGTCACCAGCAGACCAGGAAAATACACCTCCATCGGTGACAGAAGTACGGGTCTGGTCACCTTCCATTACAGCGAGGATTGTATGTTCTGTTACTGGAACCTCCTCTACTGCGCAACTGCTTAACAGCAATCCTGCCAGAGCAAAAATTGAAAAGAATCGGAGTTTCATATAGTTACAATCATTATTTACATTGATACGACGACTTTATAAGATTCCCGATCAAGTCGGGAATGACAGAGGACGTCGGGAATGACAGAGGACGTCATTGCCGGCTGCGACCGGCAATCTACATATAGCCCTCTTCCGGATCCATGTCAAGATCCGTACTGTCGCAGAGCACTCCCTCTGGATAAACATCCAGAACTTCCACTTCCGGGGAGATGTACTTGTTTTCTTCCATAATGACGCTAGTTATTTCTCGAATAAACTATTATTCGATTTTGAACAAGTAAAGTTAGAAAAATATAATAATATAAGAAATAGTTGTTCTTATATTAATGTCATATCACGTATTTACAACAGGGGCGACGCTGCATGCCTGCTTTGTGGCGTTAAGGACGGTACTGCCGGCATCGGTCCGCATCAGCGTCGCTACGCTGGGATTTGTGGGACACTAGGGAAAAGACTTCGTTCAGGATGATAATGTGTAAACATATATATCATCTTTTAAATGTGCCGTATTTCGGCACAAGGGTGCAATATATTTGTACATGTATATTAAAAGATGATGATATGAATACGAGAAAGAGGCTCAAAAAGTTCATTAGTTGCATCAGATGTGTCATAAACAAGCTCAAGAGGTTCTCTATCGAGATGGAAGACGAGTACGACATCGAAGATGAATACACGGATTGTGATGACGGGTATTATCTGGAAAGCGAGTTCGAAACGGTCATCAAAAATCAGAGGGAGATACTTGAAGATCTTTCAGGAGATCTGAACCGCTATATTGATGATTATTCAGGAGATTATGAATATGAACTGGAGCAGGCAGTCGGAGCCATATATTGCGCCTGCGCCGAACTTGATGAGATATCAGTCAATTTCTATCCGTGGAACTGTTCAGGTGATTGCAATCGGGAAATAGTCAACACAGTTGAATATCTGAATGATGTGATTGATTCTTTGGAATCTGCAATTGAACCCGCAAGACGTTGAGCGGCAGAGACGCTGGTATACGCGTGTCTGACGGAACATCAGTCGCTCAACGTCGGGAAATTTCCGATGTTGAGCGACGAAATCGTGATTACAAGCCATACAAAAGAGAACCCGCCGCTCAACGTCTTTGGGATGTCCCGCATAACCATATAAGACGTGGACAGTATTGAAGTCAACAACAAAAATCCCTTATAATCAAACGATTACAAGGGATTAATGTGCCTCGGACGGGAATCGAACCCGTACGGCCATTTCTGGCCACGGGATTTTCTTGCTACTCTTGCTTTTACACAAGCCGGCTTCATCCTGGATGTTAAGCCGTTGTAGTCTGGACTATTTCTTGACCATGCGCTTACGCGTTTAGGCCCTCCCTGTATAGTCTCTACGCCATTTATCGACAATGTCGAACTTAGTGAGCCATCACCAAAACCTGCATTTCTGCAAGCGAGGCTTCTGTTTGTTAGGGGAGTTCTACTCTCAAAGTTTCCTTTGAGGCACTCTTGTACGACAAACTGTTTCGTCTGCCCTTTAAAGTCCCGCGTGTCTACCTATTCCACCACCAAGGCGAACCGGATGCAAAGATAATCCAAAATTCGGAACTATTCGCTAAATTTGCAGAAAATCAAAGTTTCTGATGAAATCCGGAAAGAAAAAGCATAGTGACTACAGGATCCACAAAAGGGTGGTCGAGGTCAAGGACCTCAGTTTCCTTAGCGACCGCAACCACCGCTACGGATGGTTCAGGCGTCACTATCGCCACCACCGCCTTCGCCTGGCGTTGAAAAAAGCAGAAAAGATCGTGGCTGAAAATCCCGAGATTGCAACAGATCTTGTCCGCTATTATTTCGTACCGAAAAGCAACATAACCATCAAGAACATATGAAAACCCATACTGCCTTGACATGGGTATGCGGAGCGGCTGCAGTGATTCTGGCCGGCAGTGTACTTCTCGGCATCATCTCACAAGACAAAAGCATGGAAATCTGTATCGGCACATACGGAGATAATCTTTACATCTATGAATTCGACACGGATAATCTCGAATTCAGACAGAAAGGACATTACGAAGCAGACAACCCGTCATATGCCCTGTATAAAGACGGACACATATATGCCGTAAGCGAAACCGGGCCGGAATCAGGGCTGTATTCATTCGACAAGCACGGGTCGAAGACAGCCGGACTGCTTCAGACAGGCGCCGACCCGTGCTTCATAATGACATATGGAAATCATGTCATGACCGCAGACTACAGCGGAGGATCGGTCAGCGTCTTCCCTACTGAGAACGGAGTCCTGAAGGACTGCTGCCAGACATTGAGGTTCGAGGGAAGCGGTCCGGTAACCGAAAGACAGGAAAAATCCCATATCCACCAGCTCAGGACCATGCCTAATAGTCCGGAATGGATACTTGCTTCTGATCTTGGAGCGGACTGTATAAGGATTCTGAAGGCATCGCCGGACAATGAAAACCTCCTGTCCCATGAAGGTGACATCCCATGTCCGGCCGGCAGCGGTCCGCGCCATATGGAATTCAGCAAGGACGGCCGGACAATGTACTGCATAGCCGAACTGTCAGGAAACGTATTGGTATACTCGATCGAATACACCTCCGAAAAGCCGGAGTTCAGGCTGATACAGGAAGTCCGGGCAGACGAAGTGAATGCCGGAGGCAGCGCGGACATACATCTCCATCCATCAGGCGATTATCTATACACATCCCATCGCCTTGACAATGACGGAATCGCGATATTCAAGACATGTCCGGACGGCACAATCGAGAAGATCGGATACACCAGGACTGCCAGCCATCCGCGCAACTTCATGATCACCGAAGACGGAAAGCTCCTGCTTGCAGCATGTCGCGACGACAGGGTCATCCAGGTCTTCCGCATAACGGAAGACGGCCTGCTGACCCTCACCCCATCTGTCCTGAGATTCGAATCAGACAGACCGTCAAGCGTGCTGATGTCATTGCGTTCCGAATCGGATTCGGGTTCCGAGGCAACTCCATCCAGCAAAGGCAGCGCATTCAAGTTAGGTCCTAATCCGGTGATTACCGACATCTACACCGCCGACCCGTCAGCCCGTGTCTTCGGAGACACATTATATGTCTATCCCAGCCACGACCGTGACGATGCAAAAGGTTTCGATATGATCGACTATCATGTATTCAGCACTGTCGATATGGTTGAATTTACCGATCATGGAGTGGCGTTCAATCCCATCGAGCAGACAACCTGGGCACACGAAGCCGCCTGGGCTCCAGACTGTATCGAGCGCGAAGACAGGTACTATCTCTACTATCCGACAGACAGGAAGCATATCGGAGTTGCTGTCAGCGACAGTCCTACAGGACCGTTCGAGGATCCTCTTGGACATCCTCTCATTTCCATCGACTCGCCGGGAGTCATATGCGACCGCGATTTCATAGATCCTTGCGTGTTCATCGATGACGACGGACAGGCATACCTGTTCATGGGCCAGAACACGGTCTGCGCGATAAAGCTTAACGAAGACATGACCTCATATGATGGAGAAGTACATATCATAGAAGGACTGGAAGAATTCTTCGAAGCTGTCTGGGTACATAAGAAAGACGGCAAGTACTACATGTCATACTCCAACAGTCCGTTTACCGGCCACCAGCCGCAGATTGCATATGCGGTTTCCGACTCACCTCTCGGACCATATGAGTATAAGGGTGTGATACTGGGGCCTGTAAACAGCGGAACCAATCATCACAGCATAGTGGAATACCGTGGTGAATGGTTCATATTCTACCATACAGCCGATCTGAGCCGCAGGAATCTTGATATCGAGAACAATCCCCAGCTGGCAGGAGCATGTTCAATCCGTCGCTCCGTATGTGTAGACAGGCTGTACTATGATGAGGATGGCAATATTCTATTTTGTGGTGATGAGGATTACTCCACACGCACCTCGGCTGCCATAGATTGAAGCCGAAGCGTCTTTGAGGACTTCAACTGACTTTATGTCCTTCGGATTAAGGAAGTCAAGATTATTCACGGTCTGCCCGTCAACTATCAGAAGAGGATCCGTTGAGGCATTGATGGAATTCAGTCCCCGGACGATGAATTTATACGAACCTCCTGACTTTATCACATTCAGTCCCGGCACACGCCCCTGGAGGTATTCGGCCACATGAGTATAACCATCAGTCTCCGCACGATCAGCTTTCACAGACGATACTGACGTGGTCAGACTCTTCTTCTTAGTGTGTCCGTATCCCACATTCACAGACTCGTTCTCTGAGATCAACTGCAGAAGGGAGTCCCTGATTGCACGCTCCTGCCTGCGGATCTCCCTGCGAGCCCTACGCTCTTCCTTTCTGTTCTGGGCCGGAACAGAATATGAGACCGTCAGCAGAAGCAATGCTGTAATGATAAAAACCAATACTCGTTTCATAGTCTTCTAGTTCTTAAGGTAATATGTGACAGAGGTCACGACGCGCACCTTCTTGATGTATGGAGTGTTGCTGTCTCGGTTCTCGATCGTGAAGGTTCCCTGATTTGCAGTCTTGATCTTGCCAAGCTTGCTGTCAGAATCCTTTGCAAACTTCTCGGCGGCCTCACGCGCGTTGCGGGTCGCCTCCTCTATCATTTCAGGCTTTATGCCGTTCAAGCCCTCATACTTGAACTCGACAGGATTCTCCCACTGGTTGCTTCCTCCGATCACAATCCCCTTCTTGAGAAGGTCCGACTGCTCCGACATAAGGGCAAGAACCTCGTCGACATCCGAAGTGCATACGGTGATGACATTCTTGGCGATGTAACGGAAAGTCCTGTCGTTGCTTCCGTATTCCGTAGCATACTTATCGGAGATCTCCGGGACTGATACGGTTATTTCAGCATCATCAATGCCTCCGGCCTTCAGGAAGGCTACAATGGATGCATTGTTCCTGTCGGTCTGATCATAGACCGACTGAATGTCGTTCGCCATGACCCTGTACACCACCGGCCATATGACCTTGTCGGCCTTCACCTCCTTCTCGCACAGACCTTTCACATTGACCGTACGGTCATATGAACGATACTTCCCAACGGCCCCCGACATATGGAAGCCGATGACGATAAGGCCTATCATGATGAACAGGCCGCTGTAGAATTTTCCTTTTTCCATGTCCGTCATTTTCAATATTCCGGATAAATATAGCAAAAAACGGGCAAATCCTAATGGATCCGCATGTAAAGACAAAACGTTATACACCAGCGCTTTACAGAAAATCGCCTGCGGCAAATGGCGCAGGCGATTCAGAATAACGCACTGATAATCAACGTGTTATTTATTCTTTACACAGCGGAGAGAGGCACCGGCGAGGAAGTTTCCATATGCTACAGTAACCTTCTCGTTCGAAGAATTATATGTAGGCATCATGTAATAGTACTGGACATTCTTCAGGCTCTCGTCATCGTTCTTCGTAGTCTGATGCATAGTCGAGCCGATAAGGTATGACATTACGCCATAGATGCCGTTGTAGTTCGTAACGGTGTAGCTTCCCTTGCCTGCCGTATTTGCCTTGTTCCTCATGCTTGCGAACTGCCACTCGAAACCTGCTTCCTTGAGGGAGGCAAGGCTTGCTCCCTTGATTGTAGAGTCATAATATGCACCTTCAGGATTGACCAGTTCTGCCTTAGAGCAGTGGCCTACAAGTCCAGTCATTTCAGTCACGGTAGGGATATGCCAGCCAGCAGGACAGATTCCCTGGGTGCCCTCGAATGTAGCGGCATTCTCAACAGTCACAGCCTCCACGCCGAATGCTGTTGCTGCATCATAGAGAAGACCGAGGGTCTCGGCAAGGGCAGGATCCGCAGTCTTTGCCTCGTTTGCAGCCGGATACCATATGCCTGCGTCCTCGGCAGGGTCGCTTGAAACAGTACGTCCGCGAGGCACGAAACGGAGGTTCTGTGCCATCCATGTATTGCCGTCAGCAAGAGTAACGGTATTATATCTTACTCCATCATATACGAAATATCCCTCGTGCTCTTCAAACTCTACAGGAAGATCCTCAGATGTTCCTTCTCCCTCGAATCCGATCTCGCCTTCATCTGTCCAGTTCTCGATCTCGCCGGATGCGCTTACAATTACGTTTTCAGGAAGCACGCGTGCATTGATGGTATACTGTCCGCCAGACTTGAGGGTCATGGCAGCGAGAGGCTGGGTCATCACCTTTTTGTTTGAAAGGGTTATCACTATGCTCATCACATTGGAATGAGGAATCACGATTGCCTGCCATGTCTTTCCTGCTGCAGCTTCGTATGCGATGACAGGACCGGTTGACTCCTCAGGAAGTTCGCCTGTGAATTCTGTCAGCGCCATGTTGACAAGGTCAAATCCTGTAGCTCTTGGGGTGCCCTCGATTCCTATGCTCTCGATCTCCGCTCCAGACTGGTTGTCCACATTGACAACAAGCTTGGTCATCATGTGCCTGAATACCATCGCAACGGAATTCGCTGTAGGAAGCACTCCTGTCTTCGATGCAGCCATGAAGTCGGCTGCATTGATGCCGGCCGTCTGGTCATAAAAAGTATAATATGCCTGAGGAACACCAGCAGATGCATATGGGTAATATGCGTAGAGGTCTGCCTTTGTATATACATCGGCATACCACTCGAGGTCGCCTGAGAAGACATCCGCTGCGAATGTGAGGCATTCGTTTGTCGCGTAGTTCTCAGCAGCGCCTTCTGCAACCACAGTCAGGCCGATCTTGTCTCCGGCCTCGAAGTTCACTTCTGTTGCCTTGGTGATGATAGGTTCAACCGTAAGTCTGCCTGCAGGAACAGGATCTGTCGATTCCTTCTGCTGGCATGCTGCCAAAGACAGGGCAGCAAGAGCAAATAAAAAGTAACGTCTCATAATATATGTTTTTATAATTATTTCTAAAAATCCAATCCCAGGGAAAGAACAGCTTCAAGACGGTATCCACCGGCATCCTTGACTGGTTTTCCCTCTCCAGGAAGCAAGCGCGGATGTATTTTTCCATTCAAAGAAGACCCATCAAGTCTCAGATATACTCCCTTGTCAAAATTGTACCTCACCATCAGTTCCGAGCGGAATCTTGATGCAGTCCTGTATTCCATCTGCCTGTCATACCAGTCAGTCAGCCTGAATGGATTCGTCTGTATGCCTGTTTCATGATTCAGGACCATCTCATCCTCAGACACCCATCCTCGTCCCCAGGTGCCCTTCGCACCCCAGTCGAACCGACCGAAATGGAAGATCAGTCCCATATGGACAGACATATCAGTCAGAGACTGGCTGAAGACAAAAGGATAAACCTGGGAGGCCATGCTCTGCTGAACCGAGACGTCCGTACCGACACTGAACTCCATGACGTCATGGACAAACTCATACTGCGGCGACACGTTCCATACCACTCTCGACAGAATCCTGTTCTTTCCATGGTTTATGACTGTCGTGATTCCGTTTTCAGACACCCTCTCAAGCACGGTCTCATCCATTACCAGCTTCTTCCTGCCGGCTGACAGACGGAAATAATGGTCTCCGGAGAATCTGCCGACTATACGGTACTTCATGTTGAGAGCCATATCGTTGCCGGGATATCTGAACCAGATGTATTCCTTTTCTCCTATGGTTCCTGATGTCTGGAGATACTTGAAATCTGCAAAGAAATCGCGATACTGGACCTGGGCGGAGGCTCCATATGAAAGTTCTTTGACAGGGAATCCGTTCACGCCGGCCTCATCAAGGTGCAGCCCGCTTCCGCTCCATACGGAATAAGTTCCGTACATGATTCCCTTGTCCAGGAATGCATGATATGAAGATTCCAATGTACCGACCTGCTCGGCCTCGACCCTTTCCGAAACTTTTTCGAAAATCGCGGATGCTCCGACTGCTAAATCGCCGTCATGGTACATGAATCCCGGAGCGACGGTCATGTCGAGCAGCCAGTTCGAATGGCGGAGGTCCTTCCTTTTGGCGATATTAGCAGATTCGAAATCCATCATTGCGCCTATCCTCCATTTCGAAGCCACATCATAGGAGAACCCGCCGTCGAACTGATAAGTCTGCAGTGTCTTCCGTCCCGGAGTAAACTCCAGCACATCCACCGGATATGAGCCCGGACGTATGAACATGGAGCCGCACATATCATAACCTTCCGTCTGACGGAAAGCGAAGGATCCGGCAAAGGAAATCCTTTCCATATGTCTGACGCTCGCAGTACGGGCACCGGCATTCCATCCTTCTGCGGCCTGCCATGTATCGCGGAATTCACCTCCTTCATAGCCGGCATACAGTTCCGCGTATGAAGCGGAAACAGTATCCTGACGTATGCCTGTCACATTATAGGAAACGCTCCACAGGCTGTTCCTGACCATCTTCTCATAAGGCTGGGCAGAAGCAGCAAAGCCGCATGCGAGCATGCTGACAAGCAGTATGATCCTCATCCTATTCATGCAGCGACTGTTTTTGTGTTTCGTAAAAATCGTTCAGCGAGTTGTTCGTATCTGCAAGTATTTCATATCCGGAAATCTCAGATGCTGTCTCATCCACCTGACGCATCAGGCTTCTGCCAAGATAGACATCCGTCTGAAGCACATATCCGGCGTCAAGAGACGGAACCAGACGTTTCTGATTGTTTGAGGAGCGTGCATCAAAGACTTCTACGGCATCAAGTACCCACTCGCAAGGTATCTTGACCACATTGTCGACAGTGCTGCCTGGAACAGGAATTACATTATCGACAGCCAGCACATAATCATGGATGGACACTCCCTCGGCACGGAAGATCACCAGTGCTGGAGAAGCATTCGACAGTGTGTATGCATTGGCTTTTCCTGTCTTTATTACGACATCCAGGTATCTGTCGACCGATATCAGTTCTCCGGGAGCCGGATGATACATTGTATTCGGGAAGTAAGTCGGATTATAGCATACGAAATATCCCGGCTTGTTCAGGTTCACTGACAACGGATATTGGGCAGCGTGGTCTATGGCGCCGCGAAGGCATACCACGGCATCCTCTCCGGGCTGCAAAGGGAAATCATCACCGTCTCCAGGAAACTGCCATACCGCCTGTATCAGAGGGACGAAATCCGGAAGCTTGCCGGTTCCGGTCGCCGCATCAACGGTAACCCACGGATTAGAACCTGTCGAATTATATGGCGACAGGGTTCCGAAACAGAGGCCGTCGAGATACTGGACCTCGAAATGGTTGTTATGCAGGATGAAGTACTGGTCTGACTGATAGTCGCCTTCCTGAGGAAGCTTCTTGCAGCCGCCGCAATATAGTTCCTTGATGACAATGGAACCCGCCCTCGACACAGCGAGACTCAAAGTCAATGTCCTGTCCTGGCCGGACACAACGACCTTGTCCGCAGCGGCATTGAACATATCTTCCCCGCTTTTTCCGCTCATGGTGACACGGTACAGGCCGTTCGGCAGGCTGAAGACCGCCTCGCCTGAAGCATCCGTCAACACATGATATGCATTGCCTGTGTTCATGTCTTCGACGCGGACAGAGGCCCCTTCGCGGACGAAGTCCTGCGAAGGCCAGTCCGCAGTCACCTTGAGCACATTAAGGCTGCCGGCATAAGGGTCGGCATTGCTTATGTCCATGCAGGCGGATGTCAGGATCGCTGTCAGTATGTATATTAACTTCTTCATTCTTATCATCAGAATTTCAGGCGACAGGTCAGGCCATAGTAGAACGCCGGCGTGAAGATGGCTCCGACTCCGGTGGCGATGGACCTGACATATGGCCTTGAATTCGTAAAATTGTTGGCAAAGAAGGAAAGGGACACATGGTCTCCGATCTCCTTTGTTATGCTCAGGTTGGCGGACATATATGGTCCATAGCCGTCCTGGGCGAATGTATAGGCATTTGCCGACTTCAGTATGAGGCTGGCGAAGGCAGGGTCTGCGGCCTGGGCATCCGTGAACGGATGGACGTTTCCGTCAAGGTCCATATATGCCACAGGATAGACCGCAGTATAAGAATTACCGTCGCTTATGTTGCCTCCGGTCGGAGTCTTGCCGTTCTGGTCGACAGTGAACGCATAGTCCTTTCCTTCATAACGCGAGATGTTCCTGTTCCTGCGCAGGAGAGACATCTCGAGACGGCAGGTGATGATCAGACGCACCTGCGGGATGTGCGTTATGGCAGTCACGTTGGCATCCAGATTGTGGGTTATCTTTCCGTTGATGACGGAATTCGAGTTTCCGCCGTTTGCATATATTCCCACATACTGATATGACCTGTCCGGAAGTGAGGTATGCGACCAGCCTGTCTGGTAGTGGTATGAGAGCTGGTCGTTTATATAATCGGTATATGTATATGATGCATCCAGCCTGAATTTCGTGCGCAAAGGCGCGATTTCAGGGAATTCGACGACAAGCTCGGCTCCTGCCCTGCGGATGTCCGCACCATTGTTCTGCTGGCTAGACCTTGCGAACGAACGGTCGGTAACCTTTACGTCCATCGGAGTCCAGTAGTCGCCGTCGCCGCCACGCAGATACACCATGCCTGTCTGACTGTCGACCTTTATCTGAGGATCCGAAGGCATATCGAAGCCTTCCGGACGCTGCAGGATGTCGTATGAGAAAGGATCATAGACGTCAAGGAAATTGTAAGGATTCTTCGTGATGTTGTAGAATCCTACGAGAGATACCTTGGTTCCAAGGAACTCGGCGTCAAATCCGAACTCGGAATTGCTGTTCCTCTGCCATTTCAAGGCAGGATTATATCTTACCGTATATGGCTGGGTATAATAGACGTAGCTTGATCCGCCTTCATATGAGAATCCGAAGGACTGTATGTCCCTGTATTCCTGCTTCGGATAAAGGATATAGTATGACGGGAGTTTCTCGGTGACTCCCCATCCTCCCCTTATCGAGAAGCCTTCCGCGAGCTGCCACTTGGCGTTGAATCTCGGCGAAAAGGTCGTCTTGTTGTCATATAACGAATTAGCTATGAACACATTCTCCATTCGGAGACCTGCCGTCACCTCGAGCCTGGTCTGCGCTACCGGCAGGGTAAGATGCTCCTCAACATATGCCGAAAGATTGTGCATGAACGGATAATCCGTGTATGGTCGCGGCCTGTATCCGTTTGCTGCCAAGGACGGATCCTTGTAGTATTCTCCCTGTCCGACGTTGCCGCTCGCCTTCCACTGCACTCCGGCTTTGAGCGAGCTTTTTACATCGTCCCATCTCTTGTGCCAGTTATATTTCAGAGATGCCGCGAAATCCAGTTCCTTGGAGTCCGTCACCTGGTCCGAGAAGAATGTCAGAGGCAGGCGGTCGGCAAGGAAATATCCTTCCTGCTGTGCGTGGACGGCAGGCTGCTGCGAACCATATGATTCGAACTTATGCCAGGTATCAAGGTTGTCGTGGAAATTCACTGAAGCATCCAGCTTGAGATTGGTGATCCAGGACCTGTTCAGAAGCCATGTAAGGGAGGTGTTTCCACGGAAGACATTGTCACGGACCTTCTGATATTCACCTGTGAACGCATCAGGATCGTCCTTCGAATCCATTCCTCCCAGATTTCCTGCCAGTCCGGCTTCGAAGCGCAGAACTTTTGCGAAGGTATTGCTGTAACTGAGGGTTATGCCGCTTCTTGTATAGGATTCATATGGCGAAATGAGTTTCTTCACCGCCCTGGCCCACTCGGCACTCACGTTCAGTACTCCATTATCATCCTGAAGGTCAATGCCTTTTGAAACCGACGTCTGATATGTACGCGGATTTACGGAGAATGACACATTGACCGGCGTGCGGCCCTTGCGGGTATTAATCTTTACCATTCCGCTGTTAAGGTCGCCGTATTCCGCAGAAGGCACTCCGGTGATGACTTCTATTGATTCAATATTGTCCACTGCCACGCTGCGCGTATCCACTCCCTGCATCCCGCCGAACGAGGCATTGTTCCCCAAGCGGACCCCGTCGACCACGACAGCGGTTCCGAAAGCGGAATTGCCGAGAGTCGAACCGCCTTCCCTCAAAGAAAACGTATTCTCAGAGGTAAGGTCAGGATTGACGGTCTTTCCTCCCGGAAGAAGGGAGGCTACATCCGTCATGTTCGAAAGCTGGAGGTGGTTCAGGGCGTCACGACCAAGGTTGTGGGATGTGCTCAGGCCGTCCTTCGCCTTCTGGGCGGTCACCACCACTTCGTCAAGGGCCAGCGAACTTTCATGCATGGAGACCTTAAGGTCCTCTACATCCTTGGTGAGGTCCACCTCGAAGGCAGCGGCCACATATCCAAGGCATGATATTTCGAGCACATATTTTCCAGGCTGGACCTTCTCAAAAGAGAATCTTCCCTCAGCATCGACCGTCGTCCAGAGATAATCGTCGCCTAGCTGAACGGCCGCACCGATTACAGGAACGTCCGTTCCGTATTCCGTCACCGTACCCGACAACGAGACATTCTTACGGTCGTCCGCAGCAAGAACCTCTGCCAGACACACGGCAGACAGCAGCAACGATATGAAAAGTCTCTTCAACACAATAAGCAAAGATAATGATTTCCTTTTACATCCGTTATTTTGGAAATGCAAAATTAACTCCATATCGGAAGGATGGCAATACCCATTTCATGGTATTTTGGGATCAAATGAAAAAGCAGGCTGATATCATATAAAAGAAAAAGCCGACCTGTGTAAAGGACGACCTGAATATAATTGTACCACGTCTGGTTATTCATAATTTAAGTCAGCATTTCTGCTGACTTTTTCTGGAGCGGAAAACGAGACTCGAACTCGCGCCAAACAAGCAATTATATATCAATCCTTTATCAAGTATGTCTCAGAACTCGTGGCGCTAAATTAGAGCTTTTAAGCAAAACATGCAAGCTGTAAGCACAAAAAAACAAAGTCTCCAAGGTGTTCTCCTTGAAGACTTTAAAAGAGCAATCATTAACTCTTTACCCTATCCATCCAACGTTTAAAGAGAGTGTCGAAGTTGAATGTTCCTTTCCACCCTTTCTCCTCAATCATAGCGACATAGAAGTTTACGAACTTCTTCAACTCCTCCTGATTAGTTCCCTCTAAGCGATACACCTTATTCGCATTGTCCTTAATGGACTGGATGACCTCATTACGGTTATCACCTGTAGTGGACTTCTGAACAGTTGCTTTGGATGCAGGCACTGTCGTAGTGGATGCCTGAGTTTGCAACTGCTTGTCAGAATCCCATCTGAATACCTCTTTGCCAAAGCGATTTGCAATGACTAAATGGGTAATCTCCCGATGGTCGTTGTAAAGTATCTCAACGACCTTGTATCCTGAGTTTCCGAATCCATCATCAGAAACAGAGATTTTAGGAGCGCTATACAACTCGCAAACTCCCCATCTCGACATTACACGCTTGTAAATGTCGCTTATCAGACCCTTCTCCGCTTCGATGTTGCTCTCAGAACCTGTGTCTGATTTCCATACCCACATATTCCTGTCCTCGTCATAAATGCCAATCCTACCTATAGTCTGGCCATTGACACCATAGAACTCAGACTGCCAATTCATATTACCTACTGTCTCGTTGAGCAATGAAACTACTGCTCTAGAGTCAATATAAAGAAGCATATTCGCCTTTCCCTCTTTGACGTGCGATGGGCGAACCTCGATTTCATCTGCACGCAGGGTTCTAAATGTTATGTTATTCATAATTAAGATGTTAATTGATTATTTTTAGCGTTATTAACAATGTGGAAGAATGTACCAAGTGAAACTTCGTTATCACCTGAGTAATGGTTTATCACCTCGTCATACTGATTGTCGCACTCGTACTTATCGTACTTGCTTGACAGACTAGACAACTCGTGGAAGAACTTACGACCCTTTTCACCAAGTGAACTTAACGACATGGCAAGTTTAAACCATGTATCGTAATCGTCAGGAAGCGAAATGCTGTTATTCTTAAGAAACTCAATCTCGCCTTTCACCCTGTCCTCGTCCGAATGCGTGCTTGACGAAACAAATTGCCTACTCTGCTTTCTATCAAGAGGTTGAGTTGCGTCAACCTCTAAATAGAATGAACTTGCAGAAGGGTTGTAGTAATACTCGTCATCGTATGTGGCGAACCTCAACCTTGTGATGTCCTTGCAACTCTTGTCTATGATTATGCCATAAGACTTCATTTCCTCCTCCAACGCATTGTAGTGCTGTCTGAAATGCGAAGGGTTTTCAATCGGTATGATGCCGAAGTACCCGTCTCCTGAAATTGACTTTGACGCATAGCATACGTAAGGGAGACTCTTAAGGATGCTAGGTACCTTTGCCATAGTCTCAGGTGCATTGTCCTTATGGTCTATGTCTATGCACATGAGACCTGAAGGCGAAACAAGTCCTTTGCTATCCCTTGTATTGAACAGACCTGAGATTGTAATGGCAGGTATGTCGTGTACCTTTACCTTTTTATACTCGTGTCTCTCCTCAGGGGTTGCTTTCTGCCTGATTTCCCCTGCAATGCTCTTGAATCTGTCAGTAAGCAGAAAGTCCTTTAACTTAATGGGAGTCCCGATATTGTCGGAAGCACCCTTATAGCAAGACACCTCAACATCAAGCGGATTTCGCTTAACTGACATGCTTGGAAACTGAAATGGGGTATGTACATATCCGCCTTCGTTGCTGTCTCCATCCAAGAATGCCAGTGGGTCAAATGTGGAATCATAGTAGTTTCCTGACTCGACATCATACTTCAGTCTGCAATCACCCTGTTTGCCATAGTGGGAGAACTTCACCTTTGACACCCTGATTAGTACCTCGTCTTTAGGTATGTCCCTGTGAACCGTTAAGATAAAATCACTCTTGTTAAAGAAGTGTGCCGAACCGTTGATGTCATAGGCAGATGGTATCGGATATGTTAGATTCTTACTACCATCCATTTTCTTGGGATGAGCAACAAGCATTATCATAATATCATGCTTAATGGCAAAGCGACACAATACATCAAGCAACTTGCCGATAAACTCTGTTTCCATTTCGCCTACGCTTTTATCAGAATCTATCTTGTTATAAGCGTCGAGAACGATTATGTCAATTCCCTTTTCCTTAATCAGTTTCTCACTGAGTGCAAGGATGTCTTCAAGTTTCGTGATACGCTCGTAGTTAAAGAAGAATAGATTGTCTCCTATATAGTCAACTGCTGCGTTCATTTCCTCAGGGGTGTATGATTCAGGACTGAACTTTCTGCCTGTGAACTTTGCCATTAATTTTGCTAGATGAAAGGAAACAGGTTGATTTTCAGGTGAGAAGTATAAAGTTTTCATTCCGTACTTCTTGTTAAAGGTTGTCGTCAGAAAGTCCACGAACTCGGATTTTCCGTAGTTTGGGACACCTGTAATGGTGATAAGTCTGCCCTTGTCAAGGCGACATAAGTTATCAAGACCTTTAACGCCTGTATAGAATCCCTTAGGAAGACCTCCCTTTGAGAGAGCATCAATGCTCTCTTTCAAGTATGCTTTAGGAAGGATGGTCGGCATCTTGCCGAAATCAGTTTTTATATTATTATTTAACATAATTTATTATTATTTAAATGTTTATCCCTCATTTCTTTTGCTAGTGCCACCCGCTTCTCGGGGTCTGGCTCGTTGTTGAGCGTAAGAAGGGAGGTATATAACTTCTTATACTCAATGGGGTAGTGTGTACCCAATCCGCACACCTTCCCTTTTGATAGGAATCCCATATCGACAAGTCTATCCCTTGCCTTGCGTACGGTCTTTTCACCTAGTCCTGTCATTAATGCAATGACTGATGTGCTTACAAAGGTCTCTCCCATATTGTAGCAGTGCCTAAGACTATTGAGAACGTCCCTTTCGGATTGGTCAAGCAGTATCTGAAGGTTGATAGGCAGGGGTACATAAAGTCCCATATCAATGAGAACCTGCTCTCCTTTGCTTATCTGTTTTTGCAGTCTGTTCATGAGTTGACATTACAGTTTAAAGTATCACTCGGACATACCTATCCCTATAGAAGCAGATACAATCTCTCCTTTTACGCAGTTAAGCGTATTAAATGCTATATCGGGAATACCCGATGTTGATATTGGATAATAGGCGAATAGTACCTGTTTCACCTATGAGAGCAAACGAAGATTATTTCGAACTAACCTTAGTCTGTGTGAAGACTATTGTACAATACTGTAATCTCGGGAGTACTCTGTTTCGGTCTCAACCTTAATTACAATGCAAAGATACGGGCCTTTTGTATGGGAAAAAATGGATGGATAGTAGATGTCTATATGATATCCATATTGTCTATAAACAAAAAAGGCTGGCACAATGGCCAGTCTCTAAAAGGTAATATCACTTATATGTTGTTCTTAAGTTCTTCGAAAGGATTCTTTCTGTCGCTATACGAAAGACAACTTAATGAGTTGTTTAGTCTCGTAAGCCCAAATACTGTTTGCGCTTTCTTCCATTTCTTTGCATCTTTATCATAAAATGCCTCAATGAAAAATGCAGCATTTATCTTTGTACCAATCCACCTCAATGGCGTATGAGGTGTTTCACCTTTACCTGAAAAATAATAAATGAAATCTTCTCGCTTAGCTTTCGGGTCTAAATGCTTATTTTCTATTAGATAGTCAAATATAGTGTTTAACTGTTCTATGGTATATATGTCTATATAGTGCGACTCCTCATCATTAGTGCTCGTTGCCTTTCCCATAAGAGCGGTCAGATAATTATATGCTATCGTTATTTCCTTTCGCCTTACTTCGTGATATTTCTGCTCAAAGAACTCTCGTTTTTGAGTCTTAATGTCATACTGATTATCGAACCAATGGGACTTTTCATAATTATCCACCGACGTTTTTAACCTGTCGTAATAGATAGTTAATTGCTCTCTGAAGTCAGGACTTTCAGCACAACAGGTAAATGCACAAGCCTCAAATGCTCTTCTCTTGTTCGAAATAGTCTCGGCCCATTTACCAAATCTAATTTTTCCTAAACAAAACGCGTCAACAGTTCTTTTCTGACCGTTGAAAGCATATAATGCATCTATAAAACTGAAAAACGCTCTCGTATCCATATGTTTATCATCTATGGTGCAAACTTACGAAAGTTTTTTCATCTAATATTTGTGTGAATCCTAAAAAGTCTTACCTTTGCAACATCATATGGAAATGAGCCGAAAGGCTTGCTGAGAAAGCGGATTAGGTATTCAGCCCCTACTGAATACCTTTTCTTCTTTTAAGGAGGTAAGACATAGAAGCCGAGGGACGTACACAGTTGAGCCGAAGGATGTTTTACAATTTTCTCAGCAAACGGGCACTGACGCCCACATTATTTTCATATGATAACATTCCTATTGCTACTGCTGATGCTTCGTATCGAAGTTGAAGCCCCTAAGTATGTCAGAGTTAGAGCGCATAGGCGCTCAATCAATGGCAAAGTAGTAAAGGTTCGTTCACATTACAGACGCATTAGGGGATGCTAAGTGATGAGGCTTGAACCTTGACCGCTCCTTAGCGGTTCTTCTTCCCCTCGGTGTTTATAACAGAGATAATGCCTGACGGTGTTATCTCTGTTTCTCTATAAAAGGTACAAGTGTTCGTAGGATAGTCAAAAGTACCGTCAGGGGTGGTCATTTTTACCAACATATAATAATTAATAATAATGAGAGGATATGACTTATGTCAATTCCTCTCATTATAGCACAAGGGTATATCCTAAGATTTACATAGCGAGTTTTCTACCGAAGATATATATCTTTTTCGTTTCTTCTTCAAATGAGGAGAGCAACTCTAGAGATTTTACATACCCCATTGAGTTTTCGTGAATGTTGTCTATTATATTCTCCTGCATTTCCACCTTTTTTCCTTTTTTTACTTGCTTCATCTCATATATAAACTCTGACTTAATGAGCGAACCATTTATATAGCGATTCGCTTCATTCATTGCTTTGACAGAAGCAACACGAGATAGTGAACTTTCAGGAGCAGAAGAATTGTCAATACGAATAACAACAATCATATAAGTGCTATCATAATCCGTAACTATTCGTAGTCCTTCAAATCGTTCATTTTGATACATCCTCTTTATATAGTTTGTAAACTCTACCTTTTCTAAATTATAACTCTGAGCACTCGAACTAAATACCAAGGAAATCAAAAATATCATTGTCAATATCCGTCTCATCTGCTTCTTTTTTAAACTCAGTGTTTTTTCGCTCTATCTTAAAACCTCGGAAAGTATCGTTTTTAACTGTTTCCGCAGGAATACTATGAGTCCAAGTATACAACGTTACTCCTTTGGTGGGTATATATTCCAACAAGGTTTCTACTTTTTTGGACCAATCTCCTGTTGTTTTTTTTGAGTTTTTGGTTTTAGCAGGAACATACTTTCTATAGAGAAAACTAAAGGCGTCATAATGAAAACGCTCCAAATAGGACAGCGTGCTTCCAACAGAAGCTGTCTCCTCCATAATTTCTTCTAATTCATACCTAGACATTCCATGCTCATACAAATATTCAAATGTATCCCCAAGAGCCTCAGATGAGTATTCATAATCAATTGATTGCGAATCAATTATTTTATTATTATCCCAGTCTTTCCAGTTCACTATTTTAAAAGCATCTTTATCGAAGATATCTTCTAAACGATATACTCTATGAGTTTCGCTAGGACCTTCTACGATTGTCATATCTATCTGTAATGCATGCAAGTTTAGGTTGTGTTCTCTTACGATAGAGGGGTCCGTATGTATTTCTGATATTGTATAGTTTTTCATTGACTCAATAATTGAGTCAAACATGTTTTGTTGCCTCTTATAAAATTGGCGCTCATCATATCTGACATCGTTTGAAATAGGTAAAATAATTGGATTTTCAGAGACTTCCACACGCTGCCAATGACCACCTCTTTTCGCTTTTTCGTATTTATATATATCAGGATTATGATAACAGAATGTTCTAATGCCCATTGTATTATATAATTGGATGTCAGATTCGGACAGAGCCAGCGAACGAATGGTTCTGTTTATAAGTTGGTATATCTCGACTGTTACAGCATTGGGAATAAGTTCAACAGTAACTGTGACATTGTTAGAGTATGCTTTAGGAGTTTCCATTCTTATGTGCCAATCAAATGCCCTCGGACACATTTCTTCTACTTGGTCACACATGTTTGAGAATGCTTTAAATGTGTTTTCTTGACGGAGTTTTGCCATCTTGACATTCGCAGCGTATGTACTTCCATCAAAGTTTACTGTAGCGCCATTGCTAACAGCAAAATCTACAAGTTTGTTGATTGACACTGTCGCTCTTAAAGTTACGTTTATGCTTCCATTAGGGTGGTTTATCACAGCTATCTTATCGTACCCCTGAATATTTCCATTGGAAATGGAGACTATTTCATCTTTGACCAGTTTGTCATTGATAATGTTCGTATTAGACGAAATAAACGCTCCATAGGTTTGCTCTATTGCACTCCTAAGTGCAATGTTTATCGCCTCTGCCTCAGTTTTCGCTGAACCTGAACACGTCAATGTTACGACCTCATTACTTTTTGCTGATAGGTTTACGATTGCTAAGAGCAATAACAATGTTGTTAAAATCTTTTTCATGTTGATTACCAGTAAATAATATTATTATAATTAATTGTCTCAGGTTGATTCTTAGCATATTCTATAGCAACATCTCTAGCTGCAGATATAGTTTGTTTCTCTATTGCTGCATTGGTATCAAACTTATGACGAGCGAAGTCTAATTCTTGGTTTTCTCTTCTTACACCATCTTGGTACTTCTGTTTCTCGAACTCAAAATCTCTCTGTTCTTTTTCAAGAGCATCTTCATATTGCTGAACCTTGAAATCCCACTCTTGCTGTTTTCTTTTTTGCTCGTCTCGATATTTCTGCATCTTAAAGTCCCAATCTCTCTTCTCATCCACCTTTATCTTTTCTCCAATTTCCACCAACAGACTCTGAACGTCATTCTGACATTCTGCATTTATATCAATCTGTTCAATATAATTAATTGCGATTTCGGCTCCTACATAGTTAGGATTCTTTGCCCACTCTTCCTTTGCCTTATTTAAGAGTCTTTGTCCGTTATCATTAATCAATCGTCTATAGATATCGACTATTGCATCCTGACATAAGAAATAACAATCCAAACACACATCAGGCACAGACGCTAACATATATAATGCTTCATTATACATGTTTTGCTCTACTTTGGTATACGCATCAGAAATTATTCTCTGACTATTTGCGCGATAGTAGGAAATGATTGTCTCCTTAGATTTTTCTATCAATTGAGTTAAACGAGCATCATTGGATTTAATTGCTTTCAGAGCATTCAACATGGCCTTGGCGTCTGTCTGGCCAACGCCTACAATCGGAATAGTAATTGTGGAATATATCTTATTTTCAATCACATCTCCAATCATAAACATAACATCATATTTAAGGGAGACCATTGAAGGAGGCCCTGCAATAATATCCTTGCTTGTAGCATTGACTTTGGCGGTCATTACAAAACGTTGTTGAAATCCTTTATCGGATATCCCATTATTCGATATCACCTGTTGTATTTTGGATTCAAGAAGGCTTCTTGCTGGTTCTGACAAGCCCGTTCGTTGAGGAACATAGGGCAGTATTGAAAGACGCTGCTCATCATTTAAGATTTGAGCAGGTAGCGATAATGTCATCACCACGAGGAAAAGTATGAAAGTATATTTTTTCATATAAAAGGTTATTTTTCTCCTAACACTATTATCGCTTCTCCAAGTCCTCTAGTCATTACTTTTGAAACGATATCATATTCATCTCTGAGATATTTTCTCAACTCTACTGCAAAACTTCTTGCATCCACTGCTTCACTGTCTCTGTCATAAAGAGGTATCATAACCTGTTCAAATTGTGCAAAGTTTTCAGTAGCGTCTGTTAAGTTGAAGTTTCCGTTTAAGGTATGTTTGCGGAGCCAAGCTTGGATGCAATCCAAGAGTTCTTCTCCATCATACTCTGTTTCCAAATCATTTTCCCATGAATCCCACCGTTTGATAGTCAAAAGCACCTCTCGACCTTGTTTGTGAAGTCCCTTATAATATGTCGTCATCTGTTTATCAAAATCTTTTATCTTGGATTTAACAGCATTTTCCAACAATACGGGAACACTTTCTTGAGAAGGTTTTCCTGTGCCTGTTGCTGTTGCAATACGTTTGTTAGTATATGAGTCAAATGCTTCCAAAGTAAATGAAACACTCCTTCCACCAGCATCTAGATTTACTTTCCACCACAACTGAATAAGAATATCCATTTTTGCCCGTTTCTTAATCATGTCCAGTGGACTTTCTGCAAATGTGGAAGCAGATGTCTTGCTGAAAGTCATATTATCTTCAGATGTTCTCGTAGAAATGTTTTTTATGTTCTGCTCTGCATCTTTAAGAGAATATCCCTTAGAAGTCAGAAGTTGTCCTATTTTGCTGATTGTCATTCCTAATTCAGAGTCTTCCTTGAAGGCCTTCTGATAATCTGGAACAGATACTTTTGTACCATCAATGTCGGTATAGGTCGTCGTAAAATATCTTGCTTCGCACCAAGCGTCGCTCGGGAGAATCATTAATGTTGGTTTTTTCTCCTGAGCATTGAGTGTCAATGAAAACAAGACAACCATCAATGATAATGTTTTAAATAGATTGTTCATATAAAAATGTTTTTATGATTAAAACTCACCACAATCCACTACAGCCTTAGAGACTATTTCTCCATTTTTATCGCGCTTGATTCGAAACTCATTATCAATCGTTTTTTGCTTTGCATTAATCTTTTCTAACTCCTTTTCAGTTTGATAATTAAGTCTAATTGCGATAATAATGGGTACTAAAGATAAGCATGCGAAGATTATTCGACAAAGAGGAATCGAAGACACGGCACAAAAAATAACGCATGTAAAGTTTACAGTGCCAGCTAAAATGTTGTAGAATAGATTCTTCTTCATAATTGTGAAAAAATACCCCTCAGCCCCTAGAAGATTATGCATTATAAAAAGAAAAGTGTGAGGCTGATTCCGTTCACTAAGTCGAAGGTTGTGGCTACCTGAATAAAAGTAAACGTTCCAATGCCCCACACTCGGTATATATGCGAGACATCAGAACGCACAATGCGCCCTTTCACAATAGATATACCAAGAATGAGTGCTGTCCGTTGCCCTTTATTCTGAAAACTGCCACATTTTCGACTTAGGCGAGGAAAACACTTTCCGTATGTATGTGCCGATTGCTCAGCACCCACAAAGGTAGAAAATATTTTCCTTAAAACGAACAACACTCATTTGGAGCATTGAACCGCAAAGTTCGTTATTTTAAAATGATTGAAGAATAGTCCGAACGACTTAAATCAGAATGTAAGACTATCATATACTTCCATAAGTTCCTCCTGTCTTAGACCTAAATATCGCCTTGTAATTTGAGGACTTGAATGATTGAATAACTCAGATAGTTTAATCAATGCCATTTCGCTGTTCTCTCCTGCTTGTTCTACGACCTGTCTGCCAAAGGTCTTACGGAAAGTATGGGTACTGAAATGCTCAATCTTCAGGTTATATCGCTCCCGAATCTCCTTCAGGATGACATTGATTCGCTGTATAGAATAGACCGTCCTCTTCTTTGATAGAAAGCATTTCTCTGACTTGTCCCGAATATCAAGAGCATTGAAGCAGTCCTCTATATGCAATCTGAAGTTGGGGTTGATGCGTATTATTCGCCTTTTGCCTGTCTTTTTCTCCTGTATCATAAAACTATCTCCCTCCAACAGCATTTTCCACGTCAGGGAAAGGAGGTCTGAAATCCTCAGACCGAAAAAGCATCCGCAACCGATAAGCATACTGATACAGAAATATCCGTCTCGGTATAATCTTCTGACAAGGTTGAGCATTGTACTCCACTCCATATAATCAGATGTCGTGTATGTGTGTTTTTGACTCACTTTTATAGTGTTTTAAATGTAAGTGAATGTTTTAGCGTATATCTATTTGCTAAAGCATTGATTTTCAATCAATATTCATTTTTCTTAGAAGTGTGTATATCAGAGGGGTTGCCCCCTCTGACTGTTATGACAACACCGCTACTAGGTTTTCCCATCTGAAACTTCTTGCACCACCCTTAAGGGTATCATGATAATAACAGCAACCCCATGATTCAGGACTTTCGCCTGTTCCCTTTAGTGTGGCATTGAGCACGCCTTTCACAAGGGTTCCAAACGCCTCTCTGCACTCTCCGTTCTTCTTCATATAGATAAAGTGGCATACTCCGTTTCTCATCTGCCTCTTTGCCTCCTCAATCAGAAGTGCCTTGCTCGCTCCCATAAGGGGTGATGATGTCTTATGTGAAATAACTGCAATGTGTCTTGCTACAAGCGGATTGGTGGTAATGATGGTATTCATAATATAGATGGTTAATGGTTAAACTTAATCTCCGTAATATCCTGTAATGCTATAGTATGCTGATACAGGCATAGTGTAATTGACTTTAGGGGCATTCATCTTTGCCTCATAGTCTGCATTGAGTTTTTCAATCCACGCCTTTGCATCTTCCATTGAATCAAAACTCTTTCCTATGCGATTCCATTTGTTGTTATACCAAGAATATGTATCGACTATTGTTCTGAACAGAGTCCATTCTACAAACTTGTAGGAGATTCCATTCTTTGCTGTTATTTCAAGTGTCTTATCCATATCCTTGTCTCATTTTGTTGACACAAATATATGACATATATTCAATATATGCAACAATCTGAATGAAAAATTATGACATATTTTGAATATTTGTCATATTTTCATAGATTTGCAGGACTAAATGATTTATTATGGCAGAAAGAAAGGTCATACATCTCCATAAAGATGGAGAAGATTACTACTTTGGGTCTGTGTCAGCAATATTTTCAATGTTCTCTAAAGAAGATATAGGCATTGGTTATGGTGCATTAAGAAACTATGGTCTGAGTCCTGAGCATCCTTACTCCAATGGAAAGGTGGTAATTAAGGAGGGCGTACTGATTTCAGCAAAAGGAGAAAGAGGTAGAAAAGTACAAGAGGAAGCATAAAAATCTCGCACCAATCTGTTTGATGCGAGGTTTTTACTTTAAAATGCGTCATAAAACTAGGCGTGTTTTCAGTACATGATTACACCATAATACACTGATGAGCAGGCATATACAAGCACCTCTAAAATGGAAAATAACTCTTAGAAATCAATATATTAGGCAGGTGGAGAAAATTACTGATTTTTGATAGGTTGTACCGCTTTTTTACAGGGTTTACTGCCTTTTATGCCTGTGTTGATGGGTTGTCCGTCAGGGATGCTATCCCAATGATTTTTCATACTTTGCGACTGCTTTTCTCTGGTCTTTTGCTTCTGTGTTTCTGTTCTGTTTCGATGAAACTCTTTCATTGCCTGACTGATTCTTGCTCTGACTTCTTCTGATAATTGTCTCTGTCTCATAATCTAAGGTTTATTTATAAATATCACCTTAGTTTAGTTAGTTCACTTTCGGGACGGAAAAATCAGGGAAAATTATCATGAACAACTGTGGGGTGGTTAGTTGAAAGGTGAGTACCTAAAATATAAGAGGGTGCTTACAGTCCTACCCTGAACGCAGAGGAATATAGGAACTTCAATCACTCATATAGAGAGGTACAACACTTATGTGTATGTACCTCCTATATATATTATTTATTATATGTTGGTACTTTTGACCATAGATGGCGGTACTATTGACCACCCTGCTCTATCATCCTCACAGCATTGAAAACGGTCTTATCAAGCAATTTAGCATAGTGCCTTGTAATCTTTGTCGTGGAGTGTCCCATTATCCTTGCCACGATTTCAAGTGATAACCCTTTGTTCAGTAGATAGCAGGCAGCAGTGTGCCTGCCTATATGGGTATGCAGGGGTTTGGTGATACCACAGATATTCGCTATGATTTTAAGGTTGGTGTTATAACGCTGGTTGCTGATGGTCGGGAGATTGTAATCATACTTTTGTGCAATCGTAATCGCATCTTCAAACAGAATAGCGACAAACTTGACCTTGGTCTTAAGTCTTTCACCATTGATATATATGTATCCGTATTCGTTCTTTTGGAAGTCAGATGGTCTTAAGGCAGACATATCGCAGTACGACAATGCTGAATAGCATTGAAACAAAAACAGGTCTTTAACACGTTCCAAATTATCTGAAGGCATCTTTGCCTGTCTTATCTTGTCAACCTCCTCTTGCGTAAGAAACTCAACCTCCTTTTCCTTCCTGCAAATCTTGAATCCCATAAACGGATTTTCCTGTATCATTTTGTTCTTCAGGGCGTGCAGGAAAACGCTTTTCAGTTTCTGCATCATTCCCGCTACAGTGGTACTGTCATACAGTTCCATCAGGCGTGTGTTAAAGTCGATTATATGTTTCTGACGAAGTGAGAGAGCGACAGAATCGCATTTGATTCCACTGTGTTTGAAGAAAAGGTCTCTGACAATCTCATACTTCCTGTAATTTCGTTGAGTGGATAACTTTGCTTCCACCTTCTTTTGCTGACTTTCAAGGAAGTTCCTGAATAAATCTCCTACCGTGCTATGGTACTCTACAAATCCATACTGAATGTTTGTTCTCAGTATCTCTTTTGTAAAAGACCTCCCTTCTATGAGACACTTTGTAATAAGTTCTTCAATTTTGGATGCGACAGCAGTAGTGTACTGCTTGATGGGGTTCTGTGTCCGTGATTGAATCATTTTCCTGAACTCGGCAGGGGCACATCTTCTCGGAAGCGTTGAGGTGATTCTTTCCCCTGCCAATCTGACGCATACTTCTATGCACGCTAATCCTGATGCATTGGTCTTGCTATTGCGACAGTAGAATGTGATTGATGAAGTGGTGTTCATAATCGTGTAATTTGTTAAACATTAAACATTTACACGAGGTCGTGCGACTACTTTTTTCAGAGGATTGACAATCGGTCGCTGATTTGGTCGCAATTCAGTCGCAAAATCCAATGTTCAGACACTGCTTTGCTTGACTTCATCCTTTTGCTTTCCCTTGCTTCCTGTTTGCTTTGCTTATGCTCAGTTGGTAGAGCAAAACCTTGCCACAGGTGTGTGGGGGGCGATTTACAATAAAAAAAGCCGTCTCTGTAAGAGAACGACTGCATATATAATTGTACCACGTCTGGTTATTTCATAATTTAAGTCAGCATTTCTGCTGACTCTTTTGGAGCGGAAAACGAGACTCGAACTCGCGACCCCAACCTTGGCAAGGTTGTGCTCTACCAACTGAGCTATTTCCGCATATTTCCCGAATGGGATTGCAAAGGTACGAAGTTTTTTTAAACATGCAAATTTTTCTTTGATTTTTTATAAAATTTATCAAATTTTGCGATTATTACCGCTTTTTTAGCGCAAAATGCGCATATAAAACATCTGTTATGCACCTATCTTTGTAAGCATCACATGATATAATCACTGACGCTATGAGATATTTCTGCATTATATTTATCTCCGCTTTGATGCTATGCTGCGGAAAGCCTGCACCTGACTTCATTGTCCCGATTCCTGACAGCGATGAAGATAAAAAAGAAGAAACGGTAAAGCCAGAGGAACAGGATCCTGCCGCACCGACGCCTCCGGAAGACGGATATGTGGTGGTAGGTTATGCCACTTATTGGGAAAACACTATGCCTGACCCTTCGCTTCTGACACATATCAATTATGCGTTCGCGCATATAAAATCCGACTTTGAGAGTCTGGACATCAAGAACGAGGAGCGTCTGGAGAGGATTGCAGGGCTGAAAAAGACAAACCCTGACCTGAAGGTACTTCTTTCTGTCGGCGGATGGGGAGCAGGCAACTTCAGCGAGATGGCGGCAGATGAAAACCATCGCAGGAACTTCTGCAAGAACTGTCTGGATGCAGTGAAGAAACATGGACTGGACGGCATAGACATAGACTGGGAATACCCTACAAGTTCGTCCGCAGGCATATCGTCATCCCCATACGATACCGGAAACTTCAGCCTTCTTATGAAAGAACTCCGGACCATCCTCGGCTCAGATCTTCTGCTCACCATGGCATCCGCATCCAATGCCAGGTATGTTGACTTCAAGACCATCACCCAATATCTGGATTTTGTCAACATCATGACATACGACATGGGAAAGCCGCCGTATCATAATGCCGGCCTATACAAGTCTTCGAAGACCAATAGAAGCTGCGACGAATCTGTCGACCTGCATTTCAAGGCCGGAGTCCCATATGACAAGATTGTCCTTGGAATCCCGTTCTACGGACATGGAACCGGCGTGGAATTCAGTTCGGATGCCGTAGACTACAAAGACATTAAGACAGACGGCTACACAAAGCGCTGGGACAGCGCCGCGATGGTTCCGTATCTTGTCAATTCTTCCGGCACGATGGTCCTCTGCTATGACGACGAAACATCGGTGGGATTGAAAGCAGACTATGTAAAGACGAAGAATCTCCGCGGAGCAATGTATTGGAACATCGAAGCCGATGATGCATCATGGACTCTGTCGAAGGCCGTTGCATCGCGTCTGATTGAGACCCCCGGCACTGATGAAGAAGACGAGCAGGCATACCTTGTAACGAATCCATACATGCAGGCTTTCATGGAAGAGGTCACTTACAGAGATGGAGACAACACCTATACCCTCATAACCAATTATCCGGGAGGCGGCCCGGGCGAAGCTGACATACCGCCATCTGTGACAATAAGCTGGAATCTCAACGGATATGCGGAAAGCATGACCCTCAAGGTCTGGGAGACAGGGTGGAGCAGAGAATACTCTTTGTCAGCCGGAACAACCAGTCAGGAACTGCTGAATCTGGTTCCGAATTCAACTTATTCATACATGGTGTCGGGGAATTCTGGCGAAATCATAGCGCAGGGGACATTCAGGACGAGCGGAACAGTCCACCAGGTCTTTTTCCCGCACAAAGTACGCAATTGCCGTGACCTTGGCGGCTGGAAGACTCTGGACGGCAAGACGGTTGCCTACAGGAAGCTTTACAGGGGAGGTGCCGTCAGGATAGACGAAACCGGAAAACAGGAATGGAGGGCTGCCGGAATCAAGGCCGAGCTTGACTTGAGGGAGGCAGAGAGTGTTCCGTCGGAATCTCCTGTCGGAAGCGACATGGCTTTCTGTGCGCCAGGCTTTCCACACGGATATAAGGGCATGCTGCAGGACTACGCCAAAGGTGTCAAGGAATGCATGACATTCATTGCCGAATGCCTCAGGAATGACAAACCTGTTTTCATCCATTGTTCCGCAGGCCGCGACCGTACAGGAACCATGGCAATCCTGACTTTAGGATTACTTGGCGTTTCTGAAGGAGACATTTCAAAAGACTATGAACTTACATACTTTGCACCGGCAGACTGGAGCATATGGAACGGAAGCTACGGACATGTCCGCACTGCCAGCAGCTTCAGAGGTGCGTGTGACTATTTAAAGACATTCGAAGCACCCACATTTGCCGGAAGTGTAGAAAAATACCTGCTGACCATTGGAGTAAGTCAGCAGGATATAAACGACATTCGCAGGATAATGCTGAATCAATAGTCCGGCAGAATCCGTCATTTCATGAGGGCTTCTATCTTCTTCGGGATATCTGTGTTCTTCATGATACCTCCAAACGATTCGGCACCAGGACCATACGCAAATACAGGAACAACTGTTCCGGTATGACCAGAAGTGCTGAACCTGAGTTTCAGAGGGCCCTCGTTGCCTGGTTTATGCCCGTTGTAATAAACGCCGGTTCCACCTGTCTCATGGTCAGCCGTCACGACGAGAAGAGTCTCCGGATTATTGTTTACATAATCGATCATATTCTGAAGTGTGCGGTCGAACTCCTTCATTTCCACGATCATGCCGTCCGAATCGTTGTTATGTCCGTATCCGTCGATGATTGCGCTTTCAATCATGAGGAAGAAACCGTCCTTGTTGTTGCGTGAGAGGATATCCAGAGCCTTTACCGTAGCCTTCTCGAGATAAACCGTAGGCTCGGAAAGATGGGTTGCGTTCACATCTTCATTGAGTGATGCAAGCTGAGCTGCAAGACATACTTCCTGGCCTTCTGCTGCGCTGGCTGTTCCGTTGTTTTCCTCTCTTCTATGAAGGTCATAGAGCGGAAGGATACCTACGAACTTTTCTGAATCAGTATTCAGGACGGTCTCCCAGTTGAGATATACATCATAACCCTTCTCGATAAGCGTTGCTGTCAGGTCGAGAGAATCCGGACGGCTTATGAAATGGTCAAGGCCACCGCCTATCGCCACATCCACTTCGCTTTCCGTAAACTGTTTTGCGATGTCAAACACCATCTTACGGCTTGTCACGCCAGCATAGAAAGATGCAGGCGTCGCTTCTGTCAGGGTCGTGTTTACGACAATTCCTGTCTTCTTGCCCATCGCCTGAGCCTTGCGGAGAATGCTTGTAAGCTGATTTCCTTCAGGGTCAGCTCCAACGAAGCCGTTGTTCGTACGTGTACCAGTAGCGAGCGCGGTACCGCCGGCAGCTGAATCTGTCACATAATTATCTGCAGAGCATGTCTCAGAAAGACCGATTACAGGAGCCTGTTCGAAACCGGTTGCCTCATCCACTGAAAGAAGAAGAGATGAAACGGCACCGAATCCCATTCCGTCGCCTATAAGATAAATGACATTCTTTGGAGTCTCCGGGGCACGGCTGCATGACAAAGCAGCAAGTGCGAATACAGAAACTATGATCAGAAAATTCTTTTTCATATGTTTGTCTTTAATGATTCTTTACTCTAGAAGTCAAATGCAAGCCTGTATAGTTTTGGAGAATCCTCGTCACTTGCCACCCATACGCAGCCTTTTTCGCGGTCCACACATATGGATTCGAGATTCTCGATGAAAGGGACTTTATAAGTCTTTAGCAGACAGCCTTCTACCGTGCAGAGGAATATCTTCGCCTGATTCGAATCTGTAACCCACAGAAGATCTGCCTCCGGCTCATAGCAAAGTCCAGCCACTTCAGTCGCAAAGTCAGAAAGTGAGATCTTTGAAACGAGGGTCCCGTCGGTCTTGTACTGCCACAGATTCGATTCCTTCTGACTTCCTACGAAAATAATGTCATCCTTGTAATATTCGACACCCTCAAGACCGCCGTTACGATAATTGCCGTCAATTGCCTCCTGTACCGGAAAAACAGTCTCATAAGCATCATATTCCGGCGCTGCAACCCTCGCAACTTCCTGACGTCCCTCTATTGCAAGATACAGGTCTCCGGTCGAAGGATGGAGGGTAATGCCTTCCATATCCGCAGGATATACGAGTACATCGCTGACCTTGCCTTCAAACGAAATCTGCTTTATCACGCCCTGGTCTCCGCATGAGATCAAAGCGCTTTTGTCTGCATTAAGGCAAAGTCCCGATATTTCCTCTACATCAACATCAAAGACGGTGGAAGTTCCCATCACGGGCAATCCGTCGTTTCCATTATCCAGTTCAATCCTTACACCTTTGACACCGGCGCAGCAGGTCACGGTCTTGGCCTGGCCTGGAAGCAACGGGAAGAAGTTGTCACTCCAATATGCCGGCACGACCATATTTCCTGCGGAATCCTTAGCCTTCAGGATATTCATATAGGATATCACAGGGGAATTGTTGGTCAATGTAACCGTATAGGTTCCGTCCTTTTCCTCAACCTTCATGTCCACATCAGCCTCAGGCTGAGAGAAAGCGAATCTCAGGTCAGTGAATTCAGTTACCGGAGTATAGTACCATGTGTAGTCCTCCCAGTCATAGACATTCGGTTTTGCTCCTATGCAGTAGAAGTTGTCGGTGATGAAGTTACCGTCCTTATCCTTGAGTTCCAATGAGACGAAATGAGGGATGCCCTGGAACTTTGCAAGATCGAAAGCCTTGACTGTCTTGCGGTAAAAAGATGAAAGAGTACATGTCTGCTCATCGATCATCTTTGACTCCGAATCATAGATCTTTACCGTAGCAAAGACATCCTTCGCTTCCTTGCCCTCATTGACAGCATATACTTTGAAGTCCTTGTAATTGTAGATGAGCTGGATAGGCTCGCAGGCCTTCTTTGTACCATAGTAAGCTGCAACAGGGACCCCGTACCAGTCATACTGCTGCCAGTAGATTGCCGGCCATGCAGAGTTGAGCATCCACTGGACGATACCGGTGGAAACCGGAACATTGACACGGAAAGCCTCGAACATCGCACGGGTGGCATCGTAATCCACGGCATGTCCCTTCCTTACATAATCATTGAAACCGTCCGCCTCGCCATAGAGTCCGTTGATCACGCGGGTAAGCTCATCCATGGAGTTCATGGCTGTTGTTGAAGTCGTGCAGTGACGGTCCCAATACTCGCTTATCGGCCAGAGCTTGTCTTGCGGAATCATCTTCTTCAAAGACTCCGCCTGAGGGATGTTTGCGCCGATACCTGTTTCAGTATTGAATCCGAAAGCACCTCCGTTCACAGTATCGAGATACCAGTAGTCAGGGCCGATATATTCGTACGGGCCTGCCATCTTGCTGCCCGACCATCCAGTGAGTTCGCTCTTGAGGCTCTTCGCAGAGCTGATATACGGACGATAGTCATATTTTACATATGCATCAAGGTAACGCTGCTCAAGTTCCTTTATAGGGACGCAGTCGCTGCCGGTCATCCATGCGATCACAGATGCATGATTATGAAGCCTTATAACCTGATCCTCGAAATATCTCGCGGCAAGGTCGATTTCCTTCGGCTCATAGATGCATCCCACATGATGGATTTCCGGAATGCCGCAGTAGCTTTCCCACTCCCACTGGCAGCTCCATCCTACGAGAGCGAGAACGCCATGCTTGTCGCAGAGGTCGTAAATCGTGTCATCCTTGCCCCAGATGTTCTCAAAGCGGATAAGGTTCATGTTCATATCCTTCACATAACGGACCTGCCTTTCAAGGTTCTCCGGAGTGTCCCTGAGGAAGATGTCGTCCGTCCAGCCGGCACCCTTGAGAAGAATTTCCTTACCGTTAAGGGCGAACTGTCTGTAGCCATGCTCATTCAGCCAGCTCTCGATCTTCCTGATACCGAAGGTCACATCCTTGCGGTCAGAAACCTTTCCTTCAGAAACCACCTGTACGCCAAGGTCATAAAGTTCAGGATTTCCAAGCTCATAGCTCCACCAGACTCTTGGGTTCTCAATATGAAGGATGGCAGCCTGCTCAGGAGCAAGCACAACTGTCTTTCTCTCATTTGCTGCAAGCTCTACCGGAATCTTGCATGTCTCACCATTCTGGATAGCGAGAACGATATCTGCACATACAGGAGCTGAAGCACTGTTCTTAAGATCTACGCGCACCTCAAGATCTGCCTCGGCAAAAGTCTCGACATCAAGGTCAGGAATCACGTATACATCCTCGATGGATACTGCTCCTGCAGCGCATAGCTTCACCGTCTGGATTATGCCCATGCTCTCGTCAAGAGGCCTCGGGTTCCAGTCCACGAAGCCGATATTCAGATCTCTCGGCTGCGCCCTGCGGATCCTTACCTCTATGTCGTTCTTCTTTTCAAGAAGGTCGGTGACATCGTAGGCTCTCTTGATGAAGACACCGTAAGTGGTGTCTGAAGAAGCCACACATGCATCGTTGACAAAAATATCGGCATAGTAGTTCAATCCGTTGAACACAAGCTCATAGCGCTGTCCTTCAACCTTATCAAGATTGAACGACGTCCTGTATGTCCATGTCTTGTCGAAGATGCTCTTGTCCACATCGAAATAGTTGAGGCCACCAAGAAGATCTTCTCCGAATACTCCCTTTTCACAGAGGGCGCCTGCTACTGTAGAAGGGACTTCAACATCATAGCAGGTCTCAGTTCCTTCCTGATTCAACGTCCATCTGTCAAGCATATACTCGTCACCGCTGTTCAAGACGACGGTCTGGGTGCAGGCGCAAAGAAGGCCTGCAGCAATGATCAGAATTATTCTATTCATCATTTGGTCAGATTAAGGATGCACCGATTATCGGTATTTCATTTTCAGTCTTTACGTCAATCTGAAGTTTTTCAAAGTTTGACGGAAACGGGAAGCGTTCTCTGATGTAATCTTCCATCGGTCCTCGGAAAAGAGGCAATGCGTTAGCGATTCCACCCCCAAACACTATATGGCTCGGATCGTACGCATACATCAGCAGCATTACGGCATGTCCCAGATGGCGTCCGAATTCCTCATACAGACTTATGGACTGCGGGTCGCCGGCAATAGCGGCCGTAGCGGCTTCATGAGGCTTGACGCCATGCCTGTCAAAGAACTGCCTGCTGCAGTAGTCTTCCAGACAACCGTCCTTGTAGTCGAGGTATCCTAGTTCGCCTGCACCGCAGCTGGCACCGCATACAAGACGTCCATGGTCTACGATTCCTATGCCGATGCCTGTGCCTAAAGTCACCGTTACAAGAACTTCCGGCTTCGATTCGGATGGATAAGTGCCATATGCCCCCATGGCATAACAGTTTGCATCATTGTTTATGCTGACCGGCACTCCAAAGCGTCCTTCAAGGAAGCTCTTCAGATGCACTTCCTTCCATGACGGAATGTTTGCTGCCTCATATACTATCCCTTTCTTGAGATCGACCACAGACGGCACGCCTATCCCGATCCTTTCTACATCCCGAGACATCATGGCGGAGATGTGTTCCGCCATGTATTCCAATGTTTCCTCCATGCTTGCGGAAGGGGCGAATGAAGGGACTGATGCCGTCTTGACAACAACACCTCCATCGACCAGGCCAATGCAGAGATTTGTTCCGCCCAGATCTACTCCTATTATCATTTTTCGGTTGGTTTTAGCAGATTCAAATCTATCTGATCAGTGCCCTGATCCTGTCTGAAAGTTCGGTATTCTCGTAGATACCGACAAAGTCCTCAGAATGAGGTCCCCATGCAAACACCGGAAGGGCAATGCCGTTATGACCTGTTGTCGAGAAGTTTACACGTATTCTCTTGTCACCGATATCTCCGCTGAGGAGAGTCATTCCTCCGGTCGCATGGTCTCCGGTAACGATCACGAGAGTTTCTCCGTCCTTTGCCGCCCACTCAAGCACGAGTCCTACAGTCTTGTCGAAGTCAAAGATTTCCTCCATGGTATGTCCGGCCTTGTTGTCATGACCGCCGTCGTCGATCATCGATCCCTCCACCATGAGGAAGAATCCCTTCCTGTTGTCGAGAAGTTCGAGAGCCTTGCTGACAGAAGCCGGAAGAATGTCTCCCCTGTCAAGGGAAGGCTTGAGCTCATAACTGTCCATAAGGGCCACTACAGGGCCGTTCTGTACCGCCATGAGGTCTTCCTTTGTCTCCACGTATGAATATCCCTTTGCTTTTACAACTTCCGTGATGTCCTTGCCGTCCTCTCTGTCGCGCCAGAACTTCGTGCCGCCGCCGGAAAGGAAATACACGCCGCTGTTCGCCATCTGTTCGACTATATCCTCCTGATTCTTGCGGGTTGCCGTATGACTGAAAAATACTGCCGGGGTCGCATCATTCACACGGCAGGTCACTGCCGCACCAGCCCTTTTCCCCTTTTCCATAGCTTCTTCAGCGAGAGACTTCACGGCCACAGTGTCGGGAGTCATCGAAATCATTCCGTTATCTGTCTTATGGCCAGTTGCCAGAGCCGTTCCTGCAGCAGCAGAGTCGGTCACAAGCTTGTTTGCCGAGTATGTCCTCTGGATTCCCACATTGGTGAAATTATCCAGATTAAGCTTTCCTCCGTTGCATACCCAGGCGGCACTTATCTGCTCCAGTCCCATTCCGTCACCGATCATGAAGATGATGTTCTTCACCTTCTTTCCCTTAGGTTCCTGTACGGATACCGTCTCATACGGATTGAGCATCGTGTATTTGTCGTCTTCGGCGAAATTGTTTACCGCATATTTCGACCTGTCCCTGTCAGCAACCTGAGAAAAGGCCATGATGGCAGATCCTAGCAGAAGCGTAGCTGATATTAATGTTCTTTTCATTGTCTAAGTCTTTATCAGTTCTTTCTCTGGCGATATGCAATCTGCATATCCTCATAATAAGGGATTTCATGCGACACGACAGTGCTGTAATATCTGTCAAGCGCATGCATGAATGCAGGATCATCGGCAGACGTGGTTCCTTCGAATGAAGGACTTGCGTTCCATCCTCTTTCGAAGACTCCGCAGACCTTAGGGAATACATACGAAGTCACATGGTCAAAGCATCTTACCGTCTCTGTCCACAGCTGTGCCTGCACACCTGCGATATTCTCCTTTGCCTTGAGAGGAGTCTTTCCTTCAGGAAGCCTCTCTATGTCACGGATCCTTCCATGATCATCCCAGCGGACAGAACGATAGATGTCATAAGGAAGGAGGGAGAAGCTTCGGCGCTCGTCCACGAACCCTCCCCATGAAAGGCCACGCTCGGTCTTGTCAGGAGTATATGCAAAATCCACGTAGGTGTTCGTCATGTTCGAAAGCACAGCCGGAACACCGTCATTTGCATACTGGTACGGATATTCTTCCTGTCCATGACCCGTGTGCCAGAAGTTGATCGAATAGAGATTCTTCTTAAGTCTCTCGTATACATGGTCTTCAAGGTCCATCACAAGTTCCTGCCATCCGGAAATCTTCACGCCACGGGCCTCGGCTATGTCAAGAACGTTCTCGATATAATAAGACTTCATCAGCTCGATGTTGTCCCAGCCTCTCTCTTCCATGATCTTCAGACATGCAGGAGATGCAGACCATGCACCCTTCGCTACCTCGTCTCCACCGACATGGATGGCTGGAAGAGGAACTCCGGCTTCCTTGTGATAAGCAATAAGTTCGTCGAAAACGACTTCGATGAATCTGTATGTAGAAGGCATCGCCACATTGAGGGCGTTGTCCCGGTAATACTGGACAGAGCAGTAATCCGACTTGTCCTGAGGGTCGGAAAGACGGTAGTCATCATTGCCCACGCGCTTCGAATAGGCATCCATAGCTTTGATCGCGGCTCTTGAATGACCTGGGGTGTCGAATTCAGGGATAACTCTGATGCGACGCTCCCATGCATACTTCAGGATCTCAATATAATCCTCCTTTGTCAGATAACCGTTGGCAGATGACGTCATGTCATCAGGATCAATGCTTCCGTTGTATGAAGGCATCAGATAATCGGTCTCGACATATTCTCCAGCCTCATTCCTATATGGGAACTCATGATGGGCGCCGTATGTCGTAAGTTCAGGAAACTCCGCAATCTCGACCCTCCAGCCCTCGTCGTCGCCGAAATGGAGGTGGAAGATGTTGACCTTGTAATGGGCCAGCAGGTCAATGAACTTGAGGATATTGTCCTTTGTGGTGAAATTCCTTGAGATGTCGAGCATGAAGCCTCTGTATCCCATGTCAGGCCAGTCCTCGATGATCATGTTCGGGATTTCGTTTCCGCCTGCATTCCTCTTGAGGTTGTCCAGGGTAACCTTTGCATACCATGCGCCATCCTCATCGGCAGCCTCGACCTTGCACGCGCCGTCAAGCACGATCCTGTACCATCCGGCCTTCGGAGCATCTACGATCTGCACCTGAGGCATCTGGTCCACTACGGTCGTGCCACCATTGGCAGGAGTAACTTCTTTGAGGGAAGGTATCATATCCCAGACTTCGACATCCTCCTGATTGTATGGAAAATCCGGAATCGCTTCCGAAGGGAGAAACTCATATTCTGCCTTCAAAGCTGTCACTTTTCCGTCATGCTCGAGAGCGAATCCTTCAGGAGCCCAGCAATGGCGCTGGAGAGGACGGTCGGTATACCTGACTGTCAGGTCCTTGCCCTCACGTTCCATCGGCGTCATCTTGTAGAGGCATCCATGGAAAAGTTCGATCGTGCCTTCTGTTCCTTCAACCACCCCTGACGAGATATGGTTAGAGGTAAGCCAAAGCGACCAGTCTGTTCCTTCAGGAGCATTGATCACCTTAAGCACATGCACGGCATTGCCGGTCTGAGGGTCGGTCTCGCCTTCGATCCAGACAACACTTGTCTTGTCTGCACAACCGGACACCATGATAAGGGCTGATATCAGACAAAGGATCTGAATGTAAAAAGATTTAGCTGTCATATGCGGTCATTTATCAAATATGCAAATATAAGGATTTAGAGGCATATAGTAAAAGGCGGCGGCCGGAAATTCAGCCGCCACCAAACACATATTTAAAACTACTAACCCTCTGTTAGTCCCATGAGAATGGCTCTGTGTAATCGTACCACTCACAGATCGCATTTCCTGTATAGCAGCCGAAATAAATACCGATTTCCTTCTGCCATGTACATTCCATGACTGCATTGTCGCCAGTGTCAAACGACTGGAACTCAACTCCGTCGAGAATGAACTGCACGTGGCAATAGCCCTCGTTTATCTCGCTTGGAGTGAACTTGACTGTCATTTCGTGAGGAACTGTCATGTCTATGCCTTCTACATTCACGAAGTCTGCATCAGGACCTGAAGGAGATGTGGAAATCTCAGTATAGCCATTACCGTCACCATCAGCTCTGAGATTGTACTTGATCTCGTTGTTGTTGCCGAACGTCCACCACAGACGCACACGGACTTCAGGCGAGAATGAATGCCAGCGGTAGGTATGAGTTCCCATAGGCATGTCGCTTCTGTAAAGACGGGCATAGACCGATCCTGAAGTCGTCGCTTCGAAATAAGTTCCCTGCTCACCAAGGTAAACAGGATTCACACCCTTGTCCGGCCTCCAGTAAGACATCTCCGAATCATCGAAGACCGTACGCTTAGGTACCTGGAGATATGCCTGCTTGAGGACAATTTCTCTTGTCACTACCGGCTCGCCAGGTCCGGCAATTGTAGTGATCTTCAGGGATGTCTTACGGATTGATGTGCCTCCATTGTCATTCATGGCGATCCGGACAGTCGCTTCACCGGTATTTTCAGGGTTCTCGATAGTGAACCACTGGGCCTTGTCATCAGTCTTCTCGATCTTCCAAGAAGCATTTGACACGACATCAAGCTCATATACTCCCTGATTGTATGCCGCACGTATCTCAAAGGTTGCAGGGTCGAGCTGGACACCGTCCTGGGTAACCTTTACCACTACTCTTTCTTCTCCGTGGCGGTCTATTACAGAAACTGCTCCATAACGTTTCTCACCTGTGTTCTCACCGACAGTAAGAGACACAGAACCGTCAAGAGAACCTGTCGCTCCAGACTTGACAGAAAGCCAGTCTCCGCCTTCGATAACCTTGGCAGACCAGTCCTGATTTGCCTTTACTGCGAATGTGAGTTCACCGCCGGTCTTTGCGATTTCAAGATTCTGCTCCTCATCCTTCACATCAAGGTATGCATTACCCTTCTGGTATACAGTGATGAGCTTTCCTACCCAATAATCACTCTTGATCTCGAGAGTATCCACCCTGTCGTCAAGCTGAGCGTTGTCCTTATACTGAACAGAGACAGTATAAGTTTCCGCATCAGCTATGGCAGGATTTCCTTCGCCTTCAGCAGGGGTGATGGTACACCAGTCCGGATTGTAGCTGCGTACAGTCCAAGGATCGGTGGACTTCACCAGGAAGCTGAATGCTTCAGGAGATTCCCACGGAAGAGAGTAGCTGTCCTCCGCACGGTAACGGAGGTCAACCCACTTCATAGGCCCCTCTTCCTTTTCCTGGCAGCCGCCAAGCCCTGAAATCAGGGCTATGGCCGCACAGAATGATAATAAATATCGTTTCATAAGAAATTATCGTTATTCAGCGATTGGAGTAATTGTGCAAGACTCTACCACATAATAAGTTCCGTCAGATGTTGAAGAGTTGAATCCGAAATACCACTCGAAAGCTGCATCAGTTCCTGCGAATGGACTTGCCCAAGAGTGAGACTCGATTGTAGTATCATTTACAGTGAAGATGAACTTACCGTTTCCAGCAGTCTCTGCGTCTGGAGTTACTGTGAACTCATAAGTCGTCATTGTATTGAGGAACTCGACTGACATGTCGTCATCATAGTAGGTGTTGTCATAGTTGGATACGCTACCGTTGTTTGTACGGAGTCTGAACTTGCCGACTGTCATCCAGTTACCGAAGTCACCGTCTGTCTCACTGAAGAACCAGAACTGACCCTTCTCACCGAAGCTGATTTCCTTCACATTGATAACAGCTGTGAAATAACGGAGGCCATCCTTGATGTTTACTCTTGAACCTGCTGCACCGTCAAGCTTGACAGAACCGTCCTCAAGAACCTCACAACCTTCAAATTCGAAAGCCACATCCTGAGTCAGCTCTATTTCATCCTTGAGGTCAAGACCTGAAGCTTCCGGAACCAAAGTCACGAAAGTCTTTCTTTCAGCAAACTTATTGTTAGCAACAGCAGTTACTTTGACCTGAGTGTCATTTATTTTCTCTACTGTAACCCAATCTGCCTTTGACTGAACATTCCATCCGATTGAAGCATCTACATCAAGAACAAGCTCACCACCAGCATAATTCAGAACTGCAGACTCTACAGGAAGGAATTCAAGCGTGATACCCTTCTGACTTACCTCAAAAGTATTAGTCTCATTACCGGCTGTAACTATCACTGTGGTAGTTCTCTCTACACCTGGATTGATAGATGCGGTTGCAGTAACAGTCTCGACAGCACCTGTACCTGTTCCACTGGTCTTGTCGAATGTAAGCCATGAGTCAGCTGAACGCACTTCCCAAGCAAGGTTTGTCTCGATTGTGAATGTACGTGAACTTACATCAGCCACAAAAGCCTCGCCTATTGGCTGTACAAAGAGCTTGCTCTTCTTATACTGAGTTACAGTTACTGTCCAGACCTTCTCAATTCCTTCTCCCTTGAGAGTAAGGGTTACGGAACGATCCTCATAAGTGTCATTAGGAACAGCTGTGAGAGTAACATCTGTCGAAAGGCTTGACAAAGCGCTGGAAGCCGGCTTCACGCTAAGCCACTCGGCAGATTCATATCCTGTGATTTCCCAAGGAGTAGTCGATGCGATGCTGAAGGTAGCAGGCTGTGGATTAGTTCCAGAGATGGTATATGCCTCGCGGACATCTGTGTCCATCTTGACAGCAACCTCCGGCTGTGTCTCGATGTAATACTGCTGGCAAGCGCCGAAGAAGAATGCTGCGGCTGCAAGTGTCAAACTCTTAAGGAATGTTGTTGTTTTCATAATGTTATTGCTTTAATTATTAATATTCTATGTGGTTATTACCATCCGGTATTCTGTGGATTTAGATTTGGGTTGCAGAAAAGTTCCTCCTGCGGGATAGGATACAGGTTCATCCTGTCTGTCCATGTACGTTTCTCGACTGATGTGCGGGTGTAGTCGAGACCGCCTGTTGTCTTGACAATGCTTACGCCGTCGACCTGTGTCTGGGTAGCCGCTCCGATACCCCAGCGGCGCACATCCCAGAACCTATGGTCTTCGAATGCGAACTCTACACGCCATTCTCTGCGGACAGCTTCTGTGAATGCATCATAATTGTCAGCTGTCACTGCAGGCATCTGCGCATTTGCACGAACCTGATTGATGGCCTCAAGGGCAGACATTGTAAGTTCCGAATCTGTCGAAGATGGATTCTTGAAATACTCGTTTGCTGCCTCTGCGTAAGTAAGGAGAGTCTCCGCATAACGGTATATCACCCAATGGTGCTTGTATTCAGCCTCGGCCTCCGGAGTGAAGCTTGTAGCTTCGTTCACATACTTCCTGAGGTAGTATCCTGTGACGGTTCCGAGATCTGAACGTGTTGCTGAATAATCAGCGCCTCCTACGAATGTCTCGATCTCAGTTCCCTTGAAAGCCATGCCGTTTGCGAGGATTGTCCTTGCGAAACGAGGATCACGGTTGTCATACGGACGTGATGCATCGAATGCAGGGTCATCTGACTCCCATCCGTTGGCTGTGAGGGTGACGTCGTAACCGTTTATGGTCTGGAATGCATCGACGAGATTCTGGGTAGGGTATGTTCCGGACATGTATGTACGCTGTCCTTCCGTAAACCTTACCGGGAAGTTATAGAGTTCGAAGCTGTCGCTTTCGGAATTCATCCTGACAAGAACGTTCTCAGGAGAAGCGGTAGTGTTCACCTTGTCACCCGAATCAAGCACGTATGTGCCGAGCTTGATGATGTCAAGGGCAGCCTGTGCGGCTCTCTTCCACTTCTGGACGTCGCCATCAGGATTGTGAAGCTTGCTGGCAGCATAAAGGAGAGTCTTTGACTTGACAGCCATTGCAAAGCCCTTTGTGACACGGCCGTACTCATCGTCGAGCATGCCGATGTATGTTTCAGGAAGCTTGGCTGCACATTCATCACACTCTGATACGATGAATTCGACCACCTGATCAAACGGTGTCTTCTCGATTGAATTCGCCTCCTCTATCGAGAGCATCTTCATCGGAACAGGGATATCACCGTAACGACGGGCCAGTTCAAAAAGATAGAATGCACGAAGGACTCTTGCCTGATAAGTGAAGGTCGCAACCTGCTCCATCTGATCCTCGTACTTTGAATCATAGTAGTACTTGGAGAAATCCACCTTCTCCATAGATTCCAGGAATTCGCTCACGCAACGGATAGCATTATAAAGCTCCCAGCTGTCATCTATTGTGGAAATGGCAGACCAGTTGCCGTTATTGAATCCCTGCACCGTACCTTCAGGATCACCGAATTCGGCATCGTCCGATCCGCAATCACGCATTGCATCTCCGATGGTTCCGAGATCCTGCGGCATATAGCTGTAGATATTGGTCAGCATCCTCTGGGCATAGCTGTATGTCTCATACATGTCATCCCTGTCGTATACACCGCTTGTCTCATCAAAGTCAAGCATGTTACAACCCTGGAATGCAAGGACTGCCGCCATCATTATGTAAATAAACTTTTTCATTTCGTCCATGCCTTGATTTAGAAGTTGAACTTAAGGCCTGCCCAGAATACCCTTGTCGACGGATAGGCAGCTTCAAGCTGTTCCGGATCCGCAAACTTGATATTATCAAGGCTGAAGAGGTTCGTGCCGTTCAGAGACACTGTTATGTCTGAAAAGCGGGCAACCTTCTTAGGAATAGTGTATGACACTCCAAGATTACGAAGCTTGATGAACGATCCGTCCCTGTACCAGAGAGAGTTCTTGCGGTAGTTGTTCGCGTTCTCGAGGGTAGTAAGTCTAGGCATCGTAGCGGTAGCCGCTGTTTCAGGAGTCCATGTCACCTCGCGTGCAAGGAAATTGTTCGAGATGGTTCCGTTGTTTACGAGAGGCTGGTAGAGCGGTGAATCGAGAAGATTCACTGTAACACCTGTAACACCTTGGAAATCAGCATACACCTTGAGTCCCTTCCATCCGGCATGAAGGCCGAATCCGAACTGGAAGAGCGGAGTGGTCGAACCGAACATCTTCACGATATCCTCATCATTAACTACGCCGTCTCCGTTCTGGTCCTTGTACTTGAGGTCGCCAGGACGGACATCGCTGAACGTCTGCTTAGGGCTGTTGTTGATCTCGTACTGGTTCTGGAAGATGCCGATGACCTCAAGTCCGTAGCGCTGTCCGATAGGATTGCCTGCATGATAGAGATAGTCGTAACGCTGGTATGCCTGTCCGTCGTTCACGACTTCTGTGAGAAGCCATCCGCCGTTTGCATATGCTCCATAAGAGAAGTCGCCTGCCTTGTCGTTCCATGCAAGCGAAAGGTCAAGACCCTTGTACTTGTTCTCACCCATGCTCTGGTCCATGACTCCGATACCGATGACGCCGGAGATGTTGGATGGAGAGATAAGGATATTGGTACGCCTTTCCGCAAAAGCCTCCGCATTGAACGAGAGTCTGTTACTGAAGAATGCCATGTCGAATCCGAGGGTGGCCCTTGAAGACTTCTCCGGATCCAGTACAGTTGCAGGGATATCACCCTCGGCGCGTCCCGAATAGCTGTTGGCGTTTTCTCCGAAGCGGTATCCGCTGGCATTCGAACTTCCGTATGTCTGGAGGAAGAGCTCGTGTTCCATGTTTCCGTCATATCCTGACATACCTATCGAACCATAGGCCTTTACATAAGGCTCCTTTGATATCACATAGGCAACGCTGAGGGCAGGATAGATATTGAACCTCTGGCCTGCAGGAAGATATGCAGATCCAGACCAGTTTACAGCAAGGTCTGCAAAGAGCCTGTCATTCCAGCTGTAGCTTGCCGTACCGAGGACTTCCTGTGTCTTGGCCGAAGCGTTGCGCTGGTTGAAGATATATGAACGCTGTCTGTATGCTGCGTGCACATCGATATGATGCTTGCCGAAGTCACGTTCCCAGTTAAGACGTGCCTGAAACTCCGAACGCATTCCAAGGCTATGGAAGTAATGGCTGTAGCTCATCGTCTTCGAATCTGTGCCGTAATATGTGAGTGCGCTGCCGGGGACAGGGTTGACAGATTCTCCATAACGATAGGTCTTGTAAGAAGTCTCTGTCATCTCGCCGGTATAGTCGAAGGCGACGCTCGCATCTGCAGAGAGGCCCTTGATGAACATTCCGAGATCCTGGCGGAGAACCATGTCTGCAAGCACTCTTGTCTCGGAGTAAAGATGATTACCCGAATCCTGGTGAAGAGCTACAGGGTTGTTTGCGCCATAAAGTCTCGAACCACCGTATGTGCCGTCAATATGCTTTACAGGGAAAGCGGCGGCAGGAGTCTTGTACAGGGTCTCTTCGATCGAATCGCCGCTGATGTTCTCCCAATACGGACGGTTGAATTCAGAGAGGCGGGCCATCACTCCAAGCTTCATTGAAGTCGATTCAGTGACGTTCACGTCTACATTCGCCCTGATGCCAAGACGGTTGTCATAGGTGTTTGCATTGTAGCGGTCGTCAGATGAAGGCTTGACATAAAGAGAGTTGTCCTTCATGTAATCCACAGCCGCAAAATAGCGGAAGTTCCTGTTGCCGCCGGTGAATGTGAGCTGGGCGCGGTGATTGTCACCATGCTTGCGATATATCTTGCTCATCCAATCCACATCCGGATATGCATACGGCCTTTCTCCGTTTGCAAAATATGTGAATGCATCATTGCCATACATAGGGGCAAGGCCGTCAAGAGCACGTGCCTCGTTGACCTTGAGAGCATATGTATATGAAGATGAGAAATCAGGCGCACGGAACGCAGTACTGAGTCCGAACTGATACTTGGCAGAAACCTTGAGAGGAGTTGCCTGGCCTCTCCTGGTCGTGATCATGATCACTCCGTTACCTCCTTTGACACCATATATGGCAGCTGAAACCGCATCTTTGAGGACGGTAATGGATTCTATCTCTACAGATGTAATATCCGAGAGTTCACGAGGATAACCGTCGATGAGCACGAGCGGAGCATGGCCGCGCAGCTCGAGAGACGACTGGTTGATTTCGCTTCGTCCGGTACCCTGCTCGACAAGGAGACCGGAGAACTGGCCGTAAAGGGCCTTCGCTATATCGACTTCCGGACTCTGCTGAAAGACAGCCGCATCACGCATGATGTTTCCATTTGCCTTCACCTTGAAAGGATTTGCAATCACGATGGAATCCACCTGCGAGAGTTCGACAGATTCCTGGGCGGAAACTGTCACGCCAGCCAGCAGAAGAGGAAGTATAATGTATTTGCTTATTCTTTTCATCATCTGGTATCTTTAAATATTACCATCCCGGATTCTGTGTCATTCCATAACCCTTGTTCACTTCCGTAACCGGGATAGGAGAGAGGTACCACTTTGTATCCCATGATGTCTCCCAGGACCTTGAAGGAAGCTTATACTTAGAGTATGTGAATGAATCAGGACTTTCCGGCCTTCCTCCTACACCTTCAGAATAGAGACCGTAAAGCGGTTTCTTGAAGTCGTCCTGAAGACCGTAGCGGACCATATCGAACCAACGGAATTCCTCAAAGCCGAACTCACACTCACGTTCACGGAGAAGGGCCTCACGGAACTGTGCCTGGGTCATGCCTTCAGCCAGCGGCGAAAGGCCTACACGCGCTCTCACGCTGTTCACCCACTCATAAGCCTGTGCTGACGGAGTGCCGTCATACTCGTTGTATGCCTCGGCAGCATTGAGAAGGATCTCAGGGAAACGCATCATTGACCAATGAGGAGGAACATTCTCACGGTCAGACTCCTTCTGAAGGATATACTTCATCGCAAGGAAGCCTGATCCATCTGCACGATAGTTCGGATGGTTTGTATGCACGCGGGCAAGAATTTCATTGTACCAGTAGTCGCCAGGAACTGCAATGTTCTCATAAAGGCGAGGGTCACGGGTCTCCGTACCGGTAATGCATGAACCGCTTGGAGAGAAGAACGGAGATGCAGAAGGGTTTTCCCAGTCAAAGTCTTCAGGGAAATCCGTACCGTCAGCCCATCCGTACTTGTTCACCCAATTGAGGGTCGGACATACATATTCTCCCTTCTCGATCCAGTCGTCGTGATAGTCTGAATCATAATCCTTTCTGATCGAAATGATCTGCTCGGTGGTACCGCGCTCATAATATCCTTTGCGGTAAGCAAGACGATAGGCCTTAGGAGTCGCTTCAGCTGCCTGTACCATTGCATAATGTCCGTTCTTTGCAAGTTCGGTCATGAACTCGTCAGCTGCATCCTTGGCTTTCTTCCAACGGGCAGCATCGTAGTTTCCGTAGCAGTGGTATTCGTTCGCACCTGAATGCCAAGGAGAATCCGAGTTGAATGTCGGGCTGGCTGCAAAGCAGAGCACGCGGAGCTTCAGGCCGAGGGCGGCTGCGGCAGTCATGCGTCCGTCATTGTTCGGATCGGCATTGGTCCAAGGAAGGTCTGCCTTTGCCTCATCGCAGAGCTGAACGATATAATCGACCGTTTCTGCAAAAGTGTTTCTCGGATAGACCATTTCCTCTGTTGTTGAGACCGAGTGGTCGAGAATAGGAACACCGCCTACATAACGGAGCATATTGGAATATGCGATGGCGATGCACATCTTGGCCTCCGCCTTCATCTTTGCGATTTCTGCCGGTGTCGCATCAGGAATCCTGTCTGCATTCTCGATGAATATCCAGGCATAGCGGATTGCAGTGTAATCCTTTTCCGAAGCGAAACGGTATGCCTCCGATCCTGCGTAGCTTGATGAAATGTTGGATCCCAGTGAACCTGTATAATAGAGATTCCTCGGACCGTCAGAACCGAATGTTCGGTTACTGTGAGCATGGTCGGTAATGCACTCAAGCACATTTCCTCCCATCTTTGAATCAAAGGAGCTTGTAATGCCGTATGGAAGATTGGCATATGCTGTGACAAGCACCTTGTCTGCATCCTTCTTGGTTGCAAAGAGAGTTTCGATTGTAGCTCCTGATGTTTCCGGTGCGCTGCTGAGTCCTGCATCTCCTAGCTTGAGGCTTTCGCAAGAAGCCATCACGACTCCCAAAAGGACTGCTATAAATATATATCTTACTGTTTTCATATCAGACCGGATTAGAAGTTGATGTTAAGAGAAAGATTGTAAGTCTTGACCAATGGATATACACCGTCGTTGTTTGACACTGTCTCCGGGTCCTGGAATGTCAGGTTTGTGAATGTCAGGAGGTTATATCCTGTAAAGCTGACATTGAGGCTGTTGATGCCAAGGCGGTCGAAGAACTTGTTGCGTCCGAACGTATATCCGAACTGGGCGCTCTTGAGTCGGATGTACGAAGCATCGCGGAGCCAGAGGGTTGAAGGGGACGAGTTCCATGCCTCAGACTTTTCCGCTGCACGCGGAAGGGTTCCGTTCGGATTCTCAGTTGTCCAGCAGTCCCTGTAGAAATAGTCAAGAAGACCACGGTTTCCTGAATTAGTGAAAGGGATACGATACTCGACCTCAAGCATCTTGTCTACGTTTGTAGCTGCGATCCAGTTGAGATTGAGGTTGAATCCTTTCCAGGAGAATTTCCAGTTCGAACCGAACATGTACTCAGGTCTGTCTGCAAATCCGTATACCATGGTATCGTTTCCGTCCACTACGTTGTCACCGTTGAGGTCAGCATACATACAGTCTCCCGGATATACGGTTGCACTTGGCTGAGGAAGATCCGGATTCAGTCTCTGAACACCGTTCTCATCGGTATAGAAGTCGTCATATCCATAAAGACGGATGAACTTGTAAAGGCCTCTGTTGCGGCCGGTAGATCCGCCGGTCTGGTTCTGATAGTCGAACTCGCTCTTCACCTCATCCATATAGACGATCTCGTTTCGCGCGAATGTCACGTTAGCATCGATGTCATATCTGAATTCACCGATATTGTCCTTCCATCCGAGAGCCAGCTCGTAGCCCTGATTGTCAACGATACCGATGTTCATGTTAGGAAGGGATGTCGCGATGATTCCCGGAGTCGAATTAGGAGAGATGAGGATACCTGTCCTGTGTTCCTTGAAGAGGTCGCCGGAGAAGTGAAGCCTGCTGTTAAACAGGTCGAAATCGAGACCCACATTGTACTTGAGAGCAGTCTCCCATGTAACGCCAAGGTTGCCTGGAGTTCCGGTAGTATAATAAGGAAGGCCGTTAGGGTTGTTGATTCCGAAGCTGTAAGACCCGGCCTCATCCCATACGCTGTTCATATACATGAAGCGGGTCGATGTACCGAGGTCATTACCCACCTTACCTACTGAGAAACGAAGCTTCAGATAATCGATCCATGATACCTTGTTCATGAAATTCTCTTCCGAAATCACCCATCCGAGGGAAACTGAAGGGAAGAGACCGTAACGTGTCTTGCCTGGAGCGAAGTTTTCAGATCCGTTGTATCCGGCGCTGACGTCGACAAGGTATCTGTCATCGTAGCCGTAGGTCGCACGTCCCACGAATCCCACATATCCTCTAGGAAGATATGAGTATTTCGACGGATAGTAGTCTCTGGTCTGGTTATAGAGAAGAAGGCCTGACACGGCATGCTTGCCGGCAAACTTCCTGCTGTAATCAGCACGTGCCTCGAGATACCAGCTTCTGTCTGCACTTGTGGACTCGCTGTATGAAAGAGGAGCCATTGTACCGCTTGGCTTGAACACATAAGTCTTGTCGAAGTCAGGGTCGCTGATTATAAGACCGTCACCTTCCTGGAATGACTTATAGTTGATCCTCTGTTCAAGCGCATCGGAACCCTTATGCTGCTTCCTTATATACATATTGGTATCATAACCGCCTTTCACACCGACACTGAGGCCTTCCGTGATGAAATCCAGCCTCTGTGTGATCGCAAGGTCGAGGTTCAGGGCGGTATTGTACTTCTCCTCATAACCCATATTGTAATAGGTCATATAACCGCTACGACGGGTTGTAGGAGGGGTAGGGCCCTCGCCTACATATGTTAGAGGAATACCGTTCACCATACCAGGACTGGCGTTTGGAGTCACCCACAGGGTCGTGAATATCCACACATTGTCGTCGATGCCGTCATCTTCCATAGGCTCATATGTCTTTCCAATGACTCCGCTGATATTGAGCTTCATATCGGTTGTCTCGGTAAGCTTGAAGTCGAGGTTGGCACGGTAGTTATAACGGTTGTACGAGAAGTTGTTGTCATATGAGAGGCCCGGCATCTGCTTCAGGATACCGTCCTGGAACATATAACCCATCGACACGAAGTAACGCACCTTGTCCGAACCGCCGGAAATGTTGATGTTGTTCTTTGTCTGAAGGAATGCCTTGCGATAAAGAATCTCTTTCCAATTGGTGTTAGGGAATACGAGAGGGTCGGAACCTGTGCGATATGCCTCGACGGCTTCTGGAGCATAATATGCCTTAGGGTCGGTCACGCCGTCATTCTGCTGCTTGAGGTTCCAGAACTTGGCAAACTCGTAGCTGCTCACCTGTGTAAGGAATGAAAGCGGCTGCTGCACACCGGTAATGCTGCTCACCGAAATCTTCGGCTTGCCTGCATCACCGCGCTTCGTGGTGACAAGGATGACTCCGTTCGCACCACGCACGCCGAATACCGCTGTCGACGCCGCATCCTTGAGGATTGAGAGGCTCTCGATCTCGTTAGGGTCGATTGTGTTCAGAGGACGCTCGATTCCATCCACAAGGATGAGAGGAGCTGAAGCACCGTCTGAAAGCGAGCTGACACCACGCACATAGATATCTGCGTAGTCATCTCCAGGCTTACCTGAAATCTGGACAGTCGTCACACCCGGAAGCTGTCCTGAAAGGACATTGGAGATGTCAGCAACAGGGGCCTTCACGAGTTCTTTCGAATCAATTGAAGACAAGGCTCCGGTCACTGTCGCCTTGGACTGTGTGCCATAAGCCACCACCACCGTTGCATCAAGGGATTCAGCTTCATCCTCAAGAGCGATGACAAGATTCTGCTTCTTGCCTATTTCCACATCCTTGGAAGTGTATCCAAGAGCGGAAACAGTAACAGCAGCAGTCCCGTCCGGCAATGTGATTCTGAACATACCGTCCAGATCTGTAGCCACTCCGACGGTCGTGCCAGGTATGGTCACGCCCGCACCGATAATCGGCTGTCCGGCACTGTCGATGACCTTGCCTTCGATAGTCCGGCCTTGCGCAAAGGCGTTTCCCATCGAAAGACAAAGGAACAGACAGCACATGGCAGCGATTCCTGCTAAATGGACTAGTTTCTGTTTCATTGTGTTTAGTATTATGAATTATTGTGGTTTGGTTTTGTGGTCTTATTCCGTTGTGGATTCCTTGCCGTAAATGGCCTTGCACAAGGCCTTTCGAAGGGAACCCTGGGAGTCATCGTGGCGGTATTCCCAGAACATTGCGCCAAGGAGCTTCTTCTGCACCACATACTCTCCCTTGTGTCTTACCGATTCCGGATCGTCGTATCCGAGCAGGAAGGTGCCTGACTCGTCGACAAGATAAGGGACCTTGGCTACGGCATCCCATTTCCTGATGTTCTTACCCGCGTATTTGTCTGATGAGAAGATCTCATCCATCTTGTTGTATTTCACGTCATCGTCATACGGAGCGGTTCCATGTCCGTAGAAAGGGACTCCCAGGACCTGCCTGTCAAGAGGAACGCCTCCGGCGAAATGCAGCGATACCGACTGGTCGGCGCTGCGGCTTCTTGTAATCGCCGCCGAGTAGTAAAGAGGAGCATTATGATATGGAGGGTCGCCCATGTCATATGTCATTACGTTTACGTAATCCATATAAAGCATGGCTGTCTTCCAGTCGACGTATTTTCCGCTCGCAGAAGATGCGTAAGAGATTATCTTCGTGTTTCCTATCGTCTCGCGAAGCTCCTTCAGAAGCAGATTGAAGTTCTTCGTGTCATCAGGGTGCTTTCCGTTCTCAGAAGGTCCTGCGGTAGGATATTCCCAGTCGATGTCGATTCCGTCAAGGCCATAATTGTCAATATGTTCCTTGCACGACTGGCAGAACAGTGTGCGCTTTCTCGGATCACGGGCCATCTGGCTGAATCCGTCGGCCTTGTCGCCCCATCCGCCGATCATCAGGAGGACCTTCAGGGTCGGCTTCTTCTCCTTGAGAGCAATGACCTTCTGCATAAGTTCCGGCTTCTCTATCCAGATGCCGCCGTCACCGGTCTCCTTGTCGACAAAGCGGCCGTGGGCATAATTGATATGTGTCAGGCATGACGGATCCGGAAGGGATGAAGAGTTCTCGGTGTAGTAGGCAATGATCATAGGAGTCTGTCCCAGATCTTCAGGATTGCACAAAGACGCGATCTCGGGATTCTGATTTTCACCATCCTGATTGTCGCCATTCTCTTCCTTTTCCTGTTCCTTGTCCGGATCAGGCGTAGGAACGACAAAACCATGTTCATCTTCCTTACATGAACATGCGAGAGACATCAGAGCTGCGCAGAACAGCACGGATACTACAGAAATAACAATCCTTTTCATGAACGGATCGGTTTGCTTTAGTGTTACTTTTGCAAATATAATCCGTCACATAAGCGATAATAGGGGGAATTTGCGTGTTTATTTTCGCAATTTGCGCAAATGTTTCTTTCTGAATTCGGAAGGAGTGCATCCCTTTAATTCCTTGAAGCGACGGGAGATACCCTTGGTATCGAACTCATCAAGTCTCGCGGCTATATCGGAGATAGGATCATTGGAAGATATCAGAAGCTGCGCGAAACGCTCCATCCTCATCACTGAAATATAATTATATATGGTCATGCCCGTCATGTTCTTGAAACGCTGTTCCAGCAGACGGCGGGAAACAGGCACGTTCTTCAGGACATCAGTGACCTGTATCTTTGAATCCACATTCGCATGGATGAACCTGAGGGCGGCAAGTACTTCCTTGTCGTTTGTCGCAAAGACAGACGAAGAAAGACGCTCTATCACTCCCAGAGGTTTAAGGACAATGTCTTCTCCCAGATAAGAAGGGTCCTTGACCATCCTGTCCACCATGGCTGCTGTGTCGGATCCGCCACGTTCGATATCGACGTTTATCGTAGACATCGTCGGATCGGACATGTTGCAAAGGATCTCATCATTGTCGACTCCGATGATCGCGACATCGAAAGGTACATGGAGACCGCAGAATTCGCAGGCCTGAAGAAGGATGTTTCCCTGATTGTCATCACAGGCCATTATGGCGATCGGCTTAGGCAGGCTCTGGAGCCAATCGGAAAGTACCGACTGATCGTAATACCACATGTTGTCGATATTCTGCCTGTCGTACATATAGAAATTCTCCTTGCCCACGGACTTCTCCACCCTATGCCGGAAAGCGTCGCAACGTTCATCAGACCAGCACACTCCGTTATATCCGAAGAAACCGAAATTCTTGAAACCCTTGGAAAGGAAATAATCAGCCGCCATGGTTCCGGTCAAGGTATAATCACCGGTGATATTGGGAATGGAATCGAACTTGACGATATAGTCCTGAGCAAGCGCTACGATCCCGTTCTTGCGGAAAAGCGTCACGTCATCTTCAGGATCGAATTGAGCGATGACCACATCCGCACGCCATTCCTTTGCCCATGAGACCACTTCCTCAAGACCAAGCTGGCGCTTATATGCAGGCGGCATCTTGCAGACCACCCACTGTTCTGTACTTTGTGAGTAGTTCAAGATGCCACGCAGAAACCTGTAAGCAAACTGCTCGGTAAAATCTGTGATGAAAAGCAGTCGCATTCAATTATGTTCTAAAGAGAAGTTTCGAACTCCTTAAGGAAGCGGAGGTCGTTCTCGAAGTAGTTGCGGAGGTCGCGTACCTGCCACTTGAGCATTGCGATACGCTCCACACCCATTCCGAAGGCGAAGCCGCTGTACTTCCTGCTGTCGATACCGGAAGCTTCGAGGACATTCGGATCCACCATGCCGCAGCCCATGATCTCGAGCCAGCCTGTTCCCTTGCAGATGTTGCATCCCTTGCCGCCGCAGATGTTGCAGCTTACGTCCACCTCTGCCGAAGGCTCTGTGAACGGGAAGTACGAAGGACGCATGCGGATCTCTGTCTGTGCTCCGAACATCTCGCGGGCGAAGAGGAGAATGGCCTGCTTCATATCAGCGAAAGTCACGTTCTCATCGATGTAGAGACCCTCGACCTGATGGAAGATGCAGTGTGCACGGGCTGAAATCGCCTCGTTACGGAACACGCGGCCCGGACATACTATACGGATAGGAAGAGGCATCTTCTCCATGGCACGCACCTGCACTGAAGATGTGTGGGTACGCAGGAGCACCGGATTGTCGCTGTCCTTGATGAAGAACGTATCCTGCATTTCGCGGGCAGGGTGTTCTGGCGGGAAGTTCAACGCCTCGAACACATGCCAGTCATCCTCGACTTCAGGACCTTCAGCCACATCATATCCGAACTTGCGGAAGATGCTCACGATCTCCTCGCGGGCAATCGAAACCGGATGGCGCGAACCGAGGGATACAGGGTCTCCCGGCATTGTATAATCGAATGCTGCCGGGCCTGAGGCAGGGGCCTCGGCCGCAGCTTCCCTGAGCGCCTCGATCTTTGCCGCAGCGGCGTTCTTAAGTACGTTCAGCTTCTGTCCGTACTCCCTCTTGAGTTCCGGAGCCACTGTCCTGAACTCTTCGAAAAGAGCGGTAACCGAACCCTTTTTTCCAAGAAGGCGCACTCGCGCCTCTTCTATTTCCTGCTCTGTCTTGCACGACAGGGCCTCTATTTCAGCCATAAGGGCTTCAATACGTTCTCTCATATATATTTCACTTTATAATTTCTATCATTAAAGATCCTTCGCTTTCGCTCAGGATGACAAGGGCGGATCATCCGAATGACAGGGGCGGATCATCCGAATGACAGGGCGGACTATTCCACAGGATAGCCGATGGCTATCACGCAGTATGGCCTGAGGCCTTCCTTGATGCCGAGAAGCTCGGTCACATAGTCCTCTGCCTTCGCTCCGTCCGGCTCGTCCTTCAGACGCGGACGGCCATTGCAGTGGACCCAGCAGCTCACGAGGTCCATCGCCGTAACCGCCAGCTGGATGAATGTAGCTGAAATCGCGCAGTTATCCACCCAAAGGTCGGTCTTTGTCTCGTCACCCATCACCACGATGGCTGCCTGGGCGCCGGCAAGGAGGCCGGAACCATAGTCACGCATCTGTGAAAGGGCTTCAAGAGTGTCGTGGTCCTCAACGATCATGAAGGCCGAGCTCCTGCTGTTTCTTGAAGAAGGAGCTGTCTGGGCAACCTTTACTATCGCGTCCAGAATTTCTTTTTCTACCGGCCTGTCGGAATATTTCCTGACACTATGCCTCTTCTCTATTACCTCTAAAAAATCCATAATCCGTTGCTTAGATTCCCGGTCGGGCCGGGAATGACAATATTAATTTCCTGCAGCCTTTGCCTTGCGCTTTTCGCGCGCCTTTATCAGCCTGCCCGCACCGGCCTTCAGATATGCCTTCCACTGGTCTTCAGTGAATATCTTCTTGTATGTCGCGTCGATCTGGTCCATCCACTTGTCCTGAACATCCTGATACATGGATGTATTAGTCACTTTCGAAGACTGAAGCTTCTCATAGTCGGCCATCATCGCGGTAAAGTCATGCATCAGAGTGGAATCCATGTAGAAAGCCTGCCAGTCTTCAAGGTCAAGCACCCTCTGCAGCCTGTCGGTTTCTGTCTGCACCTGTTCGTAGATGTCAGGCCCTTCCTTCTGCTGTGCAGAAGCCACGGCACCGGAAACCATTGACATCAGGACCGCAAAAGATAGCAGAACAATCGATTTCAATTTCATAACTAGCGAAAATTTTTATAGTTTTGCATAATATCGCAAAAAACGACACAAAAGTAATTAATTATAACAAAAGTACAAAATGAGAAGACTTTCTACAGCAATCCTCTTTTCAATCATGGCGGTCGCAGGCTTTGCCAGCCTCGAAAGTCATGCATGCACCAATGTGCTCGTAACAAAAGGAGCCAGCACAGACGGGTCCAACATGGTATCATATGCAGCGGATTCACACCAGCTCTACGGTGAGCTTTACTATGCACCTGCCGGAGTATGGCAGAGCGGTGAAATGCGCAAGATCAACGAATGGGACACAGGCAAGTTCCTTGGATACATTCCTCAGGCAGCGAGGACATACCAGAGGGTCGGCAACATGAACGAGCATCAGCTCATCATCGCCGAAACCACATACGGCGGACGTCCGGAACTTGAAGACCCTAAGGGCATCATGGACTACGGCTCGCTCATTTATGTCGCCCTCGAAAGGGCAAAGACAGCACGCGAGGCGATCAATGTGATCGTCGACCTCGCGAACACATACGGCTACTACTCGAGCGGCGAATCGTTCTCGATCGCCGACAAAGATGAGGTATGGGTCATGGACCTCATCGGAAAGGGCCCGGACAACAAGGGCATCGTATGGGTGGCACGCCGCGTGCCTGACGGATACATCTGCGCACATGCAAACCAGGCCCGCATCAGCACCTTCCCTCTCGATGATCCCGAAAACTGCATGTACGCCCCTGACGTGATCACATTCGCACGCGAAAAGGGGTACTTCAGCGGTGAGGACAAGGAATTCAGCTTCTGCGACGCATATGCTCCGCTCGATTTCAGCGGCATGAGGGGTTGCGAAGCCCGCGCATGGGCCGCTTTCAACATCCTCTGCGACGGCAAGTTCACCTTCGAGGATGAGAACGGAAACGTGGTTACCAAAGATGCATACGACTATATCGACTACGCTATGGGATGGGACAAGACCAAGAGATTCCCTCTCTTCGTGAAGCCGGCACGCAAGATCAGCGTGAAGAACGTAGCTGACGTTATGCGTGACCACTATGAGGGCACCCCTATGGACATGACCCAGGACATCGGAGCTGGCGGAAACGCCCTTCCATACCGCTGGAGGCCTATGGGATTCGAAGTGGACGGGAAGGAATATGTCAACGAAAGGGCGATCGCGACCCAGCAGACAGGATTCTGGTTCGTGGGACAGTCAAGAGGATGGCTTCCTGACGTGATCGGAGGCGTGAACTGGTTCGGATGCGACGATGCTGCGACATCATATCTCACCCCTATCTACACTTCGACATATGAAATTCCTGAATGCTTCCGCGTAGGTAACGGAAACATGATCACATATTCTCCGACATCAGCTTTCTGGATGACAAACCGCGTTGCAAACGCATGCTACAAGGCATACAACATCATGTTCCCGACCGTTGATGCTGAAATTGACGCATGGGAGAACGGGATGATGGAAGCGGTTGCTGCAGCCGATGCAGAAGCCTTCGAAATCTACAAGGCGGCAGACAAGAAGCCGCGCAGGCAGATCCGTCGCAACGACAAGGCACGCAAGACTGTGGACCCGTACGCAGCTGTACGCACATATCTGACGGACTTTTCAGTAAAGAATGCACAGAAGATATTCGACAAGTGGGTCGCTCTCGAGCAGCTTCTTCTCGTCAAGTACATCGACGGCAACGTGAAGGCGCAGAATGAAGACGGCACTTTCGTGACCAACGAACATACAGACTGCATCCCGGCAAAGATATCACAGCCAGGATATACAGACACATGGAAAGCAGTCGTTGCTGAAAAACATGGCAAGACAATAGAAGTCAAGTAACGTCATCCCCGACCTGATCGGGGATCTATAACAATATATTATGGCTAAGAAGTCAATGATAAGAAAGAACTGGCCGAAGTATCTCCTCCAGTGGGGAGTGCTTGCGGCCCTCGTCCTGTTCCTGACAGGACTGATTCCGTCAAAGGAAGCGGCCGATCCGGAGGCATACTGCCCTCTCGGAGGTCTTCAGGCCCTCGCGACATATCTGGCGCAGGGATCCCTCCCATGCAGCATGTCGTCGCTTCAGGTGATGATGGGCATCGCCCTTGTAGCCGCAGTGGTGCTCTTCAGCAAGCTTTTCTGCGCATACATCTGTCCGGTGGGTACGGTCCAGGACCTTCTAGGCAAGGCACGCAGGGCTCTTAAGATCAAAGGAATCAAGGTGCGTAACGGATCTGTACTTGACAAGATCCTCCGTATAGTGAAATATGCCCTTGTGTTCTGGATATTCTATATGACCGTACAGGCAAGCGAGCTGTTCTGCAAGAACCTCGACCCTTACTACGCCATCGCCACAGGATTCAAGGGAGAGATAACCCTCTGGATGTCGATAGTGACTGTCAGCCTCGTCGTTCTGGGAAGCTTCCTGATCGACATGTTCTGGTGCCGCTATCTCTGTCCGCTCGGAGCTATCTCGAATTCATTGAAGTTCTGGATATGGATAGGAGTGCTTTTCGGGGCATATTATGTCGCTGACGTGCTTGGAGCAGACATTCCATGGGCAGTGCTTCTGGGAGCATTCTGCATCCTCGGATACATTCTCGAAGTCTTCCATGCGAAGCCTAAGATGCAGATCCTCTATGTAATGAAGGACAACGCCGCATGCAACAGCTGCGGTCTTTGCGAAAAGAAATGTCCGTACCATATCGACATCAGGTCTGCCAAGAATGGCAGAGTAGAGTCTGTGGACTGCACCCTCTGCGGAGAATGTACGGCAGCATGTACGACCGGAGCCCTTAAGATCGGAGTCTGCCGCAAGAAACAGGCGAAGTGCTGGAAGTATGTTCCTGCAGTTTTGACCGTCGTTCTGGTGGCATTCGGAATGTGGGCAGGAGGAAAGTTCGAACTTCCTACCATTGACATGAAGTGGGGCATAGAGACAGTGGCGGAAGACGGCACGGTCACCCAGCTCGTCGATCCGTCGACATTGCAGACCGTCACCATCGAAGGACTGCGCTCAGTAAAGTGCTACGGAAGTTCGATGACCTTCAAGGCAAAGCTTGAAAAGGTTCCTGGAGTGCATGGCGTCAAGACATATGTGAACAGACATTCTGCAGATATCCTTTACGACCCTGCGAAAACGTCTGAGGAAAAGATACAGGAGGCCATCTATCAGCCGACCAAGTTCAGAGTCGCCACCCCTGACCACAAGGCTGTGGATTCCCTCAAGGTTGTGACCATCCGCACCGAGAAGATGTATGACAAGATGGACATCAACTACCTCGGCATGCAGATGAGGCTCAGCGGAAAGAAGATATACGGTCTTGAGAGCGAGTTCGCCTGTCCTCTCATCATCCGCGTATTCATGGACCCATCTGAGGACCTTTCGGAAGAGTGGTTCGAGGACATCGTGGAGATGGATGTTCTCCAGATGCCGGTTCATGGCGGCGGTGTAAAGGAAATTGAGGTTGACTACGAGTTCGTGGAGCTTGAGGACGGCTTCAGGATGGTCAGCACCGCCGACTTCATCAAGGGCATGTTCTCGGCATTCAACGTGCAGTGGAAGAGCAGGATCGAAGCGGCCGGCGACAAGCAGCAGTACATCTACGAGATCGTGGATTCGAACTACGAGAAGCCTATCATACTGCGCAACATGCCATACCTGAGCAACCATCTGTCGAAGCATGAAGGCGTCATCGGGGTATACCTTACCCTCAACGATGACCTCCAGCCATGCATCAGGATCAGATTTGCCGATCCGATGACAGAGGCCAGACTTTGGGAACTGATGACCATGGAGACATGGACCATCACCTACAAGGCGGATGACGTACGTGAAGAAGGGGCGAAGATTTCCTTCAAGACTCCTGGAAAGGTTATTGAATATAAATAAATGACCAGCGACAGGCTGTTTTTAAAAACCGTGGCCGCCCGTGGCCTCGTGAACGGGAGGGGCCCGCTCCGTAGGAGTGGGAGGGATTTAGTTTTTAAAAACAGCCTGTCGCTGGGCGTATCTATAATCAAATGATTACTATGAAATTAAGGAATTTCGTGATATTGGCCGTCGGACTTCTGGCGGGAGCGGGGCAGATGGCGAAGGCGGATGAGGGTATGTGGATGATCCATGCGATCGATGCCGCCCTGGAGAAGAAGATGGCGGAAAGAGGCCTTGAGCTTTCTGCAGGAGAGATATACAATGCCGATGCTCCAGGATCGTCTGTCGCCGACGCCGTGGTTTCCATGGAATTCGGATGTACCGGAAGCATCATATCCGATCAGGGGCTTCTTATCACTAACCACCATTGCGCATACAGCGATGTCCATGGACTCAGTACTCCGGAGCATAATTATCTGGAAGACGGTTTCTGGGCAATGAGGGCAGACGAGGAGGTCAACATAACCGGAAAGAGCGTATATTTCCTCAAGCGCGTGCTGGATGTGACCGACGAAGTCCTCAAGCTTCAGAAAGATCTTGAAGCGGAAGGCAAGCCGTCCGGACTCCGCAGGCTGAGCCATCTGATGGAGCAGAAATACAGCAAGGAAACCGGACTCGAAGCATGGCTTTCTTCGATGTGGCGAGGTTCGAGATACTATCTGGCGCTTTATGAAGTCTATAAGGACGTGCGCCTTGTGGCGGCGCCACCAGTATCTTCGGCAGCTTTCGGCGGCGACATCGACAACTGGGAATGGCCTCAGCACAAATGCGACTTCGCCCTTTACCGTGTCTATACCGCTCCTGACGGCTCTCCTGCCGAATATTCGAAGGACAATGTGCCTATGAAGCCCGTCCGCAGACTGAACATCTCGCTTGACGGATACAAGGCCGGCGACTACACCATGATCATAGGTTATCCCGGAAGTACCAACCGCTACTGCAGCTCATTCGAGACCGATTTCAAGGAGACGTTGAGACATCCAGTGAACAACGCCATCCGCGGCAGGCAGATGGACATCATCAAGGGATGGATGGACAAGGATCCTGACATCCGTCTCAAGTATTCAGACTACTTCTTCAGCCTCAGCAACATGCAGGAGTGCTTCAGCGGAGAGCAGGAGTGCTTCGCGCGCTTTGATGTCGTGGAGCAGAAGGAGGCACTGGAGAAAGAGCTTCAGGAATGGATAGAGGCATCACCGGAACGACTTGCAAAGTGGGGAGACCTGCTTGTAAAGCTGGAGAACGGATACGATGCGATCCGCGATGTCGAAAGGCATCAGAGCTATTACCGTGAGACCATGATACGAGGATGCCAGCTGGCTCTGATAATGAGACGTGCCCACAATCCTCGCAACCAGGCTGGAACAGGAGAAAAGATGCTCGAGAAATACGCGGAACTCGACCTCAGGGTGGAAAGGGATCTTCTCGAGTACGCCGTAGACGTGTTTGTAAAGAATCTGGACCCTGTCTATATGAGCCAGTGGCATAAGGATGTCATCGCCTCGTTCAGCGAAGACGGAGTCTGCGACACAAAGGCTCTGGCAGACGCTTTATGGACCAGCAGCATATTCACTTCAGAAGAAGGCATAGCACGTCTCGGGCGCAAGGAAGTTCCGCAGGAAGAGATCGTCAGCGACTCTCTGTGCCGCTTTGTAATGGACATCAAGTCGACAGACTTCACGGAAGCGAAAGCGGCTGCAGAAGGCACTCCGAATCTGACAGCCCTGAACCGGGAATATACTCACGCACTCTATCAGATGCGTCTTGAAAAAGGCATCGTACAGTATCCTGACGCAAACTCTACCATGAGGATAACATACGGTACCGTAGGCGGTTTCGAACCTCGCGACGGAGTAGTCTGCGACTGGAAGACCACTCCGACGGGAATACTCGAAAAGTTCAATCCTTCTGACTACGACTTCTATCTGAACGACCGCCAGCATCTGCTCTACAGCGCCTGCGAATGGGACCGATGGGGATTCGGACCGGAAGGTAATACAATGTACGTCAACTTCCTGACCGACAACGACATCACCGGAGGAAACTCGGGAAGCCCCGTCCTCAACTCGAAAGGAGAACTCATAGGCCTTGCCTTCGACGGCAACAAGGAATCCCTCGCCAGCGATGCATGGTGGACCGAAGGATACAACAAATGCGTATGCGTAGACATCCGCTTCATCCTCTGGACCCTCGACCGCTACGCCGGCATGACCCGCATCATCGACGAACTGGGACTGTAGCTATTTGACAGATCACCGGCAGAACCGCGAGGGAGCGGAGCATATCCCTATGCTCCTGCGTAGCGACCCGCGATTCTGCCGGTGATCTGTAGTTCTACCTATTGTCTGTATCAGCTGACGACGATCTGGCCGTCCCGGACGTCTACCTTGATGACGGAGTCGCGGCGGACATGGCCGTCAAGAATGGACTTCGCAAGAAGGTTGATGAGTTCCTTCTGCATGAGTCTCTTGATAGGACGTGCACCATACTGAGGCTCATAACCCTTTGTGCTCATATAGTCCTCGAATCCTTCCGTGAATTCTACCGCCACTCCATTTTCTGAGAGCTTATCCTGCAGGTCACGCATCTGCATGCGGAGGATCTCCCTGATGTCGGACTGTGACAGAGGCTCGAACATGATGACCTCGTCGATCCTGTTCAGGAACTCCGGGCGGACCGTCCTCTTCAGGACTTCCAGCACTTCTGCCCTGCATTCGGCGAGCATTCCTGCTCTTGGAGATTCTTTCGCATCCGCTTCAGCGACTCCATCGATTACCTCCATCGGCAACCGCTCCATATAGGACTGTATGATGTCTGCACCGACGTTTGAGGTCATTATGAGGATGGTGTTCTTGAAATCGACCGTACGGCCCTTATTATCTGTCAGACGTCCGTCATCAAGCACCTGGAGCAGAGTGTTGAACACATCCGGATGCGCCTTCTCAATCTCGTCAAGAAGTATGACTGAATATGGCTTGCGGCGTACGGCCTCCGTCAGCTGTCCACCCTCGTCATAACCCACATAACCCGGAGGCGCACCTACAAGACGACTGACTGAATGACGCTCCTGATACTCGCTCATGTCGATACGCGTCATCATGTTCTCGTCATTGAAAAGGAACTCCGCGAGAGCCTTCGCCAGCTCTGTCTTGCCCACGCCGGTCGTACCCATGAACAGGAACGAACCTATCGGACGCTTCTCATTCTGCAGACCCGCGCGCGAACGACGGACTGCATCGGAAACGGCCTCGATCGCAAGATTCTGGCCCACGACCCTCTTATGGAGCTCCGCCTCCATGCGGAGAAGCTTCTCCCTCTCGCTCTCGAGCATCCTGTGGACAGGTATGCCTGTCCATTTCGCAACAACCTCCGCTATGTCTTCAGGAGTCACCGCCTCTGTGATGATAGGATCCTTGATCTGAGCCTGCCTCTCGGTAAGTTCATCTATCTTCTTCTGGGCATCGGTCATACGGCCGTAGCGGATCTCCGCCACCTTGCCATAATCTCCCGTCCTTTCTGCATTATGAGCCTCTATCTTGTAATCCTCCATCTTCTGCCTCTGCTTCTGAAGCTCGGACAGAATCTCCTTTTCTTCCTCCCAACGCTTGTAAAGGGTTTTCCTCTCCTCTGTCAGGGACTTCAGTTCCTCCTTTATCTTATCCATCTTAAGAGAAACCCCTTCACGCCTGATTGCTTCCCTCTCGATTTCAAGCTGGCGGATACGGCTGTCAAGTTCAGCGATAGGTTCCGGAACCGAATTCATCTCCAGACGAAGCTTTGATGCAGCCTCATCCACAAGATCAATGGCCTTGTCAGGAAGGAAACGGTTGGTGATGTAACGGTGGGAGAGCTCTACCGCCGCGATAAGGGCATCATCTTCTATACGTACCTTATGGTGGTTCTCATACCTCTCCTTAAGGCCTCGCATTATTGAGATGGAAGCTGCCGGAGACGGTTCGTCCACCATCACCATCTGGAACCTTCGTTCAAGTGCCTTGTCGGTCTCGAAATATTTCTGATACTCGTCGAGAGTAGTGGAACCGATGGTGCGGAGCTCTCCTCTTGCCAATGCCGGCTTGAGGATGTTCGACGCATCCATCGCGCCTGACGTACGTCCGGCGCCAACCAAAGTGTGGATCTCGTCAATGAAGAGTATGACCTCTCCGTCGCTGTCGACAACTTCCTTCACAACTCCCTTAAGACGTTCCTCGAACTCTCCCTGATACTTGGCGCCCGCTATAAGCGCGCCAAGGTCCAGGGAATATATCTTCCTGCTCTTGAGGTTTTCCGGCACGTCGCCGTCCACAATCTTCTGCGCGATGCCTTCCGAGATGGCCGTCTTGCCGACTCCCGGCTCTCCCACCAGGATAGGATTATTCTTTGTCCTCCTGCTGAGGATCTGCAATACTCTTCTGATCTCCTCATCCCTGCCGATGACAGGATCGAGCTTTCCCTGCGCTGCCCTTTCATTAAGATTGACAGCGAACCTGCTTAAATTTTCAAACTTGTTTTCTGCCATAATCACATTAACTGTTATAGTATCAATATATCCGCTCGAAAGACAGTACGCAACAATAGCCGCCTGTTCTTGCGAACAAACGGCTAAAAGTCAAATTATATTCCAAACCCTTTTTTCTGACAAAATGTCAGACGGGCGAAAACTCAATTAGTTTGCGCTAGGCTCAGCAGGCTCCTCTGCAGAAGGGATTGCTGCAGGGAACTCTGGCGCAGACTCGACCATCTCGATCTTCTCTGTGTAGTCAACCGCCTTGCCACCGTTGTTGAGAGTAAAGGTAGAAACGATTGAAACAACGAAGATGAATGCTACGAGACCCCAAGTGATCTTCTCGAGGATATCAGTAGTCTGACGTACACCGAAAGTCTGGTTACCTGCCACGAAATTGCTGGCGAGTCCGCCACCCTTTCCGTTCTGAAGCAACACGATGAGGGTAATGAGTACGCTTGCAATAAGCACAAGCACTGTCAAAACTGTAAAAAGTGCGTTCATATTGTATTACAACTAATTTAATTCGTCAATTTTTTGAATAAGGGCTGCAAAGTACGCATTTTTTTCTGGATTATCCAAAATTAGTTTGGAATAAATGCTCTTTGCCTGCTGCGGATAGCCCTGTTCCAGATATATCTGAGCCAAGGTCTCGGTATAAAGGTCAAATTCAGAGTCTGTCTGCTCCACATACGGCTTGTCCTGTCTGGCCTTTGCTGCATATCTCGAAAAGACACCATCGTCAGAGCGGCGCACCCTGTCATAATCATCCTGCGAAAAATAATCACCGCCGACCACATGCACCCGTCTCTGCTGGGAAACACCCTCTTCGGACGTTTCTTCCTCAGACAGGAACGACTTGAGAAGCTTCTCCACATCTGCATCCGTCCAGTCCTGACTTGCAGACGATCGTACCATTTCCGCCATCCTTGTCCTTGAAGCGACATACATGGCGGCTTCCGCATACTGTCCTTCACTCAGCCCGTCTCCACCGATCTTCCGCATACGCTCACACAACTCCATCCTGGCTCCTCCGAACCAAGGATAGAGATTGACGACTCCTACGAGTTCATCCAGCGTGAGTTTCCTAATATCTATATATCCCATATGGTTACCAGTTTGCAACAGTGGCGTTGAACATGTCGTCGCAAAGCTGTTCGATAATTTCCTCACAAAGTGAGGCCTCGACAGCATCCAGAGACTGCATGGCATCGAAATCAGCATATGCAGAGAAAGACTTGTCCTCAAAATCATCCTCAGGATACTTCCTGTTCGTGAAACTGATCTTCACGGTAACGGTAAGGCGGTTCTGCGCAGCCTGCTCGTTCGCTGTGATCGACGTAGCCTTCACATCATATCCCGTAACTGCACCTGATATCTCCAGATCGCCGTCCATCTCCACCTGCTCTAGCTTCGTAAGCTTGAGGAACTTGTCCTGAAGCGCCGTAGTCAGTTCATTGCTCAATGAAGGGTTCACCTTCAGGGCCTGATACTCGAAATAGTTGATGGTCACCGTCTTTACATCCGGCTGGATCGAAGTTCCCGTAAAGGAATAAATTCCGCACGAATGTACAATGAACGCAGTAACGACCAACGCCGCCACGACTCCTAAACTTGAAAATATCTTTCTTGCCATCTTCATCTATTTGTCTGTCATCTGCTTGATCTTGCGGTAAAGCGTCCTCTCCGAAATACCGAGTTCGGCAGCTGCCGCCTTCCTGTTTCCTCCATGCTTGCGGAGCACCTTATCGATAAGCTCCTGACTGGCGGACTTGATGGAGGTGGTTTCCTGTCTGCTTTCCTGGAATTCCTGCTCTTCAGGGTCCTCTTCCTCGTCCATGTCATGGGCTGGGGCTACATGCATCTCTTCAGGTGCGGAAATCACAGGAACAGACGGTCTTCCAAGACCAGCCGCAGCGACAACCTCCTTCAGATAATCTACATCCTGCTTCAACTGCAGAAGCATCCTGATTATCGCTTCCCTTTCTCCGGCGCTCTCCGGCGAATCCTGATACGAGGCGGATCTGGCAGGAAGAAGATTCGGTTCTTCCTTAGGAATATATCGTGCCAGCACTTCCATATCGATGACGCACTTGTCAGAATATGCTGACATCCTGCCGGATTCAAGGGCGGATACCGCTTCGGCAACATTCTTCAGCTGCCTGATATTGCCCGGCCACCTGTATCTGCGGAGCATGATCGACGCATCCTCGGTCAAAGTGACCTTGCTCATTCCGTACTTTGCAGAGAAGTCGGACGCAAACTTGCGGAATAGGAGATTGATATCGTCCTTTCTATCACGGAGAGCCGGCATCGAGATGGAAACAGCGCTCAACCTGTAGTAGAGGTCCTCACGGAACTTTCCCTTGGCCACCGCATGCATCAGGTCGATGTTGGTGGCGGCTATGACCCTTACATCTGTCTTGAGCACCTTGGACGAACCCACCCTTATGAATTCTCCCGACTGGAGCACTCTCAGCAGCTTGGCCTGGGACGCCAGAGGAAGCTCCCCTATCTCGTCAAGGAAAAGCGTGCCCCCGTCCGCTTCTTCAAAGTATCCGCGCCTCATTTCGTTGGCACCGGTAAATGAGCCTTTTTCATGTCCGAAGAGTTCGGAATCTATCGTTCCTTCGGGAATCGCGCCACAGTTTATCGCAAAATACTTTCCGTTTTTTCTACGGCTGTTCTGATGGATTATGCGGGGTATGTTCTCCTTGCCGACACCACTTTCTCCCATGACAAGCACGGTGATGTCGGTCGGCGCAACGGCAACTGCTATTTCCAGCGCTCTGTTCAGCGCAGGGTCGTTTCCGATGATGTCGAACTTATTCTTTAAGGTCTGTAGCTCCTGATTCGTCATAACCCTGCAAAGTTAAGAAAATATGATTATATTTGCCGGATATAATTACAAAAACACAAGTATTGCTATGAAGAAGACCATAAAATCGCTTTCTGCTGTGATCCTCGCTTTTGCAGCCGCAGCCTGCAGCTCGCCTGAAAAGATGACGGAAATGGCACAAGACCTGACCGTAGGCTGCGAGCCTGCCGTGCTCGAGGTTGTCGGAGGCAAGATAGACGCCGACGTGACCGTGACATATCCGGCAGACTATTTCCACCCTAAGGCCATCCTTGAAGTCACTCCTGTAATCGTATACGAAGGCGGAGAGGTCAAGATGGAACCGTTCATGTTTCAGGGAGAAAAGGTAAAGGACAACTATCAGGTCATCCCTGCAGGAGGCTCCACAATCACAAAGAAGGTAAGTTTCGACTATGCTCCAGGAATGGAAAAATGCTATCTCGAACTTCGCGGAACCGTAAAATACAATACAGCATCTACTACCCTTCCTTCCAAGAAGGTGGCTGACGGCGCAAACACCACATACATGCTCGTATCCAAGAAGGGTGTGGTTGACTACAAGACGGACGACTATAAGGAGGTCATAGCACAGAAGGCTGAAGGCCAGATCCTCTATAACATCAACAGCGCAGAAGTGAGGAACAACCAGATGGATTCAAAGTCCATCAAGGACTTCCAGGCAGCCATCGAAGCCATCCAGTCAAACGACCGCATGAGCATCGTAAGCACAGACGTCGTTGCATATGCATCTCCTGACGGAGAGGAAGACAAGAACGCAGAACTTTCCGACAACCGTTCAAAGAGTGCAGAAAAGGCATTCGGAGCCGTTACAAAGAAGCATGCGGTAAACGCTCCGGTAAACGTGAAGAGCGTTGCCGAGGACTGGGAAGGATTCCAGGAGCTCGTCGCTGCATCTGACATGGAAGACAAGGATCTCATCATCCGCGTCCTCTCGATGTACAGCGACCCGACAGTCCGCGAGAAGGAGATCAGAAACCTTTCTGCCGTATACCAGACTCTAGCCCAGGAGGTTCTCCCGGAACTTCGCCGCGCAAGGTTCATTGCCAACGTGGAATTTACAAACTACACCAGCGAGGAACTCCTCGAACTCATAGACAGCAATATAGACATCCTTGACGAAGAAGCGCTTCTGCGCGCTGCATCCCTCGTAGAGGATAACGACGACAAGCTCGCCATCTACAGAAAGGCTGTGGACAAGTTCGACAGCCAGCGTGCACAGTACAACATCGCAGTGACATACATCAACATGGACGAGATCGGAAGAGCGAAGAACGCACTTTCAAAAGTTGGAGAAGACAGCGATGTATATAACGCACTCGGAGTCATCGCTCTTCGCGAGGACGACATCAATGCGGCTGCAGAATACTTTGCAATAGCAAACAGCAAGGCCGGAGTGGAAAATGCAGCTATCATCGACATCATCGACGGAGAGTATGAGGCGGCAGCCGAGAAGCTTGCAGGCAAGAAGACCTTCAACGCAGCTCTCGTCCAGCTCCTGACAGGAAACAATGGTCCTGCAGCAGCATATGACAAGGATTGTCCACAATCGGCATATCTCCGCGCAGTTGCAGCCGCACGCATCGGTGACTCAGCTGTTGCAAAAGCGGAACTTGAGAAGGCGTCAAAGGACGAGGAACTCGCTCAGAGAGCAGCAAAGGACGTTGAGTTCGCTCAGTTCAGATAATCATAGCTTCATACATAATGAAACAGAGCCGGCATAAAACCGGCTCTGTTTTATTTTCATTTCAATTCAAATCCTATCTTATGGATCTCGCAGACCGACTGGTCGTCCACATCCGATGAGATCACGAGGAATATCGCATGCTTGCCTTTGAGACCAGCCAGCGAAGAGACGTCTGCAGAAAGATTCATGAGCTTGCGAGGCATTTCCTTCATCACCCTCATGCTTCCCACCTTCCTGCCCCCACCTTTGGTCCAAGGACTGTCTACCATCACGTCGATGGTGCCGTCTATTCCTTCCGGAAGGACTTCCAGTACAAGTTCGAGCCCTTCTTTCCGTCCATAAGTCTTATCGAAATTAAAGTATTTATAACCGACAACAGAGCCGCTGGTGTTGTTGACCACCGGGGCTGCATTGACCTTGAGGTCGTACAGATCGTCATAACCGTAAGCTCCGATACGCAGAGGCTTCACATATGAACCGGTGAAAACGTAATTCGGATATTCCTGCCTTGCCGGCTTTGGTCCGGTGTACCAGCATGCTATGCCGGCAGAATATGTCTTTAAAGGATCCAGTCCTTCCAGATGGAAGCCTTCTGAAGTATATTCTCCTTCAGATATCTCTACCTTTCCCTCTGGACCTTCAGTGACATTTACCTGGATAGGAGCGACCATTGCCTGGCGCGAGTATTCGTCCGTTCCGCACTGGCGGTGATAGAACACATACCACTGTCCTGCGACTTCCAGTATGCCTCCATGCGTGTTTCCGTTAGGGGTCGCGGTCGCTATTATCTTGCCATCCGGAGTCTTTGTGCGGGCACGTCCGTCGATGATGGTTCCGCCATATGTAAAAGGACCCAGCGGCGAATCAGACCACGCATAGGCCAATGTATAGTTCGTTTCCGGAAGTCCGAAGTCTCCGTCAGCGGTCCAGCGGCTGTATACAAAGACATATTTGTCCTTTATCTTACGCATCGACGAAGCTTCGAAGAAACGGAAAGTCTTATCCTGCTTCTTGCCTGGAATCATGTCTGTCACGATCTCTGTTCCCGGCCTGACTGTAGCCATTGTCTTCGGATCAAGTTCTGCTCCATATGAATTCTCAAATCCCCAATAACCGTAGACCCTGCCGTCATCATCCACGAATACAGCCGGGTCAAAATCCAGGATACCAACCGTCCTTCCAGGCTGGTCCGGATCCCAGTTGCAGACTTCGAACGGACCGTCAGGGCGTGGAGATTTAGCCACCATGCTTCTGCGTCCGTATTCCTGATTGTTTGGGAAGAGGTAATACATCGGTTTCCCGTCTTCCATCCTCATTGTGACATCCGGCGCATAGAGCACGTCTCCACGATGGTCATCGCGGAACCACCTGCCCTGAGCATCCCTTCTGGATTCGAAGATCACTCCGTCATAACGCCAGGACTTCAGGTCTTCTTCCGGTGCGGACCATACCACCTGTTCGCGGCCGCAGTATCCGCTGATCATGGAATCATGCGAGCCATATACATACACCCTCATCTTTCCGGGACTGTCCGGATCCTCGAAGAGATAAGGTTCACCGTCAGGAATATACTCCCAAAGAGGGAGATACGGATTCTGGGCATACACGCCCATACATGCAAGCACAGAGGCGAGCATGACAAATACAGTCTTTTTCATATGCTATTTTTGAAACAGATCTTTAGCAATGGAGAACACGCGGATTGCCGCCCACACCATGAGGATGATAAAGAATCCAAGATACAGTTTTGATGTCTGGGTCTCAAGACCGCTGCGGGCATGAAGTACGGTAAACACAGCCAGTGCCACAAATGCAACAGCCATCACCACGAGGCGGAAAAATTTCATGAATCTTGTTTCCATATGGAATGCGATTGGTTTGAGAACATAAAGATAGACAATTTTATTATTTTTGCATCCGTTATGGCAAAGAAGATAGAAAAGACAAATGCCGCCAGACTTCTGGACAAGGCTGGAATTTCATACAGGCTCATTCCGTACGAGTTCGATGAGAACGACCTCGCGGCACAACATGTGGCCGATTCTCTGGGTCAGGACATCGCCCGCGTGTTCAAGACCCTCGTACTCCACGGAGACAGGACCGGACACATCGTATGCGTAGTTCCGGGCAATACCGAAGTCGACCTCAAGGCTCTGGCCAAGGTTTCCGGCAACAAAAAGGTCGAAATGATAGCGATGAAGGACCTTCTGTCCGTAACCGGATACATACGCGGAGGATGTTCTCCGATCGGGATGAAGAAACGCTTCCCGACCTATTTCCATTCCACCGCCCTTTCATTCGACACGATCTACGTAAGCGCCGGAGTCCGCGGCCTTCAGATCGAGATTTCTCCGGCCGACATCGTCGCCTTCACCGGCGCCTCCGTAGCCGACGTCGCCTGCTGAACAGGAAAAGAAAAAGCCTTGGCTGATGGATAGCCAAGGCAACAATTGGGTACTATGCAATGTTTCACAACATTGTCTTCTTCAAATCATATATATTTTTCAGATCAGGCCGTTTGCTCCAAGCATCATAAGCATCGAATAACCGATTACAAGTCCTACTACGCCCATGATGATGCCGGTCTTCACCATGTCCTTCTGCTCGATCATTCCTGTTGCGTGTGCAATGGCATTAGGCGGAGTACTGATAGGAAGAACCATGGCAAGAGAAGATGCCAGTGCCACACCTATAAGAAGGGTAGACACTCCTCCGTACGGAGCGAGCATATCCTTCATCGCACCTCCAGCAAGCGCAAGGATAGGGACAAGAAGATTCGCTGTAGCCGTATGAGAGATGAAGTTCGCCATGAGATAGCATATCAGTCCTGAACCGATTATCACGACAGCAGGAGACCATGTGCCGAAAGGTATGGCAGCGATAAGCTGCTGGGCAAGGCCGGTGTTCTGAAGAGCCACACCGAGTGCGAAACCTCCGGCTACCATCCAGAGCACGCTCCAACTGATTTCCTCCAGGTCCTTTTTAGTAATGATTCCTGTTACGCAGAAGATCACGACAGGGAACATTGCAACGACATTGGAATTGACTCCTGTCACCTTGTCAAGCATCCACATGAGGATGGTGAGTGCTAATGTAACATATACCACGATGGATTTCCAGTCCTTCTTTGTTTCGCCCTCGATCTTGAGCTCGATCGTTTTCTGCTTGAAAGGGAACATCTTCAGAAGGAGGAACCATGCTATCACAAGGATGACGATCACATATGGAAGCATGAACGAAGTCCACTGGCCGAAACCGATCTGCATGCCAAGCACCTCGTTAAGGTATTTCAGTGCGATGGCGTTAGGAGGCGTACCGATAGGGGTCGCCATTCCTCCGATATTCGCCGCAATAGGAATGGAAAGGGCGAGAGCGATCTTTCCCTTTCCATCTGCAGGAAGAGACCTGAGCACAGGGGTAAGGAACGTAAGCATCATCGCAGCAGTAGCAGTATTGCTGAGGAACATGGAGAACACAGCTGTCACCATGATGAATCCCAGAAGCACGAACTTCGACTGCTTGCCGAAAGGCTTGAGGAGAATACGGGCGAGGGTAACATCCAGACCGCTCTTGGTCGCTGCAATAGCAAGGATGAATCCGCCGATGAAAAGCATTATTATAGGATCGGCGAAGCAGTGCAGGATGTCCTTGTAAGATACCTGAGTGGCCATTTCAGCCGGCGTCAGGCCTTTTTCGAAGAACCAGAAGCTGCTGTCGGATGTTGCGAAAAGAAGCAGACCGACAACCGCCATTGAAGTGGTCCAGGCAGGAATTGCCTCGAACACCCACATGAGGATTGCGAATCCGAAGATTGCAATGACCCTCTGCTGTACGACTCCGAGACCGGAGATTCCATATACGGAAGACGGCAGGCACCAAAGTAATATAAGTACTGCGATGGCAATGGCCAGTTTTATTGTTCGTGCGACTATCTTGTCGTCGCGTCTCTGCTTCTTCCATTCGTGATATGCTTCCACAAGGTGGATGCCGTTAAATAATTTGAACATATCGTTTTTTTTAGATTTTCGGCAAAGGTATCCTCATTAATGACCCTCCAAAAACAACTGTGATTGTTATTTTCGATTGTCACGATAGGAGAAATCAATATCATATAGGGGTATTTTGACTTTTAAAATCCTAATTTTGCAACCGCAATCAAAAAGTGCTATGGAACTACGTCAGCTGAAATATTTTGTCAAGGTAGCCGAACTGTTAAGCTTCTCAAAGGCAGCCAAGGCTCTCTATATTACCCAGAGCACGCTCTCCCAGCAGATAAAGCAGCTGGAAGACGAACTGGACATGGCGCTGTTTTTCAGAAACAACCACAAGGTATCCCTTACCGAAGCCGGCATGACCTTCCTTGAAGGTGCGAAAAAGACTCTGGCAGAAGCAGATGACAACAAGGCAAAGATGATGGATCTGGCTTCCGGCCACAGAGGCACACTCAACATCGGCGTTACACATAGTTTCGGTTCCATCCTGACAGAGAGCGTACTTGCATTCAAGAAAGAGTTTCCGGACGTAAACCTCAACATATGCTACAGAAACGTCATGGAACTGATGGAACTGGTATCTGACGGAGAACTTGATTTCGCCCTGTCATTCAGGTCTTCAGAGAAATTTGACAACGTAGAATCACACATATTGTTCGACAACAAGCTGAGCATAATAGTCAGAGAAGAGCATCCTCTTACCAGAAAGAAGTTAGTCAGACTTGCAGACCTGGAAGACTACGAACTGATTCTTCCAAGCATCGGGCTTCAGGCAAGAAGCGCTTTTGACAACATCATAGAGGAAAGAAACCTGAATCTGAAAGTGGCGATTGAAGCAAACGAAGTAAACACGATCCTCAACCTGCTCCACAGAAGCAACTATGTGACAGTACTTTCCGAAACCGTGATCCTTGAGCATGACGGGCTTGTAAGCATAAATATAGACGATGCCGAATGCAGGATGGAAGGATGTCTGCATTTCTGTACAAACAGATACAGAAAACGCTCAACAGAGGAGTTCATCCATCTGCTGAGCGACACTAAAGCCTTGAAAATAACCCTGCTTTGATTCAGGCATGGTTGTCATAGAAGTTTCTTCTTTCCAGCACAGCCTTTCTTTCCTGCGGAGTCATTCTGCTCATGGAACGGACATCTGACAGCTCCTTAAAGCACTTGGCTGCAAACAGCATGGAAACGACTCCGATTATGATCAAGCAATTTACCATAATAATTAAGTGTTTTGAAAATCGGGCGCAAAGGTATTCATGTCCGGCATTCCGTTAAAGCCAGCATATCCGTTTGTTTCTATACACGCAATCGCTTATTTCGATTCATACTGCTGTTTCTGCTGTATTCTTTCATATCCCAAAAGTCGCAAGATCTTCCCATCTGTATAAAAAGGGACAGATATTTGCATATCCTGACTTCGAGTATAGAAAATCAAAAAGACCAGGATCATGCCTTTGCTTACCGTCGGTGAATTGGAAAAGGCGACGCCCCTGTTCAAGGGGCGTCTTGGCAACGCTTTATGCCGAGGCCTGATGAAGATGTTGTCTGTGGATAAGGTGAATGATCTGTATGACAGAAATTCACATTTCGTAGGACCGGACTTTGCCAGGGCTGTTCTCGAAGATATCGGCGTTGAGTATGAAATCATGAATCCCGACGCACTCGCGAATCTTCCCGAAGGCCCTTTCATCACGATCAGCAACCACCCGTACGGAAGTATAGACGGGGTGATGCTTGTCGACATCTTCGGACACATCAGGCCGGACTTCAAGGTAATGGTCAACAAGTTTCTCGGAAGGATCGGGACACTGGGAGAGAATTTCATCTGCGTTACTCCTGTCGGCACAGAACGTACTGCCCCGACCAAAGACAGCATTCAAGGCATCAAGGATGCAGTCGCCCATGTAAGGGCGGGCCATCCTTTGGGCATATTCCCGTCCGGAGCAGTCTCCGACCTGAGCCTGAGGGACGGATGCATCAGGGACAGGGAATGGCAGGAACCTGTCATAAGGCTGATAAGGAAACTTGGCGTCCCTGTAGTTCCTGTCCATTTTCTTGACAGGAACTCAGATCTGTATTATTCGCTTGGACTGATAGACTGGAAGGTCAGGCTGCTGCGTCTCCCGGCGGAAGTATTCAACAAGAGAGGAAAAAGAACAAGAATTGCAATAGGACCGGTAATAACTCCGGAGGAGCAGGCTGAACATACTGACATCTATCTGCTCCGGGATTTTTTAAGGAATAAGGTTTATAATCAATATTGATATGGAAAACAATAAAGCGGATGCCGTAAGAATACAGACTTCTGTCCTCAACGCATTGGAAAAGAAGGTGCTGGTATGGCTGGCGGAGCGCCAGCCGAAATGGATGACATCGGATATCCTGACTTACATCGGTTCATTCGGAGCAGCAGTAATCGCAGCCGGATACATCCTTTCCGCATGGAACATCAATTTCCTGTGGCTCAGTTCATTGGGATTCATCATCAACTGGTACGGAGACTCGCTGGACGGCACTCTGGCAAGAGTGAGAAAGACTCAGAGGCCTGTCTACGGTTATTATATAGACCACACGGTCGACGCGATAAATGAGGTTATGATCTTCGTCGGAGTGGGACTGTCCGGACTTATGCATCTGGAGATCGCTCTGCTCGCGCTGGTGATGTATTTCCTGATCACTATAAACGTAAGCATCAACGCCCACCTGAAGAAGGAATTCAAGCTGACATACGCAAGCATGGGACCGACGGAGTTCAGGATCATAATGATACTGATCAATACATTGTTTGCGCTAATCCGCCCTTTAAGGGAGTTTTCGCACAGCTTCATGCTATGCGGCCGTGAATTCACCATGGGCGCATTGGACTACATCGGCATCCTGATCATCATCGTGCTTGCCCTGATGCACCTTACGACAGTCCGTAATGATATAAAGGATTATGCGAAGATAGATCCGATGCCGAAAAAGAACAGATAATGCCGGGCATTCTGATAAGATACATCAAGTTCATAGGCACAAGCGTGGCCGGCACTATTGCCGACACCCTTGTGCTCTGGATCTTGTCTGACTATGTCTTTACCAAAGGATATCTGGGCGAGTACATCATATCTCCGGTCATTTCCTTCCAATTTGCCGTAGCTATTAATTACAGCATTTCCTATTTCTATGTCTGGAAAGACAGGACGCAAGGGAGAAAGGAACAAGGAAGGACCGGCTTTCTGAAGAAATATCTCGCCTACAATATATCCTGTTCTGCTGTATTCCTGCTGAGATTCGGAGTACTTCTGATCATCGAGAGGTTCACAGGCTGGGATGTGGTGATATGCAATCTTCTGGCGATGTGCCTGTCCGGAATCCTGAACTTCACGATAAACAATATGGTCATATTCAGAAAGAAGAAGACCGGCTGAATCAGAATGTGAATCCCGCTCCGTATTCGAGACAGTAAGAACGGTCGAAATAATGGGACCTCATGCCGAACGAAAGGAAGGCCTGCCCCGCCTTCATCTGAGGAAGATGATAGCGCACACCTATCCTCTGGAAGCATTTGCCCATATCTTCCACCAGACCTGTCTTCTTGAAGGTATACCAGCCGACAGCGATATTGACCGAGAAGTCAGAATAATGGATGTTCTGTATCAGATGGACGGATGTATAGAACGGCGAATAGCCTTGAGAATCTTCCTGTCCCCTGAGGAGCAGGTCCATTTCCTTATATACGTTATCCGCATAGTTTCCTTCTATTCCGATGCCTGTAGACAGAGTCCTGCAGTACCTCCAGGCCGCTTCGGCGCCGACTATCGCCCTGAAGCGGCGCTTTACGGGATAGGCCTCGGGGCCTTTGGCGATAAGTTCCCAGTCACAGCTGTGGCCTCCGAAGGCGGTATATACGTTCCATCGCAATCCTTTCGGATAATCAGGCTTTTCCAAAGCTATCCTGCGAGGTCTTTCATGAGGAGCAAGATAGTATTTGAGCTTTGTGCCCACAGCCGCCTGATTGACTCCCCAGTTCGGCACCTGGACCATTCCGTTTGAATGATGGATCAGATAACCAGTCAGCGCCAATTCCCACTGGGGCAGGAACCTGAAACTTGCTTCCAGGCCTCCGGCAAGATTTGCCAGTACTGTGGAACCGACATATCGGTTTGAGACATTACGGCGGGGACTGTACTTTTCCGTTGTGAAAGACGCACCTATTTCCAATACCGGTCCGATTGAGAAGATACCTGCACGGAAGAAATCGAACTCCAGGGCAAGATAGAGATTGTAGAAATCTCCCATATGTGTGCTCGGGTATGTCTTGAGATCACCCGTATTGTCATACGAGAATCCCAACGAGATACTCGGATAATTGAATGCATTGGACCACCAGCTGCTGTCCGAAGGATGGGTGCCATACCCGACCTGGATTCCGACAAGCGCAGATCCGTAACTGTTCAGCACTTCGTCATATATGTCCATCTCGTTCAGCATATGCTGGTAACGGCCATGGACGGAGACATTGAAATGCTCCTTGCTGAATATGGTTTTCTTAGGTCCCGAATATACGGGCAATGTGGTCAGTAATGCAAGAACAATGAGATAAATCTTCTTCATTCTTGGCTTAGGTTTCAGTACGTAACAAAGATACTGAAAATATTGATTAAGTACCGTTATCTGTTCCAGATTTTCTGCATTCGGAAGCATGATAATCTTTCGGAAGATAGACATACATCCTTCGCTTCATAAGAATCATGACAAGTTTAGTTGCATGCATTGCCGATAGCCTGTTCATACATTCTTATGATCTTTGCCGTTGAACTTACGGAATCGTAGGCCTTCACAGATTCGGCATACTTTCCGCCCATATCCATCCTTTCATCCGGATGCTCGATCCACCAGTCTACTCTTTCGGCAAGTTCCTTCGGATCCCTGACTGTGAACAGGCTCCTTTCATCCAAAGCGAACTGACTTGTTGCAGAAAGGGCGCTCTTCGCGATTATCGGGACGGCGCCCTGCTGCATAGCCTCCAGACATGACAGTCCTTCGACCTCGACTATCGCGCAATGGATGTAGAGATAGGCGGTCGCGGCGAGATGCTTCAGTTCTTCGGAAGTATAGAAGCCGAAGACGGGATCATGCTTAAGCGTCCCTTCTTCACATAATTTCCTGGCCTTCCTCCTTATTTTCTTTGCCTTGGGACCTTTGCCGGCAAAATGGAGTTCTATCTCTCCGGCATGTCTCGAGAACCTCATGGCTTCTATGAGGGTCATCTGTGACTTCTCGCCGGACAACCTGCCGGTACAGAGGATGCGGCAGGGCCGGGTCCCCGGCCTTCCTGCCGGCCGGACGCAGTCCGAAATATCTATTCCGTTGGAAATGACCGTCATGGGAGCTGTGTAGCCGTTATTCTTCAGATGCTCCTTAACCGTCTCTGTCGGGCATTGGACGCAAGCGCAATGATTATATACAGTGCTGCTCCACCATCTGTCCATCAGGCGATTGATGAACGTCTCATATCCGAACCCGATGTTGGCCGTGATGTTTTCCGTAAAGAAGTGGTATGTTCCCACGCAAGGCTTTCCCGACTCTTCGGCTATCCTGACCGTGGCCGACTCCAAAGGGAAACCTTCCATCAGATGGACTACATCTGCCCAGCCGACGGCTTCCCGTATTACCCTCTTGTCCAGACGGGTGAACATGTAACCGTTGGACTCTATGAGATGTTCGAAGATTGGAATTCTGAAATGTATCAGAGGATAATCCGGCTGCGGGCCATCCTTGTCGGGGTTTTCACAGGCCATAAGCCTGACCTGCACCCCTTCCCTTAAAAGACGGGATTTGAGCGACTGCACCGCAGTGCAGACCCCGTTGCCTTTTAGATAGGCATTGTTTGCTACTATCAATACTTTCATGCTATGTCAAGAATCTATTCGAATTCCTGAATAGCAACAACTGTACAAAAGTTATTTCAGATCGATTACAGCCATATCGCTGTGCGTGCCGATGCGGAACGGCGGTCCCCAGAGAGAAAGGCCGCTGGACACCCATACATGGGTGTGCGGCCACTTCCGATAGCCATGACTCTGCTCGAAAAGACGGTCCGTAACCCAGTTGAGGGGCCATATCTGACCGCGATGAGTGTGTCCGCTGATCTGAAGGTCCGCTCCGAGCAAGTCCGTCTTCTTCAGGTCATATGGCTGATGATCCAGAACTATTACCGGTCTGGCCCTGTCTGCGGCATTCATCAGGTCTTCGAGATGCCTGCGTCCGCGGTTGCTGATGTCGTCGCGTCCGATCAGCTGCTGACCTCCCGGCAGGGTCACGATACTGTCACGCAGAACCGTTATCGGAGTGTCTTTCAGGAAGTCCATGCATGCATCGATTCCGCTTATATACTCATGGTTTCCCGGCACCATATAGATTCCCATCGGGGCCTGCAAGGCAGAGAGGACTTCTGCAAAAGGCTCATTAAGAAGGGGGTTTACGCTGTTATCGATCAGGTCTCCCGCAATCAGAATAAGATCCGGATTCTGGGTATTTATCTTCTCTACATATTTCTTCAAGGCAGATACGCCTGTTCCATATCCCAGATGCACATCACTGACAGCGACAATCCGGACTGGAGCACCTTCCTTCTCAAGACTGATATCAATATGCTCGACCTTCGGATGCCTGTAGTTTATATAGCCATAGCCAAGGATGCATAAGGTGATGGGCAGGGCGAACAATAGTGAAGGCTTAAGCTGAGGAATGAAGATTCCTGCAATATCAAATCCGATCAGCAGAAGGACCATGTACAGCAGGAACACCATCCACACTGATCCTATACGGAACATCCATTTCAGAACCGCCTCCGGCAACCCGGCGTCACGCATGCCTATTGCGGCGAACAACGAGAATGCCGCTGTCCAAAAGAGGATGCCGGCCATGATCCTGCACCATAAAGGTGCACAGGATATGGCTTGCATCACCCTCCAGAACAGATATCCGTTACCTGCAAGATAAACCAGCGGAAGCAGTATCAGGAAGAGTTTCATATTTATCTGCCGCTATTCTTCGGCTGAAAGACAGACAGTTTCTCGTTTATCTGTTCATATGTCATGCCTGAAACATCCAGGCGCAGAAAATAGTCTTCAAATATCATCGTATCAGACCTGTAAGGCGCGGGATATGCCATAAGTTCCCATCCCATCATTCCAAGCCAGTTCAGACAGGACATATACGTACTGAATGATCTCGGATTGCCATCCTCGTCCGTAACGGTTCCTGAAAGGCTTTTCAGATTTGTGTCATACTGCGTGCAGTTGATCATCATTTTAATAGCACGCTCCTTGTATTTCTGCGTATAGCTGCCGAGCTGTCTTTCTTTATCCACCTTGAAATCATCAAACCAGACGCGGCAATAGATATAGGCCTTGCCGGACACGGCGCCATCCTGGGCCGAAAGATCCGATGCTGATACACATATAAGAAAAAGGCCTGCCAAAAAGACCATGAGCTTTGGAAATCGTTTCATGATTCGTTCGTTTTTGAGTTATACATTATAATAGATGCATTTAAGAGGGCTTATGTGACACGTCTTGCCATCAAAATCTGCAATAATTCCGATAATACATGTCATCCACCATATCGTTCCCCAATGAAGTATTTCTTTGCAGAGACTGGTAACAGCCCTCTTTTGTAACCCATCCAATCCGTCGCTGGTCGTTTCTGCAAACTTCTCTCACCAGGATTTCGTCCCTGCCGGGAGGGCCCTTTCTTTCTGCGGTGAGAGGGGGATTCTTCGCTAAGGCTCAGCGACTTCGTCGATAACGAACCCAGGGTTCTCACCCCCCATATACCACAGAAAGGAAGTCTTACGACTTCCTTTCTGCGGTGAGAGGGGGATTCGAACCCCCGGTACGGTTACCCGTACGTCAGTTTAGCAAACTGGTGGTTTCAGCCACTCACCCATCTCACCAAGCTGACCCGTTTTTCCTAACGGGACTGCAAAGATATAAATAAATTTAGTGATTCACCAAATAAAACTTCAAAAATCACCTGCGTCATATGGAGCAGGCGATTTTTCATAAGTTATTGTTTTGCGATGTTTTCGCGCATTTCGGTGTCGGCCTGGATGTTCTTCATCTTGTAGTAGTCCATGATGCCGAGGTTTCCTGTGCGGAATGCTTCTGCCATTGCAAGAGGAACTTCCGCCTCGGCCTCAATCACGCGTGCGCGTGCTTCCTGGGCCTTCGCCTTCATTTCCTGCTCGAGAGCTACCGCCATTGCACGGCGCTCCTCTGCGCGTGCCTGGGCGATGTTCTTGTCAGCTTCCGCCTGGTCCATCTGGAGAACCGCACCGATGTTCTTTCCTATGTCGATGTCGGCGATGTCGATAGAGAGAATCTCAAACGCTGTTCCTGCGTCAAGTCCCTTGTTGAGCACCACTTTAGATATGCTGTCAGGATTCTCAAGAACGAGCTTGTGGCTTTCTGCCGAACCGATGGATGAAACGATACCCTCGCCAACTCGTGCGAGCACGGTCTCTTCTCCGGCACCTCCGACGAGCTGCTTGATGTTTGCGCGCTCTGTCACACGTGCCTTTGCGATAAGCTGGATACCGTCCTTAGCTACTGCTGTCACTGGAGGTGTGTTGATGACCTTAGGGTTCACCGACATCTGAACAGCTTCGAAAACGTCGCGTCCGGCGAGGTCGATTGCGGCAGCCATCTTGAAATCGAGGGAGATGTTCGCCTTGTCCGCTGAAATCAGGGCGTTCACAACCTTCGGAACGTTTCCTTTTGCAAGGTAGTGGGCCTCAAGTTCGTTTGCATAAAGGGTAAGTCCTGCCTTTGTTCCGGTCACCATGGCCATTACGATGGTGCTTGGAGAAACTCCTCTCCAGCGCATGAGCACAAGCTGGATGAGGGAGATGCGCACTCCCGAAATCAGAGCCTGGAACCACAAGGTCACAGGGAAGAACCATAGGAAGATCACAAGTCCGAATATCGCGACTGCAATCCATACGATAATCATTGCTTCCATAATATGAATAGTTTATTAGTTTTCTGACCGAAGGCTACAATGGCCTTACATATATTCTGTTGTCCTCGATGAGAACAACCTCGACATCAGTCCCGGAGTCCACAAGACCCTCAAGAGCCTTTACTTCTACGGCGTTCTCACCGAAACGTACAGTTCCCATAGGTGCCAGTCTCGTAACCGCTCTGCCTCTGTCCCCTACTGCAACAACAACTGATTCTGAAGGAACAGCCTTTGACTCGATGTTGGTTTCCAAAGCAAGTCTCTTCCATGTCTTTGCCCTAAGCACCCATACGGTAAGCGCCACTATCAGCACGACATTGACTGCTGTCACTATCACGCCTGCCGTGGTTCCCATCTGCGTGAATGCATAGAAGCACGAACCACCAAGAGAGAGGAGACCCAGCACTCCGGCGATTCCTACACCTGGAATAAGAAGAATCTCGGCAAACATCAGCAGAAGACCGAGAAGTATCAACGTGATCACAAATCCCATAACGTTCAGTATTATTTTAACCGGAACAACAAAGATAATGTTTTTATTTCGTATCGGGTTTGGAAAGGTCAATAAATATGAATAATTTTGTACAAACCAGATAATAACAAATAACCAAAATCAATAACATGAAACTGCTCAAGACACTTCTAATTGCGTCAATTGTCGCCTTGACGGCATCGTGCTGCGGCCCGGAAAAACCGGCAGACACTGACGGCCATCAGCTTTGGTTCTATTCGTTGGACCAGGACGGAATGAACCTTTCCCCGGAAAAGACCACGATGGCCATTGCCGCCAATGAGATAAGCGAGTATTGGAAGGAAGGAAGGAAAGTTTCATTCAATGTGCTGGAAGCAAAGGAAGAAGGCCTAGGAGACGAAGGATACAGGCTTTCATTCGGAAAAGACGGCATCACAATCGGTGCCAACACTGAAACCGGCATATTGTACGGCACATATGACCTTCTGCGCAGGCAGGAGACCGGCAAGGTACTTAAGGACGGGACAGTCACCGAAGTTCCCGCATACCAGTACCGCGTGCTCAACCACTGGGACAACCCTGACCTTACCGTAGAGCGCGGATATGCCGGAGAATCGCTTTGGAAATGGGAAAGCCTGCCAGGCACCGTCCTCCCTGTATATGAGGAATATGCCCGCGCGAACGCATCACTCGGAATAAACTGCACCGTCCTCAACAACGTGAACGCCGATCCGATAATACTTACTCCGGAATATCTGAAGAAGGTAAAGGTTCTCGCAGACATCTTCCGCCCATACGGGCTCAAGATCTTCCTGTCCATCAATTTCGCTTCTCCGAAGCGTATCGGCGGACTCAAGACTTCCGACCCGATGGATAAGGATGTAGCGGAATGGTGGAATAGAAAGGCAGCTGAAATCTATGCCTTGATACCTGATTTCGGAGGATTCCTCGTAAAGGCAAATTCCGAAGGCCAGTCAGGTCCGCAGGACTATGGACGCACGCATGCAGACGGTGCGAACATGCTTGCGAAGGCCGTCGAACCGTTCGGAGGAATCGTCATGTGGCGAGCATTCGTCTATGATCCGCAGGCTCCTGACAGAGCCATGCAGGCAAGCCTCGAATTCGTTCCTTTCGACGGAAAGTTCAGAGACAACGTGATCATCCAGATAAAGAACGGACCTATCGACTTCCAGCCTCGCGAACCGTTCAGTCCTCTCTTCGGACAGCTTGAGAACACAACCGTGATGGCCGAGATGCAGATAACTCAGGAATACCTCGGACATTCGAACCACCTTGTGTATCTCCATCCGATGTGGAAGGAATGCCTGGACGCAGACACATATCAGAAGGGAGAAGGATCGACTGTACGCGACATCACAACCGGCAAGCTCCACAAGCGTCCGATCAATGCAATCGCAGGTGTGACCAATATCGGAGACAGCACAAACTGGTGCGGGCACCATTTCGCACAGGCAAACTGGTACGCTTTCGGACGAATGGCATGGGATCCTGAACTTTCATCAGAGGAGATAGCAGACGAGTGGATCAGGCAGTCGTTCACCGATGATCCGGACTTCGTGGATCCGATCAAGACCCTGCTGCTCGAGTCAAGAGAAAACACAGTGCGTTATGAGATGCCTCTCGGCCTCCACCACACCTTCTCATCAGAGGGCCATTACGGTCCTGGTCCATGGGAAGGCAGCATACGCCCCGACTGGTCTCCTAAATACTACCATAAAGCCGGCCCTGACGGAGTAGGATTCGACAGGACTATGAACGGAAGCGGCAATACAGGCCAGTACAACGAACCTCTGGCTTCAATCTACGGCAATGTGGAGACATGTCCGGAAAATCTTATACTCTGGTTCCATCATCTTCCATGGGACTACAGGATGAAGAGCGGCGAAACCCTTTGGGATACCCTATGCCATACATTCCAGAAGGGAATCGATGCTGCGGCAGGATATCTTGACACATGGGCTTCCGTACGCGATTTTGTAGACGAGCAGAGATGGAACGAGGTGAATGTGAAGCTGGTGCGCCAGGCAAAGGACGCCCTCTGGTGGAGAGATGCTACAATGCTTTATTTCCAGACATTCTCGAATCTTCCTATACCGGAAGACTGCAGCGAACCTCAGCATACTCTCGAGGAACTCCAGAAGGTAAGGCTGAACATAACCAACTTTGAGACTCCGGATCCGGAAATCCTTCCTGAATACGATCTCAATTACTTCTGAGGTATCTCCACGCAAGCAGCCGAAGGTGTACCCATCGCGCGGACGAAGCCTGCAAGATGTTCGGCCTTCTCCTTGTCGGCGAACGGACCTATTACATAAACCTTTGTCCCGTCTTCCTTCTCGATGCGGGCGATATCCTTTCCCGGAGCCTGCTGACGGATACCGCCTGCTATGGTCATGTCAAGCTCTCCGGAACCGGTCTCGATTCTGACCTCATAGAAAGAAGGCTTCTTGTTCAGCTCGGCTTCAAGCGCTCTGGCCTGTGCGACCTTGATATCCTTTCCGTCCTTGAATGCCACGATGAACGCGTTTCTGAAGCCGACCTTCTTGACAGCATTCAGGTTGGCGAGTACGTCGGCATATGTTCTGAAGACTCCGACCCTGTAGGTATATCTTCCGTTAGTGGTCCTTGTCTCGAACACAGGACTCAGACCCTTGAGTTTTGCCACAGTAGCCTGGGTAGTTGTCGAGAACATCTGGATCTGGTATACCAGACCTTCCGGAAGGGTATTGTTTTCCGCAAACTGTCCTTCTTCAAGAATCTTGAAAGAGTAGTCGAATTCCGGTTCTGGTTCCTGCATATGAAGAGCCAAAGGCTCGCCGAACTCCCTTTTGGTAAACACGTAATCAACTGTCTGACCTACGATCTCTCTATCCGCCTCGGCAAGAAGCTTGTCAGGATCTATGACGACTCCGCTGAAAAGAAACTCCATCTCTATCTCCTGTAGTATTGCAGAAGCACGGTCAAGGGAATCACGTAGAGCAATCAAGACCAGCTCGCCGTCCAGAACGGCACTTTCATCGTTCTTGTAGCGGGCATCTTCGACCTTCATTCCCAGACGGTCTATCGAATCACGAAGCTGACGCACTTCCGACATCTTGGTCATGTATCTGCGTGTATCTACATTTTCCGGAATATCAGCTTCCACCACAGTCTCCTTCTCCGCCGTACGCGAGGTCTGAGGATCCAGCGCCGCCACAGCCTTCAGTTCTTCCGGATCGGTGACTGCCCTTCTTACCGGCATGTCTTCATAGGCAAGGACATATACCCAGACGCTGTCTTTTGAACAGTTTCTGTTGGAAGCGAATATCGAATGCTTTCCGTCATCGGTATTCACAAAAAGAAAGTCATCAGAGGGAGACGAATATGGAAATCCCATGTTCACAGGCACAGACCAGTCTCCTGTCTCCTTGTCCCATTCGGACACATATATATCATAGCCTCCCACTCCATACAGACCGGCAGAAGAAAAATACATCTGTGAGCCGTCCGGAGAAAGCATAGGATAGATTTCATCAGAAATGGAGGTCATGTGCTCATTCAGAAGAGCCGGCACAGACCATATGGTGTCCTGATACACCGAATGGAAGATGTTTCTGATGCCGGACTTGTCGACCGCAGACCAGTATATTTCCTTTTCTCCTTCTGGGATATATGAAGCCTTGGAAAAATCATGAGGAATGCTGTCCAGCTGGGAAGGGACCGGCCTCCATGCGCCTTCCTTCACAGGATAGTAGAGGAAAAACTCATCTATAGGGAACTTGTGGCGGGCCACAACGTCGGGAACGTAGACGAAATCCATCATGCTCAAACCGTTCTCCGCCATGAGGACACGGTCGCTTATATCCATTCTCAAGAGAGAGTCATCCGCGGTCATGAGGGAATCAACAAACATTCCTACAGCCGACTGATAGACCTCGAAAGCCTCTTCAAAACGGTATTGCTCACGCAGCTGATCACCGCGCTGCATCTCCTTCAACGCCTTATCCGTCTGCGCAGAAAGACAGAAGGGTTGCAGAAGCATCATGAAAAAAAAGTATATATAAACGACCTGTCTCATTTTCATCCCACAAAAATAGGAAATAATTACATAAAAAGACGATAAAACAGAACAGTTTCTTCATTTATAAGAAAAAAATCGTAAATTTGTGCCCTATTTTGCTATAGGTATGCGCAATAGCATGCCAAAACGCAGAAAAGAGACAATAAATATCATTAAAACAATAAAATCATTATGCAAAGTAAAGGTGCAATCAGATTTGTAGCGATTCTGCTTATGCTCGCATCGCTTTGGCAGCTCTCCTTCACCCTTGTGACCAACAGACAGGAGAAGAAGGCCGAGAAGTACGCAGAGGCAAAGGCAGAAGCTGCAATGCAGACAGCCGCTTTCGGCAAGGTAGCCGAAGGTGACAGAGCCTTCTACCTCGATTCCATCAGAAAGGACGAGAACAGAAGGTACATCGATTCTATCTCATCAGAGAAGATCTATTTCGGATACACTTACAAGGACGTAAAGGCAAAGGCTATCAACCTTGGTCTCGACCTTAAGGGCGGTATGAACGTGATGCTTCAGGTGCAGCTCAAGGACCTCGTGAAGGCTCTTGCAGGCGGCAATGAGGCTCCTGAATTCACAAAGGCTCTCGCACTCGCAGAGGAGCGCAGCGTGAACTCACGTCAGGATTTCATCACCCTTTTCGCTGAGGCTTGGGAGGAGACTTCAAACGGAATGCCTCTCGCACAGATCTTCGGCACATACGAAATGAGAGACAAGATCGGCCCAGAGTCTACCGACGCAGAGGTGATCGAGGTCATCAGAGGTGAGTCAGAGAGCGCAATCTCAAACTCATTCAACGTCCTCAGAAACCGTATCGACCGTTTCGGTGTGACCCAGCCTAACATCCAGAAGCTCGGAAACAGCGGACGTATCCTTGTGGAGCTCCCAGGCGTAAAAGAGCCTGAACGTGTAAGAAAACTCCTCCAGGGAACAGCATCACTCGAATTCTGGGCAACATATGACAACGCTGAGGTTGAGGCTTACCTCGCTGAAGCTAACGCAACTCTCGCAAACCTCCTCGCTGACACAGAAGAGGCTGTAGAAGAAACCAAAGCTGAGGGCGACGACCTTCTCGCAGAGGAACTCCAGCAGGCAGATGACGCAGCAGCTGAGGCAGCATACAGAAAGCAGAACCCTCTCTTCTCCGTACTCCAGCCTTCAGGCGCAAGAGGATATGCTTGCATCGGTTATGCTCACTATGCAGATACAGCTACTGTGAACAAGTACCTTGCAATGCCTCAGGTAAAGCAGTTCTTCCCTCCTGAATTCAAGCCGATGTGGACTGTAAAGGCTTCAGCAATGGATCCTAACCAGAACATCTTCGAGCTCGTAGCGATCAAGGCTACATCACGTGACGGAAAGGCACCTCTCGACGGCGGTTCTGTAACAGACGCACGCGTATCATATGGCAATACAGGCGGAAGCCCTTCAGTTTCAATGTCAATGAACGCAGAAGGAGCTAACGTATGGGCAAGACTTACCAAGGACAACATCGGAAAGCAGGTTGCCATTGTTCTCGACGGAATGGTTTATTCATACCCTACCGTAAACACAGAGATCACAGGCGGTAGCTCAGAGATTACAGGTAACTTCACCCTCGAAGAGGCAGAAGACCTTGCAAACGTCCTCAAGTCAGGTAAGCTCCCAGCACCTGCAACAATCATCCAGGAGCAGGTTGTTGGACCATCACTCGGTGCCGAGTCAATCAATGCAGGTCTCATCTCGTTCATCATCGCATTCGTGCTCGTGCTCCTTTATATGGTATTCTTCTACCAGGGTGCAGGTCTCGTTGCTGACATCGCGCTTCTCTGCAACGTAGTGCTCCTCTTCGGAACACTCGTTTCATTCGGTGCAGTCCTCACACTCCCAGGTATCGCCGGTCTCGTACTGACCCTCGGTATGGCAGTGGACGCCAACGTGATCATCTATGAGCGCGTCAAGGAAGAGCTTCGCGCAGGCAAGGGCCTTAGCAAGGCTATCGCAGACGGTTACTCGAATGCATACTCTGCTATCATCGACGGCCAGTTCACCACATTCCTCACAGGTGTGGTTCTCTTCCTCTTCGGTTCAGGTCCTGTACAGGGATTCGCAACAACCCTCATCATCGGTATCATCACATCTGTCCTCACTTCAGTATTCATCACAAGAATCATCTTTGATGACAGAGTGACAAAGGGCAAGAACATCAGCTTCGACAACAAGTTCACAAGGAACTTCCTCCAGAACACAAAGGTCGATTTCCTCGGAAAGAAGAAGATCGCCTACATCGTTTCAGGAGCGCTCATCCTTATCTCCCTTGTTTCAATCTTCACTAAGGGCTTCACATACGGTGTTGACTTCACCGGTGGACGTACATATGTTGTAAGATTCGACCAGCCTGTGACAGCAGAGGAAGTACGTGCTGCAGCAATCGCTGAGTTCGACGGCGCAGTAGAGGTAAAGCAGTTCGGTGGAGAGAGCCAGATGAAGGTGACCACTCAGTACATGGTTGAGGACGAGTCTACAGAGGCAGACGCAGAGGTAGAGGCAAAGCTCTACAACGCACTCAAGGGCTTCTTCGCAGACGAGCTCACATTCGCAGAATTCACATCTACCCTTGATAACCCTAACGGTATCATCAGCTCTGACAAGGTAGGTCCTACAATCGCGAACGACATCACAAGGAACGCAATCATCGCTGTGATCATCGCACTCTTCGTGATCTTCGCATACATCGCTGTACGATTCAAGGGATGGACATGGGGTCTTGGCGGTGTTGTAGGTCTTGCACATACATCACTCATCGTGATCGGCTTCTTCTCGCTCTTCTCAGGAATTCTTCCGTTCAGCCTTGATATCGACCAGACATTCATCGCTGCGATCCTGACTATCATCGGTTACGCAATCAACGATACAGTGGTTATCTTCGACCGTATCCGTGAGTACAAGCAGCTCCATCCGAAGGCAGACTTCCGTCAGAACGTGAACGAGGCTCTCAACAGCACTCTCTCACGTACAATGAACACCTCCCTCACTACTCTCGTGACAATACTCGCGATTGCAATCTTCGGCGGTGAGGTGATCAGAGGTCTTGCAGTTGCTCTCATCCTCGGTATCGTGATCGGTACTTACGCTTCTATCTTCATCGCTACACCTATCATGTACGATGTAACTACAAAGAAGGCAAAGAAGTAATCATTCACAACATAACTCAAAAAGAGGACGGCCAGACGGTCGTCCTCTTTTTGTATATAAAACTGAAAATGTTATTTCTTCAAGACAGTGTATCTCACATGGAGATTCTCCAGTTCTTCGATGAATCCGGCTGTCACGGCGACACGGAATTTTCTTGAAAGGAACTCTATGTTCCATTTCTTCTCCGGATCATACAGGAACATGCTGAGCGGAACCGTGCCCTTGTTCTTCTTGATCAGCCCCACAAGAGCGTCACGGAATTCCGGAGTAAGCATAGGAGTGGTTACATTGATTGCAAATCCCTTTATATATGTATCGGTCACATTGCCGAGAAGCATTATCTTCTTGACCTTGAATCCATATGGAGAAGTCTTGCCCTGAGCCCTGTCTTCCGGCTTTACATAGTATTTCTCGTCTATCTCACCTTCTATATATAAGGTATTGTTCTGGACAAGATAGCTCATATAAGCCTCGTGGTCCTTTCCATACAGCTTGAGTTCATAGCTACCACCGAAATCCTCTATCACGGTCTTTGACCAAGGACGGTTGTTCTGGTTGTTTATATGTTCCGTCCTGGTCACGAAACCAGCAACTGAGACCTTCATCTTGGTCTTCTTCATCTCACACTCGGAGACGAGGGTGTTTATCTCTCCCAGCTGGCATGTAGTGAAATTCTCCATCTCGAACTGATACCTGTCCAGAGGATGTGACGAAAGGTACATTCCGACCAGTTCCTTCTCGAACTGAAGCTTCTCCAAAATGTCTTCCTCTACCGTCATGGCAGGAATCTCAGGCCTCTCAGGCTTCATCTCCTCAACTTCGCCGAACAGCGACACGCTGCTTTCCATGGTATCCTTCTTATAAAGCTCTCCATATCTGAGAAGGGTGTCGATGAACATATCCCCATTCTTTCCAGGAAGCATGAACTGCTTGCGGCAGATGCCGAAGCTGTCGAATGCACCGGCATGGAGAAGTGATTCGAAGGCCTTCCTGTTGACTACTCCGGACATTCTTTCGACGAAGTCATATATGTCTGCAAACAAACCGTTCTCCTCTCTTTCCGCAAGGATTGCACGCACGATGTTGTCTCCGAATCCCTTGATGCCGCCCATTCCGAAACGGATCTCGCCCTGCTTGTTCACGGTGAACCTTGCGTCGGACTCGTTGATATCAGGATTAAGGACCTTTATGCCGTTCTTCTTGCAGTCATCCATGATCTTCTTGATCTCATCCATATTGGAGAGGTTCTTGGTCAGGTTGGCCGCCTGGAACTCTGCAGGATAATGGGCCTTCAGCCATCCGGTCTGGTAGCTTACCCAGGCATAGCAGGTCGCGTGGGACTTGTTGAACGCATAGGCAGCGAACTTCTCCCAGTCCGCCCATATCTTCTCCAGCGTCTCCTTCGGATGTCCGTTCTTCTGTCCGCCATCAAGGAAAAGGTCCTTGAGCGAGTTCAGAAGGTCGATGATCTTCTTACCCATAGCCTTACGAAGGGTATCGGCCTGGCCTCTGGTAAAGTTGGCCAGTTTGCGGGACAGAAGCATCACCTGCTCCTGATAGACTGTAATTCCGTATGTATCCTGAAGGATGTCTTCCATCTCAGGAAGGTCATATAAGATAGGCTGGCGTCCCTGCTTGCGCTCCACGAAATCCGGGATATAGTCCATAGGGCCCGGACGATAGAGGGCGTTCATCGCGATAAGGTCCTCGAAACGGGTCGGCTGGAGCTTGATCAGCCATTCCTTCATACCGGGACTTTCGAACTGGAACACGCTCGTGGTATCTCCGCGGCTGTAAAGTTCATATGTCTCCTTGTCGTCGATAGGGATCTTCTCGATGTCGAATTCCACACCCCAGCGCTTCTTTATGTTCGCCTGGCATTCCTTGATGATGGACAGGGTCCTCAATCCGAGGAAGTCCATCTTCAGCATGCCGACCTCCTCGATATAGTGGCCGTCATACTGGGACACCCAGACCTCTTCTCCGGTCAGCTTGTCGTTCGCAATAGAGATAGGGATATATTCTGTAAGGTTTCCTCGTCCGATGATCATCGCACAGGCATGTACTCCCGTCTGGCGTATACATCCCTCGAGCTTGCCGGCATATTCAAGGACCTCACGTATCTGTTCCGTACCGTTTTCGAGTTCGGTCCTGAGTTCGCCGTACTTGAGGCAGTTGCCCAGCTTCGGCTTGAATTCCTTTGTGACCTTCTTACCGTCGGCATCGGTTATCGTCGCCTCGAAAGGCCTGTCGGGAACAAGCTTGGTAAGCCTGTTGGATTCATCTATCGGCAGACGGCTGACGCGGGCGACATCCTTTATAGCGGATTTCGCAGCCATCGTACCGTATGTGATCACATGAGAGATATGGTCCTTTCCGTACTTCTCCTCGATATACTGGAAGACGCGATATCTGCCGTCGTCGTCAAAGTCAATGTCGACATCGGGCATGTTGATACGGTCAGGATTGAGGAATCGCTCGAACAGAAGGTCATATTTGATCGGGTCTATGTTGGTGATCTTCAGGCAGTAGGCGACTGCCGAGCCGGCGGCGGAGCCACGGCCCGGGCCTACTGAAATGCCCTCGCTGCGTGCAGCTGCAATGAAGTCCTGGACGATGAGGAAGTAGTCCGGAAAACCCATCTTGCAGATGGTCTTGAGCTCGAACTCGATTCGTTCCGCCTGCTCTTCTGTCATGTTGTCCCCATAACGCCACTGTGCTCCCTTGTATGTAAGATGGCAGAGATAGGCCACTGAACGGCAGAACTCTTCGCCTCGCTCGTTTCCATTCTTGTCGCAGCGTCCCTCGTCTATGATGTCCTTATATTTCTCGAGATATGAATCTATATCCTTGAGGAAGTCTTCCGGAAGGTCGAACTTCGGAAGGATCGGATCCTTGTCGATCTTGTAGACTTCGATCTTGTCGGCGACTTCGAGAGTATTGGCAAGGGTCTCCGGATGCTTGTAGAAGATATCCAGCATCTCCTCCTCGCTCTTGAGATATTCCTGCTGGGTATACCTCATCCTGTTCGGATCGTCCACGAAGACATTAGTGGTAAGGCATATGAGCCTGTCGTGGGCCGGACCGTCCTCCTTGCGGGTGAAATGGACGTCATTGGTAGCCACGACCTTGGTTCCTGTCTTTTCAGCAAGGGCGAAGATGCCCTCGTTGGCCACTACCTGCCTCTCATATACTTCCTGCGACTGGCCCGGAACCTGGGTCTTATGTTCCTGGACTTCGAGGTAGAAATCGTTGCCGAAGACCCTCTTATGCCACATCACAGCCTCTTCGGCGCCCTTCATGTCACCGGCGATTATCGCTCTCGGTATCTCACCTGCGATACATGCGGAACAGCATACAAGACCTTCAGCATACTTCTCCACAACTTCATGGGACACCCTCGGCTTTTCGTAGTATTTTCCTTCGATATGGCCGGTCGAGACTATCTTCATCAGATTCCTGTATCCGTCGTAGTTCTTGGCAAGAAGAATAAGATGGTAATAACTCCTGTGGTCCTTGTCCTTCAGCTTGTGGTCGTAATGGCGGGTCACATAGACCTCGCAGCCTACGATAGGCTTGACCTCCGGGAACTTTTTCGCCACCTTCAGGAATTCCTTGACACCATACATGTTTCCATGGTCAGTGATAGCCAGAGCCGGCATGCCAAGTTCCTTGGCACGCTCGAAAAGGCTGGCGATGGATGCCTGACCGTCAAGAATGGAATATTGCGTATGGACATGAAGATGGACGAATGACATATGCTGTATCTTTTGAATGTAAGGAAGACAAAGATAGGTAATCTTACCCTACCAATCAAAAATAAAACAAGTCAACCGTCAAGTTTTTTCTAACTGCCTGAAAGATAGCTAGAAAACAAGAACAGCGGTTATCGGGAAGTGGTCAGAGACAAACTTGCGGTCCGCGTACTTCTTCGTAACAGTCTGATATTCAGAGCATGACGAGAAACCTGTGTAATAAATGTAGTCGATTATGTCGGAACTTTTGCCCCAGTTGTTGTATGTGCCGGTATTGTCAGTCTTTGCCGCCGTCTTGCGGGCATTGCTCATATTTGCCTCGACGTCCTTTAGAGCGGCATCATATGGCTTGACATTGAAGTCTCCCATCAGCACGACAGGAAGGCCGGACTTGTTGAGCTGGGCAATCTTCTCCATTATTAGATCAAGTCCCTTCTTGCGCGCTTCCTTGCCGACATGGTCAAGATGGGTGTTCACGACATAGAACCTGTTTCCTGTCTCCTTGTCCTTGAAAAGAGCCCATGTGGCAGTTCTCAGACACTCCGCGTCCCAGCCTTTAGAGGGCTCCTGAGGAGTCTCGGACAGCCAGAACATTCCGCTGTCAAGCATGGAGACGGTCTTCTTGTTCCAGAACAAGGCAGTATACTCGCCCTTCTTCTTTCCGTCCTCACGTCCGCCGCCGTAGTAATTATATCCCTTGAAGTTCTGTTCTATGAAGTACATCTGGTCATATGTAGCCTCCTGAACGCCGAACACATCCGGCTGCTGATCCTTTATCATCTCGCCTGTCGCCGCATATCGGTACATCCATGAATTTGTACCGTCCTTCGCATCCGACATGCGGATATTGTAGGACATGACCTTGATGTCCTGTGCGCAGAGAGCAAGGGGTGCAAGCACGAATAAGGCTATAATAATCAAAACTTTCTTCATCATGTAACGTTTAAGATCCTTCGCCATGCTCAGGATGACGATTAATTTGACAAAATTAACTATTTTATTGTATTTTTGCATAAATACGATTCACAACATGGCAGAAGAAACATTCTCAGACCTCGGCAGGGTGGAAGCGATAGCCAAGCTTTACGAAGGTACTCCTTACAGACCGTTTGAAAGCAGCTGGTTCGAGACCTCCGGCAAGGCCTATGTGACCCAGCAGTCACGCACCTTCATTGAAGGCATCGACTTCGATCTTGTATATTTCCCGCTCAAGCATCTCGGATACAAATGCGTCACAGCAGTGACAGGAGAGCTCTATGTAGAACTTTCGCATCCACGTACCCTCGACATCCGTCTCGGAATCTCATCAAAGCTCGATTTCAAGCACATAATGGAAGTATGGGAAGGCATAGTGGCTGCAGCAAAGGAACATGGATACAGAAAGGTGTCGCTTGACCTCGTCCCTTCTCCGAACGGACTTGCCGTAAGCGTTGCCGCCAACGGCGAGACTTCCCTGCTGACGGCAAAGCGCCGCCCTGCAGCAAAGAGCATGGACCTGATCTGCGTTTCCGACAACCTCGGTGCGGCATTCATGGGATTCCAGGTTCTGGAAAGGGAGAAGAGGGCTTTCGAGAAGAGCGGAGACGCAAAGGCACAGCCTAAGCTTGAAGACTACAAGCATCTTGTGGGCGCATACCTGAAGCCGAAGATCAGTCCTCAGACAGTCTCGCAGATGGAGGAGACCGAAATCATTCCGTCTTACGGATATCTTGTCACAAGAGGCCTCGCAGACGCAGTCAAGAGGCTTGTGCGTGACAGCGGACTGGGCGCAAAGATATATGTCGACAAGCTTCCGTTCGCAGGAAAGACCTTCGAACTCGGCAAGGAAATGAACATAGACCCGATTTCCGCTGCCCTCAACGGAGGTGAAGACTACCGCCTGCTCTTTACCATCCCTATCGGAAAGCATGAGAAGTTCCGCCACGATTTCCAGACATACGACGTCATCGGACATCTGGCAAAGCCGGAAGTAGGCGCTGTTGTCGTTACTCCTGACGGAGTGGAGCTTCCTATCAAGGCGCAAGGCTGGAAAAACGAATAAACCTCAACAATATGAAAAAGATAATCAGCATCATTCTCATGGTCGGATCGTTCTGCCTTGCAGGCCAGACAGTTTCGGCCCAGACACTAAAGGACCTTCTCAAGAAGGCGACAAGCAATGAAACAGTGAAGAATGTGGTTGAAAGCGTTACAGGTACAACGCTTCCTGTGGATGTGAAAGGCACATGGACCTATTCAGGAACTGCAGTGAAGTTCGAAAGCGACGACCTTCTCAAGAGCACAGCGGCAACGCTCGCAGCATCGCAGGTGGAAGAAAAGCTTGACGAATACGTACAGAAGGTAGGCATCAAGGCCGGCACATTCTCATTTACATTCAACGAAGACAAGACATTCACTGCAACAGTAAAGGGAAAGAGCTTCGGCGGTACATATTCCCTCAGCGAAGACTACAAGACATTGAGTCTCCAGTTCGGAAAGAACTTCGCCATGAAGCCTTTCACAGCTTCCGTATCTGTTACCAGCAGCCAGCTCGACCTACTTTTCCAGGCGGACAAGCTCCTTGACCTCCTTGAAAAGCTGACATCAAGCAGCAAGAACTCGACCCTCAAGACCGTAGGCACCATCGCAAGCCAGTACGACGGCATGCAGCTCGGCCTTGAACTCAAGAAATAATCACGATTGCCAGCGGTGGCAGAGTAAATTTGGCTTGGCTTCGTCGGAACAAGTTCCGACTACGTCCCTCCCACGACTTCGTCGCGGGCCCCTCCCGTTCACGAGGCCACGGGCGGCCACGCCATCCAAACTTACTCTGCCACCGCTGGCGTCATAAATAATCACAGCCCTTTCAACTGACAGATCCGGTGTCATAATATTCCGGTGACCCCCTGCCCTCGTCGAGGGCGTCCCCCTAGCCGGGGGTGGCATGTCACTCTCCATATTATGACACCAGATCTGTCTGCAGAGGTATCCTATAGATTCCAAGAAAGAGATTCGCAGGTGAAGATTCGCGGAAAAGGTGTACATCCTGATCTCGGAGAGACATGATAGACACCCGCCATCTCTATATATAATTAACAGCCAACAACTTACAATATAACATAGTGTACACCATGCCAGTTTTACGACAGGTCGTACACATCCTACCTTAGCCAAGACGTTGAGCGGAAAATCGTTCACCCAACGGCATTTTCCCGCTCAACCTCTTGCATTGCGACCGGGATTGGAAATGATTCGGACCAGGTATAAACAGCACAGGTGTCATGATTCCGGTGACCCCCTGATTGGTAAAGATACGGACCAGACATAAAACAGCACCGGTGTCGTGATACTCCGGTGACCCCCTGCCCTCTTCGAGGGCGTCCCCCTAGCCGGGGGTGGCATGTCACCTATGTATCACGACACCGGTGCTGTATTTATTGTGTAAAGCGGGACTCTATGAAACCGCGGATTATTTAAGTTCGAAAGGAACGGTTGCGCGGATGTCGGCTGACGAGCTTCCGATCAGGGCCTGGAACTCGCCCGGCTCGGCATTCCAGCCGCCCTTTGCCACATCGTAGAAGCTGAGGTCCGCGGCATCGATCTCGAATGTAACCATTGCAGTCTCGCCTGCCTTGAGATATACCTTCTCGAAACCCTTGAGTTCCTTTGCAGGACGGTCGATGCTTGCTACAGGGTCAGCGATATAAAGCTGCACGATCTCATGTCCGTCGCACTCACCGACATTCTTCACGTTTACAGAAATCTTCATCGTACCGTCTGCCTTCATCGAAGCCTTGGCTGCCTTTGCATCAGAGTACTCGAACGAAGTGTAGCTGAGTCCGTGTCCGAACGCCCACTGTACAGGAACATTCTTGCTGTCATACCACCTGTAACCTACATAAACGCCTTCGTCATAATGGGTCTGCCAGAACTGGTCGCCCTCTTCCTTGATTCCGGGATACTGGCGTTCTGTCTTGATAGGGCCGTCCTCATACTTGAACGGAATAGAGAACGGAAGCCTTCCTGAAGGATTGACCTTTCCTGTGAGGACGTCTGCAAGGGCGTTACCTGACTCGGTACCGCCATACCATCCCTGAACGATGGCATCAGCCTTGTCTTCCCATGGCATGGATACAGGAGAACCTGAAATGTTCACCACAACGAACTTGTCCGAAACCTCTGCAAGAGCATCAATCACATCCTGCTGGCCATATGGAAGGAAGGTGTCATAACGGTCAGTGCTCTCGTTATCCTGATGGGCGCTCTTGTTAAGGCCGCCGACAAAGATGACATAGTCAGCATCCTTTGCTGCCTCTACAGCCTCTGCGATGAGAACCTCTGGAGAACGATTGTCAGTAAGGTCCTGACCCGTATCTACCATGTTGTATGAAGTAGAAGTGTCGCCGACATAACCGCGTACCCAGACCACTTCAGCCTTGTCACCGAATGCATTCTGAAGACCCTCGAGAGGATTCACCTCATACGCGGTCTTGAGGTTCGAGCTTCCGCCTCCGACAACCATCTTCTTGACAGCGTTCTCTCCGACCACAACGATCTTGGCGCCTTCAGCAACCTTGAGAGGAAGGACATTGTCTTCATTCTTGAGAAGAACCACTCCGGCAGCGGAAATCTCGCGGGCAGCCTGATAGTGCTCAGGGCATACGAAACGTCCGTAGTTAGGCTCTGGTCTCATGCTTGTGCGGAAGATCAGGCGGAGGATGCGGCGCACCTTGTCGTCAAGCTCCTTAGTTGTGTATTTTCCTTCACGGAGACCTTTGAGATATGGATCTGCCATATGATAGTTCCTGTAGCTGTCGCTTGCAGCTCCGCGGAGACCGTTTGTCCAGGTTCCCATCTCGATATCAAGTCCGTTGAGGATGGCCTCTTCGCTGACACGGCATCCGCCCCAGTCGCTGACAACCACTCCGTCAAATCCCCAGTCACCCTTGAGGATGTCTACAAGAAGCTTCTTGTTATGACAGTTGTACTGGCCGTTGTAAAGGTTGTATGATCCCATGATAGACCATGCACCGCCTTCCTGAACAGCTGCCTTGAATGCAGGGAGGTAGATTTCATGAAGGGTCCTGTCGTCAACAACAGAATTTGACTGCGTGCGCTGGAACTCCTGGTTGTTCACTGCGTAATGCTTGACACAAGCTGCGACACCATTTTCCTGTACTCCCTTTACATATGGACTTACCATAGCTCCGGCAAGGAACGGATCCTCGCCCATGTACTCGAAGTTACGTCCGTTCAGAGGAGTGCGGCAGATGTTCACACCAGGTCCGAGAAGGATATCCTTCTTGCGGTAGCGTGCCTCTTCTCCAATGCTGCGTCCGTAAAGAAGGGACATCTCCTTGTCCCATGTAGCCGCAAGGTTCACGAGAGCAGGAAAAGCCGTACATGAGTCGTTTGTCCAGCCGGCCTGGTCCCATTCATCCCAGAGAACCTCAGGACGGATGCCGTGAGGACCGTCGGTGTGCCATACTTCAGGGATACCGAGGCGCGGAACTCCGCGCGAGCTGAATTTTGACTGTGCTGTGGTCATTCCGACCTTCTCCTCAAGCGTCATGCGGGCAAGGGCATCCTCAACCCTCTCCTCTACATGAGCATTCGGATTGAGATAGACCGGACCCTCGAACTTAGGCTGAGAGCAGCATGCGGACAGAACAAACGCAGCCGCCGAGAGAATCATGATTCTTTTCATAAATATATAGTTTTTCGATTGTTTTGCCGAGGTCTGTTACAAAGATAATCATAATAGAGAATAATCAATATCAAATCCGAACACATCGCCAGGACGGACATCAAAACCGACATATGGTTCTATACATGCGATGCGATGGTTAGACCAGAACACGGACTTGATCATAGGCTCGGAACATCTGGAGGAAACCCCTCTGCCGGTCTGCTGTTCCCTCAACACAAAGGCATTCGGACTGCCCTCGAGCCCCTTTCCGGCTTCATGAAGATTGCCGGTAAAGACCGATTCTCCTTTCTGAAGCGTTCTGGTGAAACGGATGCCGTCTTCCGTGAAGCCCACTTCAGAATATTCCGCACGCCAGTCTCCTTCCGGCCTGAAAGGAAAATCCAGCTGGCGTGACGCTCCTGTCTCCAGCAGGCCCATTGTGAAGAAATTGTGGTTGTAGACATCCCCTTTCAAGGTTCTGGAGCCTGTATTGACAAGCTTATGGCTTATCCTGAAGCTGTCAGGACCGGTAAGAGATACTTTCTTTACATATTCGTAACCATATCCTGAAGACATGTAGACGGAATGGCCGAACGTGACGGAATCTTCCTCCACATGCAGCGAACGCTGTCCGGGATCCAGGATTTCATGGAGCTTGAAGCGGTCGTACTCCCCTTCCATCTTCTCCAGGACGCCCACTCCGATCTTCAGGAAAGGCTCTCCGGCAGAAGAATCCTCCAGCCCGATCGGGCTGAATTCTTCTGCCGGGCCGCATACGGCATCATGCATCAGGGGCGAATAGGCCTCGAACCATGGTTCGGCATAATTGCACCCGCGGTAGCCGATCTCGGCAAAGACACCGGCCCAATCGAATCGGGTACCACGATAATAACCCTTCTCCCCATCCGGGGCATGAAGGGTTATCTTCAATGTATCGTTTGATATCTTTATCATATGTTTCCGGACATCTAGAGACGTGTAGGGAATTCCGTTACTCGAAGTGTCGTGCATCCATACGGGATGAGCTCGATCCATACCTCTTCGCCGGTGTCGTCGCCGTCCTCACGATAGTAAGCTATCTGTCCTGTCGACCCGTTGTATTCCTTCCACGGCTTGATCACGACCGCCTTCGCCTTTATGCTTACAGGGGCATTGTCCACATTCCAAGGGTATGCACCGGCATCCTCGCGCACCTCGACCTTGAAGGTCTCAGCCATCTTTTCCGGAGTCATGTCCTTGAGCCTGAAGCCGTAGTTCCATGGGGTATCCGATACACATGTATAATAGTATGGACCATATTTGCCTTCATATGAAGCCTCGAACTCATGCTTCTCCCATTTCTCCTCCATCTTGAGGGCATACACGAGCGGACCGCGTTCAACAACTGTCGCACCGTCATACCAATGGCTCACCGTAACCTCCATAGGGAAGGTAAGGGTCACGACATCTCCCTTTGCCCAGCGGCGGCACAGACGCACGGTCTCTCCGGCCTTCGGAGCCTCGCAGGCTTGCTCGCCGTTCACAAGAACCTTCGCATCGGAACACCACTGCGGGATGCGGAAATAAAGCGGAAAATAAGCGCTCTTCACCTTCTTCGAAGAGAAGTCCACCGTAACCTTCACGGTCTCGTCGAAAGGATAGAAGGTCTCTTCCTTCAATGAGACCTCGACCCCTTCCGCTACCTTTGCCGTTACTGTAGAAGGGGCATAGACGAATGCCGCCAGACCGCCGTCCTTGCTTGCGAACCAGAGGTTCTGGGTGAATTTAGGCCAGCCCTGGTGCATGTTGCATGAGCAGCATGGATATCCGTTGAGGACTCCGAAAAGATTGTCATTGTCCTCGTGCTGGGTAACGAAGTTCCTCCACTCTCTCGAACATGCTATCTGGTTGGTCTGCTGATAGTACTGGCGTCCGTCATAGGCATCCGTAGCCTGTGTAGGAAGGGCGTTGAAGGCAACGCGCTCAAGATGGTCGGCCCATTGGAGGTCTCCTGTCGCCTGAAGCATCTCCTCAAGAGAATACATCATCTCGACTGCTGTGCAAAGCTCGGATCCGCGGGTAGGGTCACCGTAATGCACCTGCTCGTCGCCGGCCCAAAGGCCTGTAGGAAGGCCGAAGGTATGGCGGATGATCTTCAGGGCATTCTTAGGGGCATTCAGATCCTTCGGATCATGCGACCTCTGCCACCATATCACCGGTTCCTTGAATCCATGCGCCAGATTCACCGTATGCATCGAATTCTGGGTCCTGAGTTCGTTGGTCTCGCCCCAGAACATCGCTGTCCATGGGGTGGTCTGGCTGTGGATGAGGTCTCCAAGCTCGAGAAGGAATTCGTCTCCAGTTATGTTGTAAAGCCAGTATACGATGTCAAGATTGTCTCCTCCGCGCCACTCGCCCCAGAAAGTCCAATGGTCAAGCGGCTTCTCCGGAAGATTGGCAAGCTGGTACTTGAAGTAGTTGGTCAGGACTGAGATCACGCGCTCGTCGCCTGTCGCCATGTAGTACTGCTTCAATATCTTCAAGGCAACCATCTTAGGCCACCAGTCCTCTGCCTTTCCCCTCTGGAATCCTTCTATGTATGGACGTGAAATCCTATTGCCGAAATAGCCGTCTTCATACACCATGGTCAGCATGGATTCCGCCCAGAGATTCGCCTTCGCCTTAAGCTGCTCGTCATCAAGGAGATATGCCAGAGGCATGAGTCCGTCAAGCCAATACGGACCGCGCTCCCATGTATCTCCTTCTCCGCCGATCCATGCGTTGTCCGGTCCCACCACTTCCTTGTACAGTTCGTCGAGATGGCCCGTCAGACCATCCTTCTGCCTCACGAGCTGATCATGAAGCCAGCCTTCGGCCTTGATGGCACCTATCGGAAGTTCTGCATAATCCGTAGCCGCAAGGGGATAACGGTTGAATATGTAGTCCTGCGCCACAGCAGAAATCGCGGCAGCGATGAAGATGATTGAGGCTATCGTTCTTTTCATGTTACTTCTTCAATGGGTTTTCAATAATGAAACGGCAAAGTTCGTCATAAAGCTTACGGTCGGCTTCGTCCTCGGATGCTCCGAGTTCATACAGACCGTTTGTTCCGGCATAAAGGACGAAAGGAACCTCGCCGTAAAGGCTGCGCTCTCTTGCATTGTCCAGGTATTCCTGGAAACGTGCCTTGTTGCGCTCGGCGTATGGATTCGCCTCGCCGTTCTTGAGGCGGCTCAGGACAGAAGATGTAAGAGGTTCTCCATGAGTGCCTTCGAACTCAAGCTCCATTCCCAGCCCGTTATCACGGATGGTCTTCTCTATCTGATCCCATGTCCACTTGGCATCGGTCCAGTAATAGTTCGGCTGCATCACCACCTGGTCGAATCCGAAGTCCTTGCTTCTCTCGATGCCCGGAGCCATTGCGTATGGAACCCAATAGAATCCCTCGTTGACGCTGTGGCAGTAATCAGCGACTGCCTTGATGGTGATGTCATGCTCCTTGTACTCGTAGCGGAATCCTCCGGGAACCGAGAGTTCTTCCGAAAGCACATAGAATCCGATGAGCTCGATATGGTCATAATCCGCTTCCGCAAATTTCGCACGTACCGAATCAACGAGCCAAAGATAAGCATTTATTCTGTCTTCCGCCTTTGAAAAGTCCATCTCAACGCCATCTATCTCTCCCCAGTATACTGTGTTCCTGTTCACGCCCTTCATTGCATCCGAATAATGCTCGAAATATACAGGGTCAGGAAGAGAGAATATTATACCCCTCTTTGAAGGAGGGTTTCCGATTCTTGACGCAGCATCAGAAATGCACTTATCAAGGGCAGCGAAGCCATGCTCTTCATCAAACCAGTAGTCAAGCTGCTCCTGCCAGTGCTCCTTCCTTGAAGAATAGCGTCCGTCATTGGCGATGGAGTAAGTCACTTTATAGTCATCCGTCCAGAGCTCCATCATGATCATGTTGTCGAAAAGCCAATGTTCCTGGCCGTTCACGTCGGTATATACGACGCTCTTCTCGAAGCGCTCCGGAGTCCAGAGATACGGGTTGCGGGCGCTGTGGCCGCCGTAGCAGATGACCGCGTCGGTGATGTCGCGAATCTCGTCCTTTTCCCATTTATAAAGCTTAGCCTGCGCTCCGCATCCCGAAAAGAGGACGCAGGCGCAGACAAAAGCATAAAGTCTTGCAGTAATTATATTCATGATATGCCGGATTACTCTGCAATGAAACCGGCGTTCATCTTGAACACAGAGATACCTACGTTCTGGATTATTACAGCCATGTAGGTCTCTCCATTGATTTCACGTACCACGCAGTCACCTGTAGTGTGGGTTGCAGGGCATGGTGAAAGCACTGTTGCATCCATAGCATCCTGTACAGGAGCCTCGAAGACAACATCGTTCTTCTGGAGGACGCCCATGAATCCGTCAGCGGTTCCGTTGAAGTCTGAGATGACCTTCACGCTACCCTGATCCTGGCTTGCAGCGAGTTCAACGTATGCGATGTAGTTCTGGCTTGTCTCGGCATCGCCGAAGAAGCTGTATCCATGGGTCCTCGGCAGGCTGAGGTCTGCAGATGATGCGTATACATTACCTGAAGTGTTAGCCACATAATGTGCACTTGAAGTTGAAGAAACGAGGAATCCAGGAACCGTTGCACCTACTGCAGGAGCGCCAGGATAGATGTATGCAGAACCGATGCAGCCTGCAGCGTCAGCGACAGATGCGTTGTAGTCGCAACGTCCGCGTGCGTATGCAAGGCCGTCAGCGCCTGGCCACTCACCGATACGTCCGTCGACCATAGCGTAGCGTACGATGTTTCCTGTATTGTAGTCCTTGCAGTACATTTCACCGTTGTTCCAGCTGCCTACCACTACGTACTTGTCACCAAGACGGCGTCCTGAATCCTCTACCATGCTGAGGGTAGGTGCGTTGTCGATGCCGTTGAGCCATACATAGAAGTGGAGGTGCGAACCGTCGCCCACAGACAGACAGCATGCAGAGAGGATATCCTTACCGTTGTTGACTGCAGGGTCTGTGTTAGGAATCATTCTCACGCAAGAGAGTGTATGTGTACCACCTGCAACGCCCTCGACGTTCACGTTCTTCACCTGTGTAGGATCAGTTATGCTTATAGCCTTGAGGACAGCGTCTCCACCTGCAGACTGAGGAGCATAGACATACTCGTCGTCCATAGTGATGTTACGGCAGTCAGAAAGACCGAATGTAGCCTGCCATGGAGCAGTTGATGAAGTTGCATAAATGCCCCATACGCGGTTGAAGAGCTGTGGAGGTATAGGCTCGAGACCCTTCACCACGATATAGGTAAGGCTGTTGCCGACCTTCACGCCGTCTACAGACATTCCTGAAATCTTGAGAGGCACGACATATCCGTCCCAGTCTCTCTTGACGAGTTTTCTTGTCTCCGTAACACCGTCAACCTCAACTTCCGTATCAACAGCGATTGCATCTGTATTGATTGTCACAGGAAGAAGGGCATAGCCTTCACCCGACTTGATCACAGGGTCAGCGCCCACTGTCACGAGTCCCTCCGGAGCAGCTGCATAATTAGTTCCATTGGCCTCGTTGTATGCAGCGATGAGAGCATCGTCAACTTCGAAATTTACTGTAAGATCGATGCCTGGGATAGCCTTGTCGATACGTACAGTGATATCCATGGTCTCTGATACTGGCTCAGATTCCCACTCGTAAGTCTTGCTGAGAAGAGTCTGCTCGGCTGTGATTGTGGATGTTACCAGATGGAGGAGGAATACCTGCCTGCCTTCGTTCACTTCAAGATCGCTTGAGCGGAGGGCGACAGGAATGCAGTATTTGTTCGAAGGTTCCTTTTCCATATATTCCGCCACCTTGGCAATATCCCAGTCAATGGTGAATGACTTGGTCACATCGTCTGTACCGAAAGAGATGCTGGAAGTATTGAAGGAATAAAGTCCCTTGTCAGATGGAAGAGCAAGGTAATCCGTTTCGTACTGCTTGTTGTATGCAAGGAGGTCGGCATTTGAAGTTATGATATCGACAGCTCCCTCGTTAAGGCCCTTTCCGCTCTTTATGACTGCTATGTCATATGAACCTACATAGATAGGAATGGTCACGACATTGTCACCTGCAGTCTTGTTGAAGCCGAACGAGTCTTCAGGCAAAAAGTTGTTTCTGTCATCCACACATGACGCTACGGCTGTAATCGTCAGTGCAAACGCAAGAATATTCTTAAAAAACTTCTTCATATTCATTCAGATTAAAATCCGTAGTTCTGTGTAAGGTTTGTCATCTCAGCAAGCTGGTCAGAGTCGAATGGGAAGAGATAATCTCTCTTTGTGAACTTCGCATGCTTTGCAAGAGGGAAGTCCTCGCTTGAACGCTTCCATGAATCATGGTAATCAACTGCGTCGTTGAGGTTGAGAGTCCAGTTGAGGACAGGGAAATTCTGCTCTGCGGTCATCCAGCGTGTATTGTCGTAGAAGTGCATTGGTCCCTCGATAGCGAACTCGATCATCTTCTCCTGCTTGAAGCACCACCTGAGGAGTTCTTCATTTGTAAGGATGTCGTTTCCATAAGCCTCCTTGAGTGAGTTTAGGCCGGAACGCTCGCGGATCATGTCGAGATATTTCACTGCCTCTGCGAATTCACCTGTCTCGATGCAGCACTCCGCATAGTTGAAGTAGATTTCTGCAAGACGGAATGCAGGGTAGACATACTTGATCTGCTGATAGTCAGAACCTACGTCAAGAGGGTTGTTGGCAGCAAAAAGACGGCGCCACGCATAACCGAAGTAGTTGTTTGAAGAAGTCTGGTCCCAACGCTCGCAGAGTGCGCCTGAACCTCTCCAGAAATGACATCTCATATCTTCTGCAGTCCATGTGGTAGAAGAAGTCTTAGGGTTGGTCATTTTCTTGAGCTTAGGGTCGCATGGCCAGTAGTATCCGTTAGGAACGACTGAAGCATAGTAGCGCGGCTCACGTCCGAGAGTAGAGTTATGTGCCTCGAACTCGCCTGCCCACTCTGCCTCAAACTGAGTGGTCATGCTGAATCCTTCAGCCTCGTAGCCTGCCTGAGGGTCGATGACAGGCTTTGAATAGTCGTCCATTCCTGAAGTCCTGTCATATCCTGTCACAGGATAACGTCCTGACTCATACATTGCATATGCGTCTACAAGCTTGAATGAAGGAGTAAGCGACTGCCATCCCTCGACGGTGATGTTACGCGGAGCGCAGGCACCGATGAATCCGCCTGAACGGCCGAGCCAGTCGGTATAGAAGTTCATCCACCATCCCCAGATAGTCTCCTCATTCCACTGCTTGAAGAATATCTGCTGGTAGTTTCGGATACCGTCAGTAAACTTGTCTCCTGTAGGAGCATCGGTCTTCACAAGACTATAGTAGTTGAGGTCAATCACAGCCTTTGCTGCCTTCTTGGCCTCCTCCCACTTGCTCTCGTCATAGTTCTGAGGGAAGATCTTGTCTCCATAGTAGTTTGTCATGTCCTTGTACAGATCGTTTCCGTTGAAGAGCGGAGAAGCTGCATAAAGGAGCACCCTTGACTTGAGTGCCATTGCCGCACCCTTTGTAGCACGACCCATGTCAGATCCTTCTGTAAGGCCGACCTCTGTGATGCTCATAGGAAGAACCTCGATGGCCTTGTCAAGTTCTGAAACGATGAAGCTGATGTTCTCATCGAGAGTATTTCTGTCAAGATCAGCGCCGATCGCATCAGATGGAGCAGGTTTGTCGCCCCATACGATGACTGGACCGTATGTACGGAAGAGACAGAAATAGTAGAATGCGCGCATGAAGCGTGCCTCTGCCTTCATATATTCGCGTACTGCTTCGTTATCCTCGACGTCGAGATGGATGTTCTCAATCATGAGGGTACAGTGTGCGATTGCCTTGTAGTAGTTCTCCCAAAGGTTATAACCTGTGATGGAAGCAGGGCTGTAGTCTCCTACGCGGAGGTCGAATACGTTATTCGCATAAGCTGATGCATTCACCTGACGTGCATCGGTACGGCCTGAGAAACCGCCTTCTGTTGTTGCATCCACAGGGTTCTCCTCCTTTGGAAGGTAGGCGTACATGTGGGCTGCGAGCTGGCGTGCAGTTCCTCTCTTGCTGAACATCTCCTCGAGAGTTGCCTGGTCCTGAAGCTCGACATCGAAATATGAGTCGCAGGACATGGCGCAGATGGCCAGCAGAACGATTATTGCTGATTTAAATATCTTGTTCATATCTGTATTTCCGGGTCAATTAGAAGTTGATGTTCAATCCGAGACTTACGTTTCTTGTAATAGGGTATCTTGTACCGTATGCAGTATCAAGTTCAGGATCCCAAAGCTTGAAGTTAGAGAATGTAAGAAGGTTGGTTCCTGCAACATAAACGCGGAGAGCTGAGATGCCCGCCTTCTTGGTCACCCTCTTAGGAAGAGTGTAGCCGATCTCTGCATTCTTCAGACGGAGGAAACTCATGTCGCGGGTCCAGTAGTCTGAAGTCTGGACGTTGTTGTTGGAACGTGTTGTTCCAAGTCTTGGATATGGTGCGTTGATGTCCGGGTTCTCAACAGTCCAGTGATTCTTGGCAACATCCTTGAACACCTGTCCTGTAAGCTGTGGAGATGAAGATGCACCATAGAGGTTTGATCCTCCGATCTGGCGTGACACGTGTCCTACGCCGCTGAAGAATACTGAAGCGTCAAAGCCCTTGTAGCCAAGGCTGAGACCGAATCCGTAGTTGATTTCAGGGATCGTAGTGTATCCGATGGCAACCATGTCGTACTGGTCCACCTGTCCGTCACCGTTGATGTCCTTGTACTTGATGTCACCTGGCTGAACATCACCGAATGTCTGTACAGGCCATGAGTCGATGTCTGCCTGATCCTTGAAGAGGCCGCATGAAACGAGACCCTTTCTCTGACCGTATGCGAATCCCACCTGGCTGAGGTACTCCTCGACAGGAGTAGGCTGGTCATTGTAGATGAGGCGGTTGCGGTTGAATGTGAAGTTTGCTCTTGCAGACACGCGGAAACCGTTTGCGAAAGTATGGTCATACTCTGCAGACATATCGAAACCGCGGTTGAGCATCTCACCGATGTTCACGTACTGGTCCTTCTGGAGACCTACTGCAGACGGAGTAGACTGACGCATGAGGAAGATGCCGTCACGGTAGTCCTGGAAGAGGTCGGCCTGGATAGTGAGGTCGTTGAATAGGCCGAGCTCGATACCGGCATTGGCCTTTGTTGCCTCCTCCCATTCTACGAATGCGTTACCTTCTTCGTCTGTCGTGATACCTCCTACAGTAGTATATCCTGTTGCGGTTGAGTTAGGAACCGTACCCCAAGCGGCACCTGTTGCGCCTGTGTTGATGGTGGTGTTGTATGCGAAACGGCGTGATCCACCGATCTGGTCGTTACCTACCTTACCGTAAGAAGCCTTGAACTTGAGGAGGTTGATTGTGTCTGAAATGCCTTCCCACCATGGCTCGTTGCTGATCATGTAACCCACAGCGACTGCAGGGAAGAGACCGAAGCGGTGGCCTGGGGCGAAGTTCTCGGAACCGTTGTAACCTACGTTGAACTCAACGAAGTAACGGTCCTTGTAAGAGTATGTCGCACGGCTTGCAACACCCATAGACTTGTATGGGAAAGCAGCGATGTATGAGCTTGGATGTGTATGGCTGAGGCTTCTCATGCTGTAGAGGACCATTGCGCTTACACGGTGGGCGTAGTTGAACTGACGCTCGTAGTTCAATGAACCCTCGAAGTTGATGTAGCGCTGTCCGCTGTGTGATGTTCCGAGGGTGATGTAGCCTGCGTAGTCATCGATCACCTCATACTGGAGAGGTCCGAGAGGATTCTCCTCAGTAGGCTCACCGCGTCCGATCGCCCTGTATGTCTTAGGCATGATGCTGCGGTTGAGAGTGTTGCTGTTTGTAGCGTCGAACGAGAATGCCACACGAGCGTTAAGACCTTCAGTGATAAGCTCAGAGAAGTCCTGTGTAAGGGATACCGTAGACTGTGCGACGTTGCTGCTTGCGTTTGAGTAACCCTTCTCGTTGAGGAGGTTGTATGGGTTGGCTGCACCCTTGACTGCTGCGAGGGTTCCGTCCGAATACTTGAGCGGAATCGCAGTAGGAGTCATGGTCATCGTCTGCTGGAGAAGGGCGTCAAGACCTGCTGCAGGAGAGTTTCTTACAGTGAACTGGGTAGAGAGGTTCATTCCGAGGACTGTAGACTTCGTAAGGTTGATGTCCACGTTTGTACGGAAATTGAATCTCTGGTAGCTCATCTGCGCATCGTAACGCTCGTTTGCAGCAGTGTTGAGGATACCGTCCTCAAGATAGTATGATCCGCCGACATAGTAGCGTACGTTCTTGGTACCACCAGTAACGCTTACGTTTGCCTTCGTGGTCATGGCCTGTCTCTTGAACACCTCGTTTACCCAGTCGACTGAAGGATAGAGGTCAGGGTCTGCACCACTGAGGTACATTTCCTTCTGGAAGTCGTTGAAGATCGCTTCCTGGCCGCTGTTCACGTACATGTTGTTGAGGAAGTCGATGAACTCGCCTGTGCCAGCCATTTCAGGAAGCTTTACAGGAGAGGTCATTCCTGTCTCGACCTTCACATTGATCTGCGGAGCAGACTCGTTACCACGACGTGTTGTGATGAGCACGATACCGTTCGCACCACGGACACCGTAAAGAGCTGTTGCAGATGCATCCTTGAGGATAGAGAGGGACGCGATATCCTCCGTATCAACCATATCCATGCTGCGCTCTACACCGTCCACAAGAATGAGAGGAGTAGAGTTTGCACCGAATGTACTCACACCACGGATCCAGAAATCTGCTGAAGCACCAGGCTCACCTGTCTTCTGGATTGCAACGACTCCGGCAAGCTTACCTGCAAGGCTGGTCGAAAGGTTACCCTGGCTCTGAGCGAGGACGCCCATGTCCACAGTACTGATGGATCCGATCACGGATGCCTTCCTCTGTGTACCATAAGCAACCTTTACTACACCTTCGAGCTCGTTTGCCTGAGGAATGAGCTTGATTGTAAGGTTTGTCTGATTGCCCACTGTCACTTCCTCGTCGGTATATCCGAGGAATGAAGCGATGAGCACGTCAGATGGAGAGACGCTGATGTTGAATCTACCCTGGTCGTCGGTCATCGCACCACGGGTCTCTCCCTTTACTACAACGTAAGCACCGGCGATTCCTGTATCGGTCTCGTCCAGGATGATACCGGTTACGTTTCTGTCTTGCGCGAAAGCTGACGAACCCGTCAGCGCAGCGCAAACAAACACAAAGCAGAGCGCAAAGATCTGCTTGAGTGCTGTCATACGTTTTGTTAGCATCATAATAAGGTCTATTGTTTAATATATTCTTTTTATAGGTAATTCATTTATAGCGAAGCTGCTCCCGTGAGGACGGTTCCCCGGATATCGTCCAGCACCGAAATGCTAAGTGATTCTCCAAGGCCTGCGCGGATTTCATTCTCCATGAGATCAAAAGACTTTGCGATCTGGCCTGCGAACATCAGATGCCTTATGCCCAGGAATCCTATCAGTTCCTTTGCACCGGCAGCATAATGCCTGCCGGCCTTGCGGAACGCTTCAAGCGCACATGCCTCCCCTTCCCTTGCACGGATCGAGATATCCTTTACGTCCTCGCCTTCTGCAAGGCGGCCGCCGAGTTCCGCATAGAATCTCAGAATAGCCCTTCTGGAAACATAGTCCTCAAGGATTCCGTCCATATAAGGAAGGTTCCAAAGGTTCTTCGCAGGAGAGCCTGCCTCCGATTCCTGTACCTTTCCGTCTACGGCATAGGCGAAGCCCAGACCGGTTCCGAAGGTGGATACGGCTACATTTCCGTCCTTGAGCGAAGGATCTGACGCGAGAGCGCCCAGAAGGACTCCGTTCACATCATGCACGAAGGCAAGGCGCACCTCAGGGGCAATGACGTCTCCGAGGATCTCACGGAAAGACTTTCCGTATACGCTCATGAACTTGTGCTTCATCATGAAGATTCCTTCGCGGTAGTTGAAAGGTCCCGGAATGGCAACACAGACAGCGGACACCTCATGTCCTTCGTCTGCCGCTGCATTCATCCTGTCTCCCACGGCTATCCTGAATGCTTCCTCGATTTCTTCCGCAGTTCCGTCCGATGAGATGGGAGTATATGTGAAGGTTCCCTCGACAGCGCCTTTTCCATGTATGCCGAGAGATGCCTTTACAAATGTACCTCCTACATCAAGAAGGATTATGCGGCTGCTACTTCTCATCGTTCTCGAATCCTTCGCGAAGAGTTGTCTTATGGATGCAGATAGGCTCCTTGCCGAGGTTCTCCACAACGTACTTGCCCATGTCGGCAGGAACGCAGACGATATCCATGAAGTCCATGTCGTAGAAACGTTCAGGGTTCTCCACACTGCGCACGCGCGCCCTGTCACCGTCTACGAGGGTGAGGACATGGAACTTCTCGTTCCTTGTATCCTGCTCGCAAACCTTATCGAACTCGAGGCGGCGGAGAGATATGTACATCTGCGGGTTCTCGCCGAGGATATACTCCTTCCATCCTTCTCCCTCTACATCGAGGCGTGGCTTCTGGACGATGTAGTCAGGGCTTTCAGGATCGTGGATCACAGATGTCCTCCTGTTCTGGTTCACGCACTGCTCTCCGAGGTATGTGTGGATAGGGCGCTGCTTTCCGTCGAAGTCAAGACGGAGATAGTCGTACATCTTGTATGTATATGAGCCGATCGTAAGCGAACCGATCTCGAGGATCACCTGGTTGCGGCCGCTTGAGTGGATGGTGCCTGCAGGAAGCATTACCTGAAGGCCTGGCACTGAAGGCTCATAGCTTACGTATTTCTCATAGTCGCAAGGGATCTGCTTCGTATCAGCGTCCTCGATCTCCTTGAAGAACTGAGGGATGTCAGCGTCATCACGGAAGCCGATGTATGTCTTTGCGTCATGTCCGGTAACCACAACATAATAGCTTTCGTCCTGACGGCCGAACTCGTTGTAGTTCTCGATGTTGAACTTACCGTTCGAGTGGCACTGGATGCTCATGTTTCCTGTGCTGTGGTAGCTGTCGTCCCAGTTGAAGCGGATAGGGAAATAGCCCTGGTACTTGTTCACGCACTTCTCGCCCATGAGGTTCACGCCCTCCTTGTGGACGAAAGAGCAGTAGTTGATGTCGAGCATCTCGCTGCCTGCCTCTACAAGCACGCTGACCTCCATAGGGATGAAGTCAAACACCCATGCAGCGTTCCTCATCTCCTTCGGAAGGTTACGGTGCTCCTTCATATATGAACCGCCCCATACACCTTCAAGATAGCAAGGCTTTGCGCGGAAAGGATACTTCACGAGTTCAGAGCAGATGTCTGCGAAAGACTCGAAAGGCATCATCTGAAGCTTTTTAGGGTCGTTGTCAAGGAAATAATAGTCAAGCACATTGCTCTTCCAAAGTTCCTTCCTGAGCTGCACTGCACACTCGAAGTCGCAGTAATAGCAGCGGCGGATAGTACGGTTGATGATGCCTGGGCGCTCCTTTCCGATATTCGAATACTCACCGCCTCTGATGCGGAGCATTGTCTTCATAGGAGTAAGGTCGAACCAGCACTTCACGTCATACATGTCGCGGAGTTCAGGGACCATAGAACCATAGCCGGCCACCACGACGAGCTTGCCCGGAGTCTTCTTTGCCGGTACTGCAGCCTTGAATTCAGCTACCTTTGCCTGGTCGAAAAGACCGATGTAGCCGCCGTGATAAAGCTTTCCGTAAAGAAGTGTAGGGTCGATCTTTGTGTCCCAGATAAGGAGCGGGTCGATCATGTCGTCGATCTCCTTGCCTGACTTGAGGACTGCCTTTGAATCCACTGCCTCAAACTCGAAGCCGTTGATGACACACTCACGCGCAAGAAGGTCAACGAAAAGATTCCAGTTTGCGGTGGTGTATCCGTCGATACCTACGATCACACCCTCTTCCTTTACCTTTCCGGCGATTTCAGCGACGAATCTCTTTGCGACATTAGGAGTGCCGCCTGTAACGATTGAATCTACTGTTTTTTCTGAAAGTTTCGGTCTGTTGATCGGCTTCGGATCATCAAACGGAAACGGATTATACATAAAGCTCATTGTCTGTTCCTTTTAATTATATAATATATACACTGCTAACTTTTACTTGATGTTGTGGAATTCGAATCCCATGATTTCCGCGAAATCCTCGAGTTCCTTGCGCCAGTCTCCGTCCACGATCGCATAGTGCTGTGTCGCGCCGATGCGGAGGACCTGCTCCCAGAGTTCCTTCACAGGAACAACCGGTCTGAAGATGGTGTGGCTGTATGTCGCCAGGAGATGCTTCTTGTCGCTCTGAGGGGCATCCTTCTCCGAAAGACTCTCAGCCATGAATGTGATGAGCTTGTACTTGCCGTCCTCTTCATAAAGACCTGCTACAGTCTTCATTCCCGGGCTGAAGCGGTACCATGCGAAAGGCGCACCTGCATATTTCCAGCTGGTCTTTGCGAAGCGTACGTCGCGGGAGATGATCACATTCTCCTGCCACTGAGGGTCATTATGGTCGTTAGGACCTGCATGTCCGCCTGCGAATGTGCCAAAATCGTCCTCGATATGGAAAGGCTCCACGAAGTTCACGTTCTTTCCGGTCATGAGCTTGAGGATGTACGTAATCAGACCAGCTCCTATGTCAGCCTCGGGAACGAGCACGCTGACATTTTCGTTGAACCACTGAGGATAGAATCCTGCGCGGCATCCGGCAGTGCGGAATGTGGCCTGGTCGATGTCGTTGTACACATAGCAGTCGATGTCGTTCTTCTCGGCCAGCTTCTTGATGCCGAGGGTAGCCTTCACGCATCCGATGAACTTGTCATACCCGACGTCGCTCATCATTTCGTACTTCGAAGTGAGCTCGTCGGCATATGCCTTCACTTCCTCGTCTGTAAGATTCTCTATCTCAGTACCGTAATCGCTGTACGGGAGATAGTGGATCTCAGGACCGATCTTGGTGAAGAGGTCATAGTTGTCGATGTATGTGCTCCACATCGCCTCGTTCATGTTAGCCATCAGGCCGACAGTCGAGTTGCGGAGGACTGCACGGGTCCTTGCTGCGTTCGCATAGACCTTGAGCTGCTCGGTCACCTGCTCGCGTGTTCCCATGATGGTCTTCACGTTCTTGCGTGGAACCCTCTTTATGCTTCCGGAACCCTCGAGAGAGCCTACCAGAGTGCCTGCGCAGAGGTAATCGACAAAATCATCCTCGTCAAGCGTGGTTTCAAAAGTCATCTTAGGCTTTGCCACGTTGCAGAAGATGATCGGAATTTCCGGACAGTCACGAAGGAAACGTATCCATGCGAAGTCTTCGCTCCATGAAAGGAATTCCGCATAGATGAAGTCCACCTTTTCAGCATAGAAAAGGTCCATGGCCTTCTGCGCATCCTCCCTTTCATAGGTAATGCCCGGATACACCAAGTCAAGGAAGTCCATGGTGCCCATGATTTCCTTGACCGCTTTTTCTTTTCTTTCACCGTATGTGCCGCGCTGCGGGCCATACAGGTTCTTGAATCGTGGAGAAGCTATAAGCAGCAGACCTGCCTTCGGCTTCCTTGATTTCAATTCAGCTTTCATTTATACTTATTTATTAATCTTGTCGTAATCTTTCTGATAATGCGTCCTGCTGACAGCAAGCATCAGGATTCCGCACACGATCCATACGGCTCCCAGCACAGGGAATGTTGCCGAAAGGCTTCCCATGCTCTCCTTCATTGCACCGAGGATCACAGGAGCAAGAGCACCTACGGCAAATCCTGTAGTGATCAGGGCGCTTGAACATGAAGCGTGGAGGTGTGACGGAGTGACGTCATACAATACGGTATATATGTTTGCATCGAAGAACGCTCTGAAGAATCCCCATCCTGCAAAGCAGAGGTAGATGAGCCAGAGGGCCATTCCGCCATTCACGAAGAACAGGAATGCGGCTCCGAGGATAAGGCCAACTCCCTGGATGACCATGCGCACCTTGCGGTCACGCACAGCGATCTTGTCGGAAAGGGTGCCTGCGAGAAGCACTCCGGCAAAAGCTGCGATATATGTCCAGAACATTGAGTTGAATCCAGCGGCAGCCTGTGTCTGGCCGAACTCCTCCTGGAGGAATGCAGGAACCCATGTCATGTATCCTGTGATCACGAAGATGAATCCGCTGAATCCGATGGTGAGCACGAGGGCTGTAGGAGTGGTGAACACTGTCTTGAAGCCGTCGAATATGCCGGGCTTGGATTCCCGATCAAGTCGGGAATGACGACCGCCGTCCCCGTCATTGCAGTCTTGACCGGCAATCTCTTCCTTCTTGTCCTTGAGACGGATGGCCATCACGATTCCCCATACAACTCCGACTGCACCGAAGATGATGAACGAATACTGCCAGCCGAGCTTGTCGGCGATATAGCCTGCAAGCCATCCGGCGAGGATAACACCTACATAATAAGAGGTCTGATGGATGGACATCGCGCGTGCGCGGGTATCAGTATGGTACTGTCCGAGGAGGGAATAGTTGGCCGGGCCGAAGAACGCCTCGCCTCCGCCGGTAGCGACGCTTCGCAGAAGGATGAGCATCACGACTCCGGTCGCAAGGCCGGTGAACATCGTCGCGACACTCCAGAAGAGGATGGCGATGGTCGTCACCCACTTGCGGCTGAGACGGTCGCCCGCCATTCCGCCGAACGGAACCATGAACGCATAGCAGAGGTTGAATATGGTCGCGATGAGACCTACCTCCGTGTCTCCGATTCCGAGCGAATCGCGGATCGCAGGAAGCACGGTATTGAACACCTGACGGTCTGCCTGGTTGAGCAGGTAGGCCATCCAGAGAAGTGCCAGAACTTCCCATTTATAATACTTATGTGTACCTTTCATATGTCGAAAAATGAGGATTTTAAATTATGTGTGGTGTAGTGTGGTGCAAAAGTAGGTAAAATCTTGCAATTTCCAAGACAATTTTATTAATTTTGCCGCAAATTAGATTGAATATGGAATTAATAAGAAACATTTTACCTCTTTTCATACTGATTCTTGGGACGGCTTGTGGAGAAAAGTCTGAGAATGAACAGATTTTACCTCTGGCAGATCCTACAGACCTGAAAGCCGAACTTTCAGATCCTACGACAGTCATACTCACATGGTCAGACAATGCGCAGGACGAGAATGGATACAGGATATATCTACGCAAGGAAGGCGATTCATACAACGTGGAACCTATGGCCACTATCGGTGCGGATGCGACTCAGTACACTTTCAGCAATCTGACAGAAGGCAGCGAGTATGATTTCGGCGTACAGGCCATATCAGCAGATTATAAGCTGCATTCAAAGACTGTATTTCTGAACGACTACCGACTGCCTGAAAAGGAAATTCCTGCAGATCCGGAAATTGAAAAGGAAAAGAACCGCAGGACCCCTGTCGTGAAAAATGTGAAGACCTCATATGCATATGTTGCAGTATCATACAAGGTCGAAAAGATATCAGGATCAAACCCAGAACACGGAATATGCCTGAGCGAAAGCGGAACACCTTCTGTAAACGACATCAGGATCCATGGCCCGCAGCTTACGGCGGGCACGGAGATCCTTCAAGTGGTTTCCGCAGCGTATCTGGATGCCGGAAAGGAATATCAGATGAGCGCTTTCGTCAAGTATGACGATGATTATCATTACAGCGAGCCTCAGACCGTAAGTCTTGAAGCGCAGCCGGAAATCCCGGAGCTTGCATGGGAGAAGCAGTCATATGACGGAGTCCCGGCTGATGTAGAGATCTATAAGACCACATCCCAGCTGAACGGACGCAACTTCAACGCATGGTACGCAGTAGCCGACCCTTCAAAGGTAGATTTCAAGGTCCTCTATCCGGAGACAGTCGGCAGCAAGAAGTCCATTGCAGCCCAGGCGGAGGCGGCAGACGGCTGCATCGCCCTGATCAACGGCGCCATCTATGGAAACTACAATATCGGAGTCATCATCACAGAGGGCAGCATGACCCAGCAATGGCATGGAGAGATCGAAGGATGCTACTGGGCGACAGACAGCCAGCTTTACCAGCTGACCCGCCCGATCATAGGAGTAGACAAAGACGGCAAGGCAGGCGCATATTGGGTCGGAGTACCCCAGCAGGGAACATTCTACTATTATGACAGGCCTCAGGCAAATGTCGTAGGTCAGGCAAAGTATCCGAAGGTATCGGCGACAACTCCTGTTCCTGCTGTGGAATGGGATCCGTATTATGCAATAAGCTGCGGTCCTATGGTCCTTTATGACGGAAAGGTCTGCGCTGACAACAGCATGGTGGACGACAAGCGCTACTACACGAACTTCGAGTGCTGGGATGAATCAGGGGTCTATTCTGCCCACCCTGACAGAAGTGCCGTAGGCGTCACCGAGGATGGAAGGATCGTGCTATTCATCTGCGACGGCAGAATCGACGAAAGCCAGGGCGCATACATGAAGGAGCTCGGTCCGATAATGAAGTCCATCGGATGTGTTCATGCCATGAACCTCGACGGCGGCGGGTCGACAGGAATGTGGATAAGCGGAAGCGGGATGATCAACCACAAGGACGGAAGCAGCTGGCGCGCGGTAAAGTCCACTCTCGGATTCTTCAGGAAATAAAAAAAAGATATGATAAGAAGACTGATATATATGACGACCCTTCTCCTCCTTGCAGCATGTTCCTGCAACAAGGAGAAGGATGAACCTGAATACATAGGCAAGCCTGTCATAGAAATAAGTTTTGACCGTTTTCACAAGGACGGACTGTATGTCAGCATAAAAAGCATCAATACTGATGCTGTCCATGTTGTGGCGTTGCATGCGGATTCGGAAGCTCCGTCCGCACAAGACATAGTAACGGAAGGCTCCGTCGCAGAGGATGACATCCTGTTCATCGGAGGACTCGAGAAAGATACAGAATACATCATATACGGCGTAGGGGTGAAAGAGGAAGAGTACAGCAAGGTTGCAAGTTTCAGCATAACGACCCCTTCCCTGTATTCATGGGAAATGGAAAGGGAAGATATCCTTGATTTCGCAGATCTTGACCTTCTGGCCGGAGGACATACCTCCAGAACACCAAACACATGGAACGAAGACAGGCTCAAGCCGCACGTTACCTTCATCGACGAAACAGGCAAGGAACAGTGGCTTCATGAGGCATTCCTGTTCATCGGAAGCGAAGATGCAAAAAGGAACGTCAAGCTCTGCATCGCAGAAGGAAAGAACAAATCAGCCAGCCAGGAATCATGGAAAGACTTTGCGGACTACTGGGTCGGAAAAGGAGGAGTGACCGACATTCTGGACCGCACCGTCTCAAATGCCGTTTCCCGCATAGGAGAACCTTCCTTCAGGCATAAGGTCGTCATCACCATGCCGGACCCTATAATGCTTGAATACTTCTATGACAAAGAATCCTCTACCACATACTGGGGAAAGGCCTTCGGACGTCAGCTGGACTTCAGCTCCCCTTCAGATCAGATACTTGCATACAGATGGTTCATCGATTATGTCAGGGAACTCTGGGCAGCCGCCTCACCCGAACACCTCGAACTGGCCGGTTTCTATATCCTGTCGGAGGTTCTTGTCGCAAAGCCGGACGGCTGGAACTATAAATACAAGAAATGGGACCAGATCCTCCCTTCCGTTTCAGAATACCTCCATACGATGAAATACGGTCTGTACTGGATTCCATATTACCAGGCTGACGGGTATGACATGACGGATCAGTTGGGCATCGACTATACATGGATCCAGCCTAACAAGTACTGGGACTATCCGGACAAGAAACAGAAGAAGTCATGGTCATGGGTATTCAATACCATGGCGGCATACGGACATGGAATGGAGATCGAATTCGAAGGTTCCCACGGAGAAGCGGGCTGGAGCCAGTATGAGGAAGGAGTCCCTCGTACAAGTTCGTCAATTCTGGAGACTGTGCGCACAAGCAACGATGCACAGGGAACGAAAAAGGGATCACCAAACCCTCAGGCAGCGCGCAACAAGCAGCTTCTGCGCGATTACATGGATGAATTCAAGAAGGCAGGATACTACGGAAAGGCCCGTATAGCGACATACTCCGGCACAGACGCAATGTATGAGCTTGCCACATCACCGGACGCAAAGGACAAGGAAATGTACCTGGAATACTGCAGGTTCATTGTCGGATCACCACTCAGAAAATAACAGACATGCATATGAAAATATTTATCACAGCTGCGGCTGTCGCCGCCATGCTTATCGGATGTACAACGGTTCAGAACGAGCCGGCACCGGTTGCTGATGACAACACTCCAGGCTTCGTCCTCAGCGACGACATGACCCAGGTCAAGGTCGGGGAAGACGGTTCTCTCCTCGTTCTCCGCAACCTGAAGACAGGACATAACTATGCTTCGGGAGCAGGACTCTGGAGGATGTTCTACAACACCCTCGACGAGAAGGAGATGCAGATCGACGGAACAGAAAACAAACCTGCCGTATCTCAGGACGGCAATGTGATCACCATCGCATACAGGAACCTCGTACACAGAGGCAAGGAACTGAAGATGGACCTCGTGCTGACTGTCGCTCTCGAAGACGGCGGAGTGCGCTTCGGTTCAGAAGTAACCAACAACGAGCCGCATACCATCATCCGCGAGCTTCAGTACCCTCTGGTAGGAGACCTGAACCTTCCTGAAGGACACAAACTCCTCACCACGCACACCGGAGGACAGATACATGATGACGCCATCGACCTGATCGTGAACGTAAATCCCAAGACCCTCTACATGAAGCCTGACCAGTATTTCAGGCAGTATGACCTCCAGTACCCACGCCATGCAGCGTCGAACTGCTATGCATTCATTGGAGAAGAGGACGGTCTTTATTTCGGAAGCCACGACCGGAGCCTCCAGCAGACCTGGCACGGACTGCGCGCCTATCCGTCTGCTCCGAATCAGTTCGACAGGCTAGAGGCAGGCTTCTACCGCTACCCTAACGCGATGTGCGGCGACACATGGACCAACAACACAAGCATCCTGAAGCCATATATGGGCTCATGGACAGAGACTTCGCATATATACCGCGAATGGATGGACACATGGTGGGACAAGCAGGATGTGCCGCAGTGGGTCAAGGAAATGACAGGCTGGCAGAGAATCATCTTCAAGCACCAGTACGGCGAGTACCTCCGCAAGTACACCGATCTTCCCGGCCGCATCAACGACTGCGGAAAGAGCGTTGGCTGCAACACCGTCCTTGCATTCGGATGGTGGAGCGATGGAATGGACAACGGCTATCCTAACTATTACATAGATGAGACACAGGGAGGAGAGGAAGCATGGAAGAAGGCGATCGCCGAATACCGTGAAGACGGAAACCGTCTGGTTCTCTACTACAACGGACGCCTTGTGGACCGCGAGAGCGACTGGTACATGCATGGAAACGGAAAGAAGGCCGTGAACAGGGACAATACCGGTGCAGAATTCGCCGAACATTACAAGTTCACCGGCGAAGGAACCACCCTCGGATACTATGACACCCGCACATTCTCGATCGCAAACATGGCGAACCGCGAATGGCGCGACATGCTCCTCCAATGGGCCGACAGGGCCATGTCTTATGGGGCGGATGCAGTGTTCTACGACCAGCTCGGAGTGGCGGAAGAGTTCCCTAACTGGGACATTTCTGGCGAATTCCCTGTCCAGGACATCTACACAGGCCGCTACAAGGCCGATGCCCTCAAGGAAATCCGCGACCATATAAAGGCCATCAATCCTGAATTCTGCCTCGGTACGGAGTGGCTAAGCGACTGCACTTCGCAGTTCTGCGACTTCGTGCATATCGTAGAGTTCACAGCGGAGCCTTACAGTTTCCCTGAATGGTTCAAGTATACTTTCCCTGAAGTCATCTGGTCTGACCGCTGCCTCCGCGACGACACAGACGTTGAGCGCAGGGCAAACAACACCCTCCTCAAGGGTCTTGTAAACGACATCGAGATCTTCCGTTGCCGCGGACTCATCGACGAAACCCCTCATTATCAGGGCTATCTCGCGCAGATCAACGCCATCCGCCACAAGTATCCGGAACTTCTTCTCGGAGCCGGACGCTTCGTCCATACTGACGGATTCACATGCTCGTCAGAGGACATCATCGCACGCGGATACGTAAACGGAGACCGTCTTGCCATCGTCGCTACAACCCTCTGCGAAGAAGGTGCTTCCGGCAAAATCACGGTTCCGGGCTACAAGTTTGTTGAAGCATCATCGATAGGAGATGTGAAAGTGTCGGCAAACGGTTCGAAGCTGAACCTCGGCCAGAACGGAATCACAGTCCTGATCTACGAAAAATAATCAGAACGTGCCGCGGCGGGTCATCTTGAAGTCGCAGTGAACCTTCCAGCTCTTGCGGTTCAGAATCATCATGGCCGCGGTATGTCCCATCTGCTTGAAGTCGGTAGAGATTGTCGTCAGTCCGTTAAGGACAACTTCATTGAGGTCGAACTCATTGTAGGAAATGATGAACACATCTTTGCCGACTTCGAGGTTCTGCTCCTTTATCCTGCGGGCAAGGGCAGCCAGGCCTGAGTCAAGCTGGGAATTGATGACCAGATATGTCTCGTTCTCATTGATATGGTCTGGGGCAGAAGTCATGTATTCAACCGGTATTCCGAATTCAAGGCAGAAGCGGTCGACTCCCTTGCAGATCATCGGACCGTAAAGGCTCGAAGGCAGAGTGATCACCTTCAGAGAAGTGCCTGCAAGTTTATCAAGACCCTGTTTCAGACCGTCGTACACATCATTCTCGAAGTCCTGATAGACTGCTCCATAATTGCCTGTATAGCTCTGCAGCCAATGGTCTACCATGATAAGTTTCCTGTTAGGCACACGGGAAATCAGTTTCAGTGCCGCTGCCTGAGACTTCTCGTCAAGAGGGAAATGAGGACTTATCACGTAATAGTCATATCTGTCAAGGGCATTATCCAGATAATATGTGAAGAGGTCAAGGTTCTGGTTATGGGTAAGGATGGTAAGGTCAGCCTTGTCTCCCAGCTCTTCCGCCAGAGAATTGTACAGGACTTCCTTGTAGATGCTCAGCTTATCGAAAAGCACGAGTACTCTTGGTTTCGAAGCATCGCTCGCTTCCGCAACATAGAATCCCTTTCCCTGCTGAGGAATCAGCAGCCCTTTCTCCCTGAGAATCCCATAAGTTTTCTTTACCGTTTCCTTTGATATTCCCAACTGAAGGGCAAAATCATTCATGGAAGGAACCTGCTCACCGGGCTTAAGGGCTCCAGAGCGTATTGCGTCCTCGAACTGATCTACAAGCTGCTTGTAGATAGGGTTCTTGCTTCCTGTTTCAAGATTTATCTGTAATGACATAGTTATTTAGAGTTAAGTATTTTATTAAAGAAGCTTGAATGTCGGATCATCAAAGCGGAGACGTCCTGTCTGGGCTCTGAGACTTTCGTTGAAGAGGTCGAAAGTGTTGTATCCCATGCTGCGGAACACTGTTATGAGCATAAGGCAACGCTCGCGGAAGTGGAAGAACTCACGGTCTTCCTGCGGCGTCCAGCCGATCTCCGCAATAGCGAAGGCACGAGGATAAAGCATGTATTCCGCATGAGCTGCATAAGGGATGAGCTCGCACCAGAGATTTCCCTGCAGACCGAGAATATGATGGTGATATTCAGGTTCTATACCCTCAAGCGGATCAAATTTATATACATGACGAAGAGACTGCATATGACCTACCGCCTTTGGTTCCTTTCTGATAAGGTCCTGGTAATAATCAAGATACACATAGCTGTTTGGAGCCATGATGACGTCATGACCTTCTGAAGATGCCTTGATTCCGCCTGGCGTTCCTCTCCACGACATTACGACAGCCTCTTCCGGAAGTCCGGTCTCGACGATCTCGTCCCATCCGATAACGGTCTTTCCCCTTTCGCGGAGGAACTTTTCGATATGGCGCACAAGATAGCCCTGGAGCTCGTTCTTATGTTTCATGCCTTCTTCCTCCATCCTCCTGCGGCAGTTCACGCATTCTTCCCAATCCTTCTTCACAGCCTCATCGCCTCCGATATGGATATATTTGTACGGGAAGAGTTCGATCACTTCTTCCAGGACTGTCTCCAGAAACTTGAAAGTGCCGTCATTTCCTACGCAAAGGTCCCATGAGAAAGGCCTTGGCTTGCCGTCCTCGCCAACACATGCGATTTCAGGATATGCCCTGTTCACCTCCATGCTGTGGCCCGGCATTTCGATTTCCGGGATTATGTCTATATGACGTTCGGCTGCATAGGCCACGATCTCGCGTATGTCGTCCTTTGTGTAGAAGCCTCCGTATGCCTTCGGATCCTGCGCATTGGTAAACGGATATCCGAGCCCCTCCCACTCATGGTATGTCTCTCCGACACGCCATGCGACATGGTCGGTAAGATCAGGATATGCATCTATCTGGAGGCGCCAGCCGGCCGCGTCCGTAAGATGGAGATGCATCACGTTCATCCTCAGGAGGGCGAGAGCGTCAATCTGCTTCAGAATGAAGTCCTTTCCCTTGAAGCTGCGGGACTCGTCGAGCATGATGCCCCTGTGCTGGAATCGCGGATAGTCGAAAATGCTGCAATAAGCTATATCCCTGTCGATAAGACGCATCATCTCAAGGGCCTGTCTTGCACGGAAAGCTCCCTCTTCGGTCATAGCATATATCTTCACTCCTTTCCTTCCTACGGTCAGCTCATAAGCCTCCTCCTTAGCGAAATCAGGAAGATCCTTCACCTTGTCGGCAAAGGCTGGGGAACTTAGGTACACCTTTATGTCGGAACCGTCTGTCTTGAGATTGTAAATGCCGTCAGCAATAGAAAAATCCACTGGCTGTGGGATGATCTTATCAGGGCCGGATATCGCTGATAATGAAATTGTTGACACAGCAGCAAATGCTGCTGTAATAATTAGTTTCCGAATCATTGCAGTCTAGATTTCAGTGAACTGCAAAGATAGGTAAAAAACACCACACCACAGCACTGTTTGCTAACAAAAATTGCGGCGGTCCCATAAGGAATCGCCGCAATCTTTCATATTAATTATCAGATTTTCCGATTAGTTGAGCTTGTAGAGTGAAATACCGATGTTCTGAGCCATTACAGCAACATAAGTAGTGCCGTCAGCTGTCTGATGAACTGCGCAGTCACCTACACCGTGTCCAGCATTTCCTTTTCCGTTTACAGGAGCAGTGAAAAGACCTGTCTTAGCCTCAAGGGTACCCTTGAAGTCAGCTGCACCGTTTACATCTTCGATAACGTTGAGGGCTGCTGAATTTCTGTCACCAGCGACCTGAACATAAGCGACGTAATCCTTCTCCTTGTAAGTGAAGAAACTGTATCCCCATGTCTGAGTGAGTTCAGGATCTGTTCCCCATGCAGAAAGCTCAAATGCGTTACCTTCCTTCTGAGTGAAGAAACCGTTAACTGCATTTGTTGTGAGAAGAGCAGCAGAAGGGTTGCCGTCAGCGTCAAATGTTGTATCAGGATGGAGAGTGCACTCACCTATATTGTAAGCACCTGCTACAGGCATAGTATAACGGCCTGTTGCATAAGCAAGCTCAGGAGTTCCCCAAACACCAGCAACGCCATCCTTCATATTGACACGAATAACAGTATTTCCATCATTGAAATCAAAGAAGTGAAGTTCACCTGCCTGATATGTTCCCTTGACAGTGAACTTGTCGCCAAGACGACGTGCACCTGAGTCAATTACAAAGTAGTTAGGATCTGCATCGATACCGTTTGACCATACATAAACGATGAGTTTCTCAGTACCGTCACCTGTTGTAAGGTTAGATGCTACGAGCACCGGCTTGCCACCGTTTACTGAAGCGTCAGTGTTAGGAAGCATTCTTACGCAAGAAATAGCGTGTGTACCGTTGTCAAGACCTGCAGGAGTATAAGTAGTAACCTTTACATCCTTTACCTGTGTAGGATCAGCGATGCTGATAGCCTTGATCGCACCGTTTCCGCCTGTTGCCTGAGCAACATAAACGTACTCACCGTCCATTGTCATGTTTCTGTCCTGACCGCCGCCGAATGGTACAGTTGCATCCCATACAAGCGTTGCAAAAGGGAGGATTCCAGCAGCCTGAGCAACTGTAACTTCCTGGAGAATAACACCGGCAGCTGTCTTGATAGCTACCTTTGCAGTACGTGCCTCGCCTTCGTTGGCAGCAGCATTAAACTTGAAAGCGAACTCTGCCTTTGTTGCAGGAACTGCTGTAAGCCAGTCAGCACCCTCGACAACCTCAGCGGTCACTTCAACGTTAGATACGCCCTTGATTACAACCTCACCACCTTCAGCTGCAACCTCAGCAACAGCCTCAACGCTGATTGCGTTCTCTTCGAAAGAAACCTTCTTGATTGAAGTCTTGCCTGCGCCGTTGTCTGCCCAAACGAGAACGTCACCGTCTACGAATGGTGAAGGAACTGTGATCTCGACATGAGTTTCAGTAACCTTTGCAACATAACCTGCTGAAGTAGCAAGTACGTCAACAACGGTATTCTCTGTTGCACCCTCTACTGTATAAGCTACCTTTACAGTCTCGCCAGCGTTTACAGTGAACTCAGCAGTCTCGAGAACAAGAGCGAATGCCTTCTCCTTGTAAAGAGGAAGAACAACCTCTGTTCCGTCAGTGTAAGTGAATGTAGCAGTCTCCTCGGAAACCTTTACATCTGAAATAACAACGCCGTCAACCTTTGAAGCATCGAGGTCAAGCGGAATGAATACAGCCTCAGCATTCTTGAAAGAAACGAGAACGCCCTTTCCATCCTCTGAAGCGACTACGCTTACAACATAATCTTCAGCGGCAGCAGCCTTGTTGATAGCGTCGATAGCCTTTTCAGCGGCAGCGATTCTCTCCATGAGAGCATTGAGAGCAGCATCAAGGTTCTCAGCTTCCTGCTCGATCTTGTCCATTCTGTCATTGATGGCAGTGTCATCGTACTCAGGGGTACAGCTTGCAGCTACTGCAAGACCCAGCATGAGTGCAAAAAATAATTTCTTCATGATGAATAAAATTTGTTATTAATTTGATTTTGTTGGTTTTATCTTTAGTGTGGTGTGCTGTGGTACGCACATCGACGCGGCAAATATAGCAATATAATCTTAAGTCAAACCATTTTTTTCAAATTATTTATATCTGACCCGCACAAATACAGGCAGATGGTCTGAAAATCCGGCCGTTTTCTGCCCGTTTAAAGCCGATACGACATCACTTTCAATCAATTCCACATTCTTTGAAGACTTCAGACGGAAAATATAATCTATACACTGGACAGGAGCATCCGAAGGATATGTGCCGGCAGACCCTGAAAGACATTCCCAGTCTTTAGAAAGCACTTCCACTGCATCGCCCGACGGCTCGCAGTTCATGTCTCCGCAGAGAAAGACCGGCTTCGAAAAGCCGGCATATCTCTGTGCAAACCATCCGCTTATGAACTCCGCCTGTTCGGCCCTGGCTTTGTCACCTTTATGGTCCAGATGGACAGAAGCCATCACATAGTCAAGGGTCTCGACGACCGCCATGCTTCTTGGTTCCGCTCCGTCAGACTGCGGCAGAGCCACGTTTTCAGAATATATGATCCCATCGGAAACCGCGATTCCGTTGCCATAGGACCCGCCGGCAAAAGGGAAGGCGCCGGCGAAGGCATGGCTCCATCCTCCGAGACTTTCGGCCAGCTTCTCCAGCTGGAACACATCGTGCCTCCTGTTGCAGCTGTCAAGTTCATTCAAGGCAACTGCGTCCGCATCAAGCGCACGGACAAGGTCCGCTACCTCAGGAGTGCTGTCTTCGAGGTATTTGCTGAACGTACCGACATTATAAGTCATGAGATTCAGCTCCACCGGCTGGGCAAGTCCGTATTTCCGGATTATCTCATGGGAAAGTGCGATATGGTCCGCCGGTTCACGATAATCGATCATCCTGTCATTCACAGCCCAGTCCAGTTCAAAGGCGTCCAGTCTTTCAAAGAAGGCTTTTTCGTCATATTCCCTGCCCTCGCTGATGCATGACAGTATCTCATCTATGAACATCTCCCACCTTGGAGCATAATAAGAGTCGGTCAGGCCGCTCCAAAGCCTTGTCGCATAGTCCTTTATGGATGTCTGCTCGCCCCAGATGGTGATGAGGGTGCGGGCGTTGCGCCTGTAGTACGCTTTCTCTTCAGGGGTCCTGCCCCAGGAGGAGGCGCCGTCAAGCCATGCGTCGAGCCTGAGCTGAGGGTCGCAGGCCGCAAGGGCGTCGAGGTCGCCGAGCGCTTCTTTCATCAGCGCTGCGACCTCCCGCGCCTGCGCGAGGTCGCCGGCTCCATATGCCGCTGTAAGCCTGTCACGAAGCACGGCGAAATGATTGCCCAAGGCCTGGGTTCCCAGATTGACTATGTCAGAACGGTATGTATCCCTGTCTGAAGATGCCCTCAGAAGGTCCTGCCATGCACGGACAAGGGTCTCATTCTTATACCTTGTATTATGTATTGATGTCCAGTGCCAGTATCCTTCAAGACAAGGACGCGCGCACGCGAGAGGGGTCTGGCTGGAGAAGGAACCGGCGATATATACGCTGTCTGTCAGACGCTTCCATGTCCTTTCCGCATAAAGGTCCTTCTTGCCTATCCTTCTCGAAGCAAGGATTTCCACCCATCTGCTGTCTGAGATGCCGGTGTCCCATGCCTTGTCAAACACATATTCGTACATGAACTGGTTTATGCCGAAGCCTTCGAGCGTCGAACCTATGCCGACGAGGTTGTCCCCGCCGCGGGCGAAGGCATCATCGATACGCTCCGACGCCTGATGGAAATTGCCGGAAAGGCGGATGTTTCCTCCGAAATTGCCGAGATAGCAGAGGATGTACGGCTGGCCATAGAACCTTTCGGTCACTGTCCAGACCGGTGTATGCTCGAGATAATAGTCCAGGATCACGACCTTTCCCTGAGGAACAGCCTGGAGATATGCCTTGACATTTTCCGGAGTCCAATGCTTCTGGTCATAATAGAACATCCAGCCCATCTGCAGCCATACTGCCTGCGGATCGACCGCCTCCATAGATTCGTATGCACCTCTGGAAATCTCTGCAAGAGTCTGCGGATCCCATGAAGGCGCCTCAACCTCGTTGAAAAGGTCGACTCCATAGATATGGTCGGTCCCGAACATCTTCTCCTGCTCCTCCATGTATTCCTTCTGGATCTGTGCATAAAGAGGATCCATCGGAGCCAGGAAATGGCAGAGATTCTCTGCCGGGAAGCCGCTCCACCTCGGAATGTCCGTTATCTGCGCATCGGGATAAATCTCCTTGAGCTGTTCGGGGACATGGCCTCCGAAAGCGGAAAGGACCGGCCTCATGTTCAGCTGCCTTTCCCTCTTAAGAATCTTTTTCTGAAGCTTCGCCTGCCCGTCTATCCATTCCTGAGGCAGAGGACCGTCGAAATGGTCGATGTTGCACATGCGATGCCATGCCAGATGTGCCGGACCTGTAAAATATGAGCGGATCATGTCGTCGCTCATGCCGTGTCTGCGCCAGACCTTCTGCCAGACAGCCTCCTGGCCGGTATTGGCCAGAGGCATGTTGATGCCGTTGAGGGCCATCCAGTCGATAAGGCGCTCCCAGTCCTCCCATTTCCACCACGGCATGGTATAACCGAACGTGCAGTAGTTAAGGAAGAACCTGTCCTTCACCCGTGCCTCAACTCTTATCTTCCCGTCAACCTGCGGCATACGTTCAGGATACTGTACCGGTTCGAAGGCATACCAGGAAACGGTGACGTCGCAGAAATTCTTCAGATAATGGTTAAGTCCCATCGCCATCGAATTGGCATTGTTTCCGGAAACGACGAGTTTCCTGCGCTCCATGAAGATCTCGAATACATCAGAGGTGTCATCGGTCTGACGGAAATCTATCCTGGAAACATATCCCGGGACGATCCTTGCGGCAAGCCTTCGGGCCGCACGCTCGTCCTTTGTGCCGCAGGAAATCACATATACGGCTGCCAGACATATCGCCGCGACTGTCAAAACAACATATTTCGTTCTGTTTCTCATATTATAATTTTTGTCTTTTCAAGAAGTTGACTATCTTTGCGCGCTGTGGTGTGGTATGGTGTGGTAAAGATAATACTAAAATTTATAATATGAAAATCGGAGTAGACCTTGGAGGTACAAACATCGTCGCAGGACTCGTTGACGGTCAGGCACTGATAAGGAAAGTAAAGACAGCATGCCCGGCCAAAGGCAGTCAGGAAGATGTGATAGAGGCCATCGCGTCATTGATAACACAGCTGATGGACAGCAATGTGGAATCAATCGGAATCGGTGTTCCGTCTGTAGTGGACACGAAAAAAGGAATAGTATATAATGTGGCGAACATCCCTTCATGGGTTGAGGTCCACCTCAAGGACATTTTCGAAGAAAGGTTCGGAATCCCTGTGAAAGTCAACAATGACTCCAACTGCTACACGCTTGGAGAAAGCCGTTTCGGAAAGGGTAAAGGATTCGACGACATGGTCTGCGTAACCCTCGGCACAGGCGTGGGATCCGGCATCATCATCGGCGGAAACCTGTATGAAGGACGCAATGCCGGAGCAGGAGAGGTCGGATGCCTTTCTTACCTCGACAAGGATTACGAAAGCTACTGCAGCACCCCTTTCTTCGTATCCCACAACACATCCGGAGCGGAACTTTCTGCCAAGGCAGAGGCCGGAGACTCTGATGCAATCCGCCTCTGGAACGAGTTCGGAGGACATCTCGGCGAGCTGGCAAAGGCTATCCTCTTTGCATATGACCCCGAGGCCATAGTATTCGGCGGAGGCATAGCTGCAGGCTATCCGCATTTCGAACCGGCACTGCGCGAACGCATCCTGACCTTCCCTTTCGAGACGGCAAAAGATGTCAAGATATTCTTCTCGGAAGACGGCGACATGGCTCTTTACGGAGCATCAGCACTTTAAGAATGAAAACAATCCGCTTTATGAAAAAAAATAAGATTACAATTATCACATTGATCTGCTGCGCCATATGCCTGAACTCATGCAGCAAAGCAGAACTTCAGGATGCAGACCTGCGTCTTTCGGATGGCTGGTACATACAGTCTTCAGCAACGGTAGCTCTTGACGGTGCACAGCTTTCGACAGAAGGCACTGACTTCGGCACCGGCTGGTATCCGACAAGCGTGCCAGCAACAGTCATGGGAGTTCTTACCGCAAACGGACTTTATGCGGATGCCTTCACCGGAAAGAACTACGCAGATATCGACAGGGAGCAGTTCGACACCACATGGTGGTACAGGACTTCATTTGAAGTTCCAGCCCTCAAGGACGGACAGCGTGCGGAGCTGGCCTTTGACGGCCTGAGCTACCGCGCTGACGTATGGCTCAACGGAAAGCAGATAGCATCTGCAGATGAATTCTTCGGACCTTTCCGCCAATTCGCTTTTGATGTGACAGATGTCCTAAAGGAAAAGAACAGCCTTGCTGTCCGCGTATACCGCTGGCAGAAAGGAGAGTTCAACATCGGATTCGTAGACTGGAATCCACGTCCCGCAGACGAGAGCATGGGTATCTTCCGTCCCGTCTGGCTCCGATACAGCGACGCTGTGTCACTGAAGGACCCTGCAGTGCGCTCGAAGGTTGACACTGTCGACTTCAAGGAAGCATGGCTTACAGTAGAGGCTACCCTCTGCAACGCTTCAGACAAGGCGGTTTCAGGAAAGCTTCACGGAGAGTTCGAGAACGGTTCCTTCGATTATCCTGTAGAACTCGCCGCCGGAGAGACAAAGACGGTAAAGGTCACTGCAGAGGATGCAAGGAAGCTCCATGTGAAGAATCCTCGCCTCTGGTGGTGCCACAACCTCGGAAATCCGGAGATGTATTCGATGGACCTGTCTTTCGTCGTGGATGGAAAGGTGTCGGACAATACGACTGTAGACTTCGGTATAAGGCAGCTGGACTCATGGTTCAACGACGAGGGATACCGCGGCTTCATCCTCAACGGAAAGAAGGTGCTCATAAAGGGAGCAGGATGGACCGACGACATCTTCCTCCGCAACTCTGACGAAAGGAATGCCCTCGAAGTAGCATATGTCAAGGATATGAACATGAACACCATCCGTTTCGAGAACATATGGGGAACATCACAGAACATCTACGACGAATGCGACCGCCAGGGAGTCCTCGCCCTTGTGGGCTGGAGCTGCCATTGGGAGTGGGAGGTATACACCGGAAAGCCTAACGACAGATACGGATGCATCTCAAGCAAAGAAGACATCGACCTGATTTCGGAATCATGGAGAGATCAGATCCTCTGGCTCCGAAACCATCCTTCGATCATCTGCTGGTATGGTGCAAGCGACATGCTACCTCGAACAGAGCTCGAGCAGCGCTACCTTGACATCCTCGCAGAAATCGATGACCGTCCTTATACAGTCCATGCCGGATCGGCCAAGAGTGCACTCAGCGGTCCTGCCGGAATGAAGATGTGGGGACCTTATGAGTGGCAGGCCCCATACTACTGGTACAGCGAGGAGGCAAAAGGAAATGCCGTGGGCTTCAATACTGAGACCGGTATCGGAGCGCAGATGCCTGTTATCGAGTCTCTCCGCAAGTTCATTCCTGAAGACCAGCTCTGGCCTGTAGGAGATGCATATGACTACCACACGACCACATCAAGGGACGCACTCCACGACCTCAACGAACTGAAGATGGTCATCGACCAGAGGATGGGAGGAGCAAAGGATCTCGACGAATTCCTCCGCAAGGCCCATTTCCTTGACTACGAAGGCACCAGGGCAATGGTGGAGGCGCACAGAGTGAATGTCCCTCGCTCTACCGGAATCATCCAGTGGATGCTCAACTCGGCATGGCCGTCGCTCTACTGGCAGATGTACGACTGGTACATGGTGCCTGTGTCTTCATACTGGTCCGTAAAGAAGGGATGCGCTCCGCAGCAGCTCATCTACAATTATGCTGACGAGATGGTATATGCCGTAAATGACGAGAAGGAAGACAGGGAGCTCAAGGCAAGGATGAAGATCTACGGTCTGGACGGCAAGGTTCATTCGGACGCACAGTGCACTGTGGACATGCCTATGGGATGCTCAAAGCCGGTTTTCGAAACTCTCGCATCGGAAAGCAGCCCTGTACAGTTCGTGTTCCTCAGTCTCGAGGACGGAAAGGGCAACGTGGTTTCACGCAACGAGTACGTTATCGCAGAGGTCAAGGACAAGCATGACTGGAGCAAGTACAGATGGTGGAGGACCCAGATGGAAAGCTATGCTGACTTCTCTGCCCTCAACAGTCTTGACCCTGCAGATGTAGCTGTGTCTGCATCAAGAAAGGGCGACGAGATCAAGGTCACGATGGAAAACAAGTCGCAGCACGTGGCATTCTTCATCCGCATGTCCGTAAAGGACTCTGAAGGCGAGCTCGTGGTTCCTGCATTCTGGAACGACAACCTCGTAAGCCTCGAGCCGGGACAGACAATGACTTACAGCTGCAAGGCTGCAGGAGACCAGGCTGCAACACTCCACGTGTCAGGATGGAATGTCGCGCAACAGGATTTCGTACTGTAATCAGAGATTCACAAGATAAGACATCATCTTGTTTTCAGGGGCATCCTTCAGGATGACCCTTTTTTCTTTATCCAGAAGATAAAGGGACGGTATGGCGCGGACGCTGTAAAGTTCCTCTCCTCTGATCACAAGGTCAGGGTCGAAGCCATTGTACCACTCTTCAGGATAAATGGGCATATAATCCCTCCATCCCTGGAGATCCTCATCTATATAGATATTGAGGACAGCAAGGGTCCCTGCGGAAATCATCTCCGAAATCTTCGGCTCTTCCTTGAGCATGTTTATGATGTTCAGGCATGCCTCGCATCCCGGATTGCTGAAGAACAGAAGGGTATATGGAGCATCGATGCCATGAAGGGTGTGCATCTTTCCCCGTTTGTCGGCAAAGCGGAAGTCGGCAGCCTTCTGCCCGAGGCGGTTAAAGGCGCAGCCCGCCGCCCTATGGGCATATTTAGCCTGTTCCTGGCTGCTGAAGCCAGGATAAGAGGCCAGACGGGCTGCAAAATGAAGATAATACTCCTCGTTCCTCATCGGAGAATTAGGGTCATACATGTACTTGTCTGCCAAGGCCTCAAAGGTTTCGAAAACATTGGATGAAGTATCCTTCCTCTCGCAGGCCAGAGCCTTGTCATAAAGCTTCTTTATCGCCATTTCCGAAGTCTTGAGATCCACTGCGTCAAGTATTGACATCCAGTTGGCGAATCTCTGTTCCACATCCGTCTTCCGGACTCCGCTCACAAGAATGGAATCTGACGGATATGCCCTTTCAGGGTCCGTCAGATTGTCCCAGAAGTGCTCCGCATAGTATTCCGCCGCATCCTGCTGGCTTTGAATCATTGACGGAAGGGCTATATCAGGAAAAGGCAGAGCCGTGAAGCGCTCCGCCTTTTTCTGTCCGCATCCGGCTGCTGCAAGCAGAACCAGAAGAAGAATATATGGTCTGTTATTCATCACCACCCTTTACAGCTGCCTCTGAAATGTTTATAAGGAAGTCTCCTATCTTCTCAAGCTCGTTAAGGACATCGATATAGTATACTCCTGTAAGATAGTTATAGCTGTTGCTTTCGATGTTTACGATATGCTCTTCACGAAGATGCCTTCTGCATTCGTCGATGTTGTACTCGGCATTGACAGCGTTTGAAATGTCCCTGAGATCAGGATTCTTGAGGTTTGCGACCATCACGTCATATCCCTTCTGCACGAGATCCATCATCTTGTTCAGACGGTCAAGAAGCGACTTGTCGAAGACCTTTCCATGGACATTCTTCCTCTTGAGGATACGACCGATCGCCTCTCCGGAGTCTCCGAGAGACTCCATCTCCTTGATGATCTTGTAGATGGACTTGATCATCTGGGCAGCCTCCTCGCTGATCTCATTCTTAGAAACCTCGTTGATATATGCAGCGATCTCATACTCGATCCTGTCGGTGATCTCTTCATACTTGATGAGCTTTTCGTTCAGCGCGTCGAACTTTTCCGGGTTCGTCTCATTGACAGCCTGACGAAGGTAGCTGAATCCGTTGCGGCAGATTTCCGCAAAATGAATCACTTCCTGCTGGGCCTCGTTGAGAGAAAGCTCCGCGGTAGAAAGAGGACCTCCCGATATATACTTGAGTCTGAACACCTCTTCCGTCTTCGGAGACTTCACCATCCACACTACAATCTTCTCTATCTGAGGAGTAAACCATATGAGTATCAATGTGTTGGTGATATTGAAAAGAGTGTGGAGCATCGAAATGCCGTAAAGGAGAGAGGTGCTTGCATCAGGAGCAGTAAGGTCGACGGTCATCGGATTTGCAAAGCCGAGGGCCTCCATGATGATGCCTACCAGAGACAGGAACGGTCTGAAGATGATGAGCATCCAGATGACACCGAATACATTGAACACCGTATGGGCGCGGGCAGTTCTTTTTGCTGAAGTGTTTCCGACGGCTGCCGCCATGTTCGCAGTGATGGTCGTTCCGATGTTCTCGCCGAGGACCATCGCACAGGCAAGCGGGAAGTCGATCAGTCCCGATGTGGTTAGGAGCATGGTGATGGCCATGGTCGCGCTCGAAGCCTGGAGCACTATCGTAAGGATGGTTCCTGCAAGGAGGAATATGATTTCTGACCAGAATCCGAAGCCTGTGAAATGCGAGAAGAATACCAGCATCGCGTCCTTGTTGCTCAGAAGGGCGCCGGCAGAGTTCTTCATGAAAGAAAGGCCGAGGAACATGATGGCGAAACCGACCACAAAAGATCCTATGCTCTTGTTCTTCTGCTTCTTGGATGTGTGGAGGATGAATCCGAGGGCCATAAGCGGAACGGAGAAGACGGAGATGTCCACCGAGAATCCGAGGGCGGTAACCCATGCTGTAAGGGTCGTACCGATATTAGCTCCCATGATCACACCTATGGCGTTGCCGAGGGTAAGGAGGCCGGCGTTCACGAAACTTACGACCATGATCGTTGTAGCGGAAGAAGACTGCACGAGGGCAGTCACGCCGAGACCGGTAAGAACTCGCTTGAATCTGTTCGAGGTCATCTGTGCAAGGAAAGACCTCAGCTTGTCTCCGGCCGTTTTCTGAAGACCTTCGCTCATCAGGGTCATTCCGTAAAGGAACATTCCCAAAGCACCTATAAGAGTGAAGATCTGAAGTAGATTGCTCATAAATATCTTAGGTTGAAAAACACGCAAAAATAAATAAAATAATTAGATTTGTAACATGTTTATACGACCTTGTTTACAAATGAAGCACTTAAAGAACATTTTTCTGATTTCCGTCATACTTACCTTCCTTCCCATCAGCATGGACGCCCAGTTCTACATTACAGGCGACGACCCGGGCAAGGCGAAATGGAAGACTATCGACACAGACAATTTCAGCATCATATATCCCGAAGGAACAGACTCTCTTGCAAGAGTTTACGGCTATAAGCTGGAGAAATACAGGATTCCTGTATCGCGAAGCACAGGCTACCTTAACCAGGGACGCATGCCGGTGGTTCTCCATGCCTACAACGGAGCCAACGGCTCGGTGGCATGGGCCCCGAGAAGGATGGACATGTTCACCATCCCGTCTCCGTATGCTCCGGAAGCGATTCCATGGTCGACAATGCTTACCGTGCATGAGGGCAGGCATGTGACCCAGATGCAGTTCGGAATGACGAAGGCGCAGAAGCCTTTCGGCTGGGCCTTCGGAGAGATGTGGAACATCCTCGCATCCCTGCTCTATCCGGGACTTTCCACGATAGAGGGAGACGCTGTAATTGCAGAGACAGCGCTGACGAATTCCGGCCGCGGACGAACGGCCGATTTCCTGAATTACTACAAAGTCGCCTTCGACAACGGAGACTTCCGCAGATGGGACCAGTGGAGACTGGGATCGCAGAGGAGGTATGCTCCAGACCATTACGCTCTCGGTTATCTCACTCTCGGAGGTTTCAGATATCTGTATGACTGTCCGGAGTACATGAACCAGGCATACGAGCTTTCTGCACGTCGTCCATATAATCTGGGAGCATTCTATACGACAACAAAGAAACTGACAGGAAAAGGCTTTGAAGATGCCTTCCAGGAAGTCTGCCGCACGATGCACGACATCTGGAAGAAGGAGGCTGAAGCCAGGGCGCCTTTCATTCCGATGGAGCCGGTGACGGAAGAGCCCCGCCTTTATGCCGACTACAAGGGAACAGTGATTCTGGACGGAATGATCTATTCGATCAAGAGCGGACATGAGACTGCGCCGGTGCTGGTAGGAATCAATGGGGATGCTGAAGAAAAGGTTATTTCCCGCTTTGCATATCAGACCAGCGGGCTCAAGGCGTCCAAAGCCTTGAACAAGCTGTATTGGAGCGAGACACGCACCGACAAAAGATGGTCTCTGATGTCGGAATCAAGGATCATGTACCACAACCTCCATATGGATGTGAGAGGAAAGCTGACCGGCAAGGAAGACCTTCTGTACAACCCGGACATAAATCCTTCCAGCGGTTTTGTTGCAAGCGTGGAATACGGTGTTGACGGCAGTTCTTCCATCACTGTGGTGAACGGAATCAACGGAGAGACGGTTACTTCCGTAAAGGGACCTTCCGGAGTGCAGCTGGTCGAGACCGCCTGGATCGGGGATGATATCCTGTCTACCGGACTCACTGACGACGGATTCGGAGTCTACAGATATGATGACGGCAGCTGGTCGACGGTGCTTGAGCCGCAGCCGGTCAAGATAAAGGATTTCCGTGCATATGGAGACGTCATCATGATGACCTGCGACAGGACCGGAGTGAACGAGCTCTACCACCTCGATCCTGCGACAGGGGCGCTCAGGCAGAAGACAGTGACCAGATACGGAGCATCGGATTTCGCATACGACGAGAAAGGGGAATATCTCTACTACTCGTCACAGACACTCAAGGGAATGAGGATCTTCAGGACTGCAGTGAAAGATCTTGTGGACAGGGAAGCGGACTTTACCGTCATGCATGAATGGCCTATAGCGGAGAAGCTTGCCCGGCAGGAGGAGGCCCTTGCGCAAGCACAAGGGGCCCGTTCTGCCGTTCCGGAGCTGGAAGTGAACTTCTCGGAACCTCGGAAATACCGCAAGGTTCCTCATATGTTCAACATCCATTCATGGGCTCCGGTATATGTGAATGTCGACAACATCATGAACATGTCGTTCGACCAGATCTGGCAGGCGGCATCGCTCGGCGCGACGGCGATCATGCAGAACAGGCTCTCGAACGCTTCGGGAGAGTTCGGATACTCTGCACATAAAGACCCGTATGACCCTGCAAGATGGAGACATTCCGGCCATGCAAGGTTCCTCTATTCGGGACTTTATCCGGTCATCGAGATGTCCGTCGACTTCAACGACAGGGCGGCAAGGCAATACTACCCCGCCATATATATGAAGGATTCTGGTGCAGGCATCAGCCTCAGCAGCCGCGCTCTGGATGTGCCTTATGTCGAAGGAAACATATCCATGTACATACCTTGGAGTTTCTCTGACGGAGGATGGTACAAGGGTGTCATCCCGCGTCTGTCGTACCGCATAAGCAACGACAAGTTCAACACCGATGCGGCTGTTCTTGAATCCATTGATGTATACATGCCTGCAGATGGAGGATCCGGCGAACTCAGCTCATTCCTGAAAACAACTGGCGGAAAGAACACTTTCAGACACAGCCTGAGCGGCTCCCTGAGGGCATATACCATGCTTTCGACCCCTAACTCTGCAGTTTATCCGAAATGGGGAATAGGAGTGGAGGCAGGAGCCAGCGGCAGCCTTGAAAGTGCAGAATACCTCTCACCTATGGGATACGGATATATCTACGGATATGTTCCCGGTCTGATGACGACCCACGGCATAAAGCTGACGGCAATGCATCAGATGAAGCTCTCTGACGCTCCTTTCGGCCAGGCTGTGGTCAACGTGATGCCGCGCGGACTCAGCACCAATACAGCCCTTCTGAGCTGGATCGCGGTAAGAAACAGGCAGATGACGAAGGTTACGGCCGACTACGCCTTCCCTGTCTATATAGGCGACCTTGCCATGGGAGGAAACTTCTTCTCCGTAAAGAGACTCGTCGTAAATCCTCATTTCGACTATACGTTTGCCGGAGGATACGGACTCTTCTCCGCCGGAGCCGAGCTCATCCTTGATCTGAACAGCATCCTGACCCTCGAATGGCCATGTTCGCTCGGAATCACATATTCATACAACGGAGGAAACGGATTCGATGCCTTTGCCCAGCAGAGCGGCCTTTCCGTAAAGCACCACTACGTAGGACCAACATTTAACGTAACATTCTAATATGTCAATAGTTTCACAAGCACTAGCACCATGCAGGAAATGCGGTCAGAATCAGACCGTTACAGTATACCGAAGCATTAACATATCGGAGAATCCGGAGCTCAAGGACAAGGTCCGCGACGGATCCCTCTTCCTTTGGGAATGCCCCCACTGCGGACAGGTGAACCTGGCGCGCTACGAGACCCTTTATCATGATCCTGCTGCAAAGCTGATGGTATGGCTGATACCTGAAGGCGAGATTTCAGAGACACAGATGCAGGCGATAACCATGCATACCAAGGCCATGGGAGGCTATACCCTGCGCAGAGTGAACGACATGGGAGCGTTAATGGAGAAGGTCCTTGTCAGAGATGCAGGTCTGGACGATGTGGTGCTGGAGATGTGCAAGTACGTTACCAGGCTGGAGATGGTCCAGAAAAGCGTACCGGCAGAGCAGAAGGAAGAGTTCATGGCTACGGAATTCCATTTCTACCGCAGCGAAGGAGAAGACGAAGGACGCATCCTTACCTTCATGTACGTTCTGGACGGCCAGATGCTGGGGGTCAATATCGGCTGGAACGTCTACCAGGACTGCGCCGGCATCCTGGAGCGCAACCCGCAGGTGCGGCCAGACGACGGCTTCGCCAAAGTCGACGCCGCCTGGCTCGGCTCCAAGCTCGCCTAGCTGAATCATTCCATCTTGCCCGCTCAACCTCCGGACGAATAATCAAATTATATGTACAGGGGTATCTTTTGCATTTAAACACCTGTGACAGTTTTGGAATATTTAATGACACAGGTGTTGCTAAAAGTAGGGTTTTACCGGCATTTCGGACACACCTGTGACAGTTTCTGACGGTTTTCTGACACAGGTGTTCTTAAGTCAACTACTATTCCCCTACCTTACAGCCTCCATCTACTAATCTGTTGAATGCCCTCCATCGTGGAGTGTTCAGAGTAAAACCGTATAGACATCCATCTACAAAACGAAGGTAGTCACCACATAGAGGAAATCAATGTCCCTATACTATGCCTGACAAATAGCAAATATCGTATTCTAAAGCCTTATGCCGAACATTACGCCGCCTACAGAATAGTTCCAGAAATGCTGCTTTTCCATAAACAAAGTCTTGAAGTCGTAGAACATCATCAACTGAAACCTTGAATTGTCGATAAGATAAAGTCTTACAGGTAAATCTATGCCGACATAGCCTATGTCATTTTTGACGGCACAATAAATTGTTCCTTCCATTCCGTCAGAATCATAGGTACAGCTGACTACTCCTGCAGTATTACGGTAAAGACCAGTAACTCCCATACCTACTTCCAAATATCGGAACATACTTCCTAAAGGACGGAGATATCCCCTCAAAGCACCATCGAAATCTTGATTTACACCAAACTTTCCACTTTTGTACGAACTCGAGTGAACGCTCAAACCTGCGGAAAACCAGGGGTTGAACTGATAAGTACATTCAGCCGCTACAGCCGGACCTAGACTATGTCTGGCCGATGCAACATATGCTTCTTCCTGCAGAATAACATTGACTCCACCGCCAATCTTCACAGATAATCCCTTTTCTTGAGCAGAAAGACCCGATACGGCAAAACAAGACATCAGGAGAATGATGATACTACGCTTCATTTTTCTTAACATTTCGTATTAATATAAATTGAATACATTTCTGTGCTGCGAATATATGCATTTGGATAATCTTCTCCAAATACCATCGCCCCATGCCACTCAATTACAACCATGACACCATTCTCATTCTTATCATCGCAGGTGCGGCCAGACGACGGCTTCGCCAAAGTCGACGCCGCCTGGCTCGGTTCCAAGCTCGCTTAGTCTGGAAGGTGTGCCAAACCCGTCTTTTAAAGCATAAGTTTAGCACACCTCTCTTTTTAATCTATTAACAATCAATGGGTTACAAAACCACGTGAGCTAAAGTTCAAAATAGACTTCCGAATCCTTACCTGCTATTATGTTCACTCCGCGAGAACCTCCTCCCCATAGGTCAACAAAATAATTGCCTGGAGACAACTGGATTTCTTCTGTCACTTCCTGGCAGTCGTATTCCTTTTTAAATATAGGTACTCTATTATTAATATAATGATTATCGTAATCAGAGTATGGATAAACATAGAGGGTAAACATCCTCTGCTCCTCCGCCTCGACCGTAACCCTCAATGTCCCGAAGGTTTCGATTTTACTGCATGAAAACAATACCGGAAACAGAACCAGTGCAATTAATAAAGATACCAGCCTTTTCATATGATTGATCTTTAATGATTAATATATCTGTCAAATGATCTGAATCAATAAATTAGAAGCTAAAGGCAAAACCGAAATGCACAGTTTTAAGGTTAGAAATCATATTATATGAAACGAATACAGAGCATCTGTTTACATCAACTCCTATTGAAGGTACTATCAAGCTGAACATTTCATCCAGATCAGTCATGTATCCTATTTTGCATCCTACGAAAGGTAAAACCTTTTCCTCCGAAGCAAATGTGTATTTTACCTCTGTAAATACAGGAAGATATACACAGCCATAATAGTCGGAAAACGAAAGGCCTGCACCTCCTCCCATCCAAAGTCCGTTGCCGAAACTGTATCCATGTGATGTCGTAACATCGCATCCAGGGCCCTGGGCTGAAAGAGTAATACCAACATTTCCCAAATACCCTTCTTTTGACAATCCATCACCAGCAAATGCATGGAATCCTCCGGAAACAAGAATCAATACTATCAAACAAAGACAACGTCTCATATATCCTAATATACTACTATTTACCAAATTTGAACTCGAAAATTGAACCATTTTCATTAATTTCATTATACAACAAAGTCGGTGAGTCCCACCAACAGACTTCATCCATTCCTAGGTTGTAATAATAGTTGCTTTGCGAATATTTCATAGTAGATCCCCAAGTGAGGTTTCCATTATCCATCTGGTTTTCATATCTCATATCTACTACAATTTCAGTTGGACCGTTTTCATTGAACCCGTCCTCTTCGATCCAAATGACTTTTAACGCAGTTCCCTTATCGGAAGGATCCCAATGTTCGAAAATCAATAAATCTGGATTACATCCCGCCTTGAGATTATTCCTTTTAGGTGAAAGAGAATGTGTTTCATATTGAGCACTTGCTCCTGCTGAATTTACACCATAATATATAATCATTTGTAATTCAGGACGTCCGCTATCCCATTTCTCAACTTGCGACATAAAATCAGGATGTATCTTATACCATATTAATCTTAAAGGATCATTAACTGATCTTTCAGAAGCGGTACTTGTTACAACTGATGTATATGCAGACTGTTCATTTCCATTGACAAGTCTGATTCTATAATCGTATTTTGTTCCTGCAATAAGCCCTGAATTTTTATAAAAGTTCTCATCGCCATTAACAGTCCCTATAGTTCTGAATGTATATTCGTTTAGTGCTCGCCGCTGTATTTCATAATACCCATCAGAAACAATGGCATCCCAATATATATCAAAACTTTTCGACGTCGAATGTTTAAGATATAATCCTGTAGGAGTATTTAGTATTGCTTTTGTTGATATAAAGTTCTCAAGAATATTCTTAGAATTATCATTTTCAAAATACAATGTTCCGTCAGGTCTAACTCTTTCTGACTCAGATACTACAATAACAGGAAAGTCCGGTTCTACCTCTCTTGAGAGGATATGCAGATTTCCTTCAGCGTCAAATGCTTGAATTGTATCAGGACTATCATCTGTATAATAACTTGGCTTAAAAGCAACAAGAGGAACATAGTTTTCGGTATCCCAATCATCACAATGTATAGGAACTGACACTTGAAGGTTTGGCAATGCTTTCTGTATTTCTTTCATCAATTCTTCCAGATTGACATTAGTTTCTCCCTCATCAGAACGAGTTTGTATATTGATTTCTGACATTTTATGCTCTACAGTCATTTCGTTATAAGGGAGTCTGACATGTTGTAATTTTGACGTAAGAATATCATAATCTCCATCAAACTGAAGCTGAGCTTCTTCTTTGATAACGCTTCGTATTCCTATGTCTTTGATTGATGACGCGAGGATACGAGCATAACTACATATAAGATCATCTTTCTTCTCAATAGTGTAGCCAACCTGATCATCAATATGTGAATCTTCAATAATTGATGGTTCACAACTTTCTTTCTGACATGAAGTACCTGCAAATGCAAGTATCAGCACCACAAATATAGATATTATTCTATTTGTCATGACTTTAATTTTTAATTCAAAACTAACGTTCCTTCATAGACATCACCGGAGCTGGTGATGTAGGTTATTTCATAGAAACCTGGTGTTCCGGAGATTGGCAGGATGGCCTGGGAATCGGTACCGGAATCGAAGACGTCGTACCAGATTTCGCCGGTCGAAAGGTTGGTAACGGTCAGAGTTACGTTTCCTTGGTCGGAGGTAACTGTAGTTACTATGCTTGTCATCATGCTATAGTAATGACAGGTGAGAGGTTCCAAAACAAGACTCCTATTTAACTTGGTTTTCGGTTGCAGTTCTAAAGGAATCTTCATTTTTGCATTTTCATCATCCGCACTCATATCGGGTGCGAAGAGCGGCAACAAAAAAGCCAACATCAGAAATAATTTTCTCATACTATATGTTTTTTAAAGCAAGACAAATATATAGATGAGAGGCAGAAGAACAAGAAAAACCAGTCTTTCAAAACGTCTTTCGGTAGACCCCTAAATTATTAATAATCAATATAATACAAAAAGTGAAAGATTGTACAATCTTTCACTTTTTGTAAAACACTGAAATTCAACAATATCTATCGCGATTCACATTGACAGAAATCCATTTTGAAAGGACGATATTACCTCAATACTTCGAGGTATCTATTCTTATGATCAGGATTTGTTTCCTCAATATGTTGTCTCATACGGCTCTTTCGGATATATACGACATTGGTAGATATATTGAGCAAGTGAGAAATCGTTGTTGCATCGAAACCAATTATCGCATAACAGAAGATAGAATAATCTATTTCCTTCAACTTAGGCATCTCTTTACGAAGCATGGATACGATGCCGCCAAGGCTTTCGTCAAGAACTGATTCCAACTGCTTGTGGTTTGCATTGTCAGTGAGAAAGGCGTTGATAATTTCAGATACCTTGGAATATACTGCATGCTCGGCATTCTTCTTTCCACGATAAAGGACATACTCTTCATACAGGGAAGCTATCATCTCGAATCTGGACTTAGAAATTTCAAGGTATTTACGTTTCAACTCCGGATAGTCATCATTCTTTGATGCTTCCAGCTGGCGGCGGATCTCATCTGCATAGTTCAGATAGTACTCTTTTTCTTCGTGCTGGCGTTTTACATATACCGAAGTTCCCCAAAGAACCAATACCAGAATCAATATAGATCCTATTCCTACAGATATAGCTATCAATTTCCTATTGCGAGCTTTATATTCTGCATTTTCAAATTCTGACTCATAATAATCTCGTTGAGATAAAGCAAGAGACTGCTGCAATGCTTTCGTAACTTCCTTATCGATTTTAGTAGTTGATTTTTCCAGATACTTCAATGCCTCCTCTGAATTGCCGTTCGATTTTTCTATCATATACATCCAATAGTCCGCTGTACCTGATGTATCTATATCTTTAAGTTGATTAATTATATTATCTGAATCTTCATTTCTACCAATTTTAAGTAAAGCATAAGCATAAGCCCAATAATCCTTTAAAGCCATTATCATATCACCATTACATGATTTAATTACTTCATCATAATACTGCACGGATAAATTATAATCATGTTTTTGTGAAGTATTATAAAAGGCGTATGATACTTTAGCTGAAAAAACTATAATATCTTCTATATCGGTTTCGATCAATCTTCTTAGTATTATTTCACTTTGTGAATAAATCTCTTTATTGTATAAGACTTGAGACAATCGTAATTCAGAAATACGATAATAATAATCTAGATCAAGCTTTGAATATAAGTCAGAAGATTGTATTAAACAATTGATCGATTCCTCATAATTATGACATTTTGCATAAGTATCTGCTTGAGCAACTTTTATAAATCCTAAATAAAGACTGTCACTTCTCTCTGCCACCTTCTCCGCTTTAGTGAATTCAAGAATGGCCTCTTTATAATCTTGAGCATAATAATATGACAATCCCAGATAGTAGAGAGAACGGGCATAATATTTATCCGGTCCCTTCTTCGAATAATATCGGACAGCAACGCTGGCAAGGGAATCGTCAGTAACATCTATATAATTCTTATCTAAGGCCATAGCATGCAGCAGGGCATGATGGGCCTTGAGGCGGTCTGTTGTCAGAAGAGCACGGTCCATGGTATCCAGCACGGTCAAAGCGCTGTCCGGACGCTCCATTATATATGATTCGACATCCTTAAGGGTTTCGCCTGCTCTCCAGGAAGAGCATCCGCCGAAGAAAAACAGTGAGAGGAAAATAAACAGCAAAGTCCGTTTCATAATATACTTATCCTATATATCATGCAAAGTAACTCTTTTTTGAAGATAATTGCTACCTTTGTTTCACGGTTGAATAAAACAATTCGATTCAAATACATACTGACCCCTATCGTCGTCCCGGGAAACTAGCACATTCTTACAGACAGATAGGGCGATAGGTGGTCCGTGCCTTTGGGCGCGGGATGATCCACCTATCTGTCAGGCTGTGCTAGGCCTCTCGGGACGAGGATTGTTCCGCGTCATCTTTTTATGCAATATAAGGGAAAGCCGCCATTTCCTATAAGAATGAATTTAAAACACCGCCCGCAAGGGCAACTCCGGCAGCTTTCCCTTTCATCGTACCAATACAACAGATAAACCCATAGCATTGACTATCTTGAAAAAAGTAGCAACGCTGGGTATGGTTATTCCTTTTTCAATTCTGGATATATAAGATTTATCTGCTCCTATTGACTCTGCAAGCTGGGCTTGAGTCATTTTTGCTTTCTTTCTTGCTTCAAGAATTATCAGACCGGAATAGAAGGCGTATGCCTCTTCCTGAAATTTTTCTCTCTCCGGAGTTCCTTGCTTGCCATATTCCTTTTCAAGAACTGCACTATAATTCCTTATCTTATGATCGTTTGTCTGCATAATAGCTCTTTAATATATTAAATGCCTTATCTATTTCCTTTTGTGGTGTCTTCTGACTTTTCTTGCTGAATCCGTTGAACAAAACAACGATATTTCCTTCATCAAATATGAAAAATATCCTATAACAGTTCCCACCGAACTCCATCCTCAATTCATATAAGCCGTCGTGTATCAGCCTCATGAATTTAACAGGAACCCTATCACCTGATTCCAAGAGTGACAGAATATAGTCAATCTTCCTTCTTTCAGCAGCATTCAAGGTCATCATGAAACGTTCAAAATAACCTCCGTAGGTAATTATCGTCCGTTTCATAATACAAGAATAACAATAATTGTACAATTATACAACTTTTTCATATCATTTAAATTTTTCTACAAAGTTCAGAAGAGTTATCCGCATACAGAAAAAGTATGCGGATAATTAAAGAAATCGCCCTCCGAGATATCTCAGAGGGCGATTATTAGTCAGATTTTTGTTTAATTTTAATAAAAAATCAAACAAAATTTAAGCGAGTCTGCGGGCGCCGTCGCTGATCACGACAGGGATCAACTATTTTGACTACGCAATGATATGGATGGAAGCAAGTTTCTGCCCCATTTCCTTTAGTGCAATGTTCAATGTATCTAGTTCAGCAGGAGTAAACCGTGCTGGTTTGCCATTTACAGAAAGTCCGTTGATACGTTGGTATAGCCATTGTCTGGACTTTCTGAAATAGGTCTTTGCTATATATGCCAATGAAACAAACGGAAGAACTTCTTCCATCTGCTGCCTTATAAGGATACCGTCTATCCTCTCCAATGTTTCTTTCAACTGCTCTACAGCAATGCCAGCAACTTCTTTAGGGTTCTCATCACAGGCTCGACGGATCTCTTCAAGCACTTTTACCCTATCTTTTTCGTTTGAGGCATTTACATACCTGTTCTTTAAACAGTCTAAATACTCCTTGTCCATAATCTATCGTCATTTCATCAATTTAATCTTTTCCAAAACTTCCCGGATCAATTCATCATAGAATTCCAATACCTGACCAACACCTTCTCTCCCTCGTAATTCCGTATAGATCTCCAGATAATACAGAAGTTCCTTTTCAGCATCTCTCCTCTCCTTTGTCTTTCTTCTCATTGCAAATATAATAACCTTTTGGTAATTAAACAACTTATTAATATACCTGCAAAGTTCAGGAGAGTTATCCGTATACCGAAAATGTATGCGGATATTTACAGAAATCGCCCTCTGACGTGTATCAGAGGGCGATTCTATCTAAATAATTTACTGGATTTTTATAAAAAATCAGACAAATTTATGCGAGCTTGCGGGCGCCGTCGCTGATCACTACAGGAATCACTACCGGCTCGTGGCCGTATTTCTCTGCGAAGGATGCCTTTGCCTTTTCGATGAATGCGTCGTAGAGTTCTGCCTTCACGAGGTTGATGGTGCAGCCGCCGAAGCCGCCGCCCATGATTCGCGAACCTGTCACGCCGCACTCCTGTGCAACTGTAGCAAGGAAATCGAGTTCCTCGCATGAAACTTCATAGTCCTTGGACATGCCCCAGTGTGTCTCGTACATGCGCGCTCCTACTGTCTCGTAGTCTCCCTTCTCAAGCGCGTCGCAAACATCAAGAACACGCTTCTCCTCGCCGATAACGTAGCGTGCGCGGAGATAATCCTCTTCAGAAATCTGATCCTTGATGGCCTCAAGCTGATCCATTGTGGCACCACGGAGGAACTCCTGGCCGAGGACCTTTGCAACGCGCTCGCAAGATGCGCGACGGTCGTTGTATGGAGAGCCTACGAGCTCATGCTTTACGCAAGAATTCAGAAGGACGAGCTTGTATCCATGGCTTTCCGGATCGAACGGGAAGTATGCGAATTCCATCGAACGGCAGTCGAGACGCATGAGGTTGCCTGCCTTGCCGAATACAGATGCAAACTGGTCCATGATTCCGCACTTCACGCCGCAGTAGTTATGCTCTGTGCTCTGGCCGATGCGTGCGAGCTCGAACTTGTCGATACCGAGGCTGAAGAGCTCGTTGAGAGCGAATGCGAATGTGCTTTCGAGAGCTGCTGACGATGACATGCCGGCTCCGAGAGGAACGTCGCCTGCGAATACAGTATCAAATCCTGCCACTACGCCGCCTCTCTTCTGGATCTCGCGGCATACGCCGAAGATATAGCGTGCCCAGCTCTGTACAGGAGCATCTTCTTCGTTTAGACCGAACTCGCAGTACTCGTCGAGGTCAAGGGCGAAAGCGCGCACTTTCTGAGTGCCGTTGAGCTTGATTTCGGCGATCATGCCTTTGTCGATTGCACCAGGGAAGACGAAGCCTCCGTTGTAGTCGGTGTGCTCACCGATGAGGTTGATGCGGCCTGCAGACGCAAAGAATTCACCTTCGCACTGGAAAAGGGTCTGGAATTTCTCTGATATTTTCTGTTTCATGGTGTATTTGTTTTGTTTATTATCTATGCGATTAACATAGCAAATGTACTAATTGTCTTTGAAATACCAAAGAATAATGGGACAATGGTCACTGACTCCTCCGACGTAACAGGGGCCTGAATACGTCCTCAGGGGCTTTTCACCGGGATGCTTCCTTTCCCATGTCATTAGGAAAGGAATCCGGCATACATGCATCTGTGTCAAGGTATCCGCCTGCGGACTGACCATGAACATATCGATCAGATCCCATCGGCCTTCGTATCTGATGCTGCCTTCGCCTTTATCATGAAGTTCCGTGCCTTTGTTTGCCAATGTGCCTTCTATGATGCCGAAGGCCGGTCCGTCCGGGTTGTCATTGAAGTCGCCCATGGCGACTATGGGCGCATCCGAAACCTCCGAAAGAGAGTCGCACATCTGCTTGAGCTCCGTCATGACTGTCTTCCTGCGGTCGTCGGATTCCTTCGACCCGCCGAACTTGGACGGATGGTGGTTCACTATGAAATGCATGGACCTGCCTTGAAGGTCTTCAAGACAGACATGAAGGATGTCGCGGGTGGAAAGGCCGGACGGGGTCTTCAATGATTCCGATACAAGCCGGAAGGACGAACGGCGGTAGATCAGGGCCACGTCGATCCCCCTCCGGTCTCCGGAGTCATGGTGGACGATTTCGTAATCATATTTCCGCAACAAGGTGGTATTCAGCAGTTTGTATAGAACGCCTTTGTTTTCTATCTCGGCAAATCCGACAACATCAGGCATACGTCCGTACCGGTCCTGCATCCAAAGAAGGGTTTTCGCTATATTGTCGCATTTGCGGTGGAATTTCTTCTTCGACCAGTGTCTTGCCCCCATCGAAGAGAATTCCGCATCCGACTCACCTGTCCCCTGGTCGACATGGTCAAAGAAATTCTCCAGATTCCAGAACACCGCCAGCACGCTGTCCCTTTCCTGAGCCGCGCAAGCGAGGCTCAGAAGCAAGGACACCAGAAATATAACCATTCTTCCCATAACCGGACAAATATGATGAAGATCCGGAAGACTGATGATAAAAAACAGAAAAACTTAGGCTAAAAAACGGAAATAAGGATAAGAAAAAGAAAAAGTTAGCGTAAATTTGCGCCCTGATTAAACAAAAGAGTATTTTTCACTAAAAAATAAAGAAAGATGGCACTTAAATGCGGTATCGTAGGACTCCCTAATGTGGGAAAATCAACTTTGTTCAACTGTGTAAGTTCAGGAAAGGCCCAGAGCGCGAACTTCCCTTTCTGTACGATCGAGCCGAACATCGGCTCCACGATCGTACCGGACAAGCGTCTTGAAGTCCTGGAAAGCCTCTGCAACCCTAAAAGAGTTGTTCCCGCTACAGTGGAGATTGTGGATATCGCCGGACTTGTAAAGGGTGCCAGCAAGGGAGAGGGTCTCGGAAACCAGTTCCTTGCGAACATCAGGGAGACTGATGCGATCCTCCATGTGCTCAGATGTTTTGATGATGCCAATATTGTACATGTTGATGGAAGCGTGGATCCTGTCCGTGACAAGGAAGTCATTGATATGGAACTTCAGCTGAAGGACCTTGAGACAGTAGAGAACCGCATTGCAAAGGTACAGAAGCAGGCGCAGACCGGAGGAGACAAGAATGCGAAGAAGCTTTTCGAGCTTCTCTGCAGATACAGGGACGCGCTCCAGCAGGGAAAGTCATGCCGCACTGTAAAGCCTGAGAATCCTGAAGAAGAACAGCTTGCAAAGGAACTTTTCCTTCTTACCAACAAGCCTGTGATGTACGTCTGCAACGTGGACGAGGCTTCTGCCAAGACCGGAAACAAGTATGTTGATCAGGTCCGTGAGGCGGTAAAGGACGAGGATGCGGAGATCCTTGTGATCGCAGCGAAGATCGAGTCCGACATCGCAGAGCTGGAAAGCTACGAAGAGCGTCAGATGTTCCTTGAGGAAATGGGTCTTGAGGAGTCCGGAGTAGTGAGACTTATCCAGAGTGCGTATTCGCTTCTGAACCTCCGTACATATTTCACTGCGGGTGCAGACGAGTGCCGCGCATGGACCATAAACAAGGGCGACAAGGCTCCGAAGGCAGCCGGCGTCATCCACACCGATTTCGAGAAGGGATTCATCCGCGCCGAAGTCATCAAGTATGATGACTTCGTGACACTGAAGTCAGAAGCCGCATGCCGTGCGGCAGGCAAGCTGGGAGTGGAAGGCAAGGAATATGTCGTTCAGGACGGAGATATCATGCATTTCCTGTTCAACGTATAATCTGTTCTATAGCAGAACTTATATCTTCATACGAAGGGTTGGGATTGTCGGTAAATATATACCGGATGGTCCCGCCCTTTTCGTTTACATATACCCTTGGTATGCGTTCTCTTGCGAACTTCTCGTAGACTTTCCGGTCATTTTGGGCAGAATAAGGCATTTTCAGCGACTTTTCCTGCCAGAATGACTCAATGCTTTGCCTTGATTCATCCCTGCTGATAAGGGCTATTCTGACCCCTTCTGAGACATAATCGTCATACACCTTCTGCATATGCGGAAGAGTCTGCTGGCAATCAGGACATGATGTATGGAAGAACATGATTATGGATACAGACTCCTTCAACTGTTCGTCAGTGACAACCGTTCCGTCATTCATTACAACTTCGAAATCCGGCAGGAAGTCCCCGACCTTCAGGTCGGCTCCCGCCTGCCTCTCCTTGATGCATCCCGACAGTATCGTCAGAACCGCAATCACTGCAGATACCCTTCTCATGATTTGATCAATGATTCTGCGGAACCTTTACGAAGAATCTTCGTGCATCAAAGGCCCTCGGAGCATCGGACTGGTCGATTTCGACGCAGTTGCGAGGCTTTTTTCCACTTTGAGACCTTGCATAAGCAGCTTCTGCAGGAGGGTTTGATGAACGCGTGAAAGTTATGTCCTTATATACAGGATACCATCCTTCGTATTCACCGGTAGTAATGTTCTTTATCTCGAAAGAAACACTGTTCGCCACTCTTCCGTTTTCATCAGGATACTCTTCGTCTCCGGTAAATATCATATCGTTCCACTGATCATCAGTATATTTCAGTACAGCTGTCGCCATTTCCGACCTGGAAGGCTTTATATAATAGATATTATCATCTATACCACCTTCAGCATAAAACAATATAAAATATGATCTGTATTCATCATCACTGTCCTTGTATCTGTATGATCCGGTACTCCAGTTTCCTTCCAGAATAATATTTCCTGTCGATTCATCATAGTATCCTAAAGTTCCGAAATAATAATACGGATATCCGAACATCCAGTTTTCAAAAGAGACACGGACTTCTCCTGTCTCGCTGTCTTCATGAGAGTACATATACAGGTTATCCCATGTCTCCCACTCTTCTTTATTTATGTTATAAGCTGTAGCATTCCAATATCCCATATATGACTCCAGGGTAGGCTTAGGCATTTCCACCTCTTCAATCCCGACAACAATGATGTCCAGAAACTGTCCGTCATAACCTATCGCAAGCCCTTCCACATCTATCGTCTTGCCAATATACTTTGAAAAGATGCTTTTGTCTGATGCCTTAAGATTTCCGATGATTGAAGTTCCGTCAACCATAAGGTCATAATATTGTCCTGATTTAACTACACTTCCCCTGACATACATATATCTGACTCCTGGATCCGATGAGGAACAGTAGGCGGTCATATCATTTCCATCTTCTATCGCGGATTCGAAAAAATCAGACAATCCGCCAGTAAATTCATAATCTTCCAGATTCTTTTTTCCTGTGACGGTAAACTGCGGATTCAGGAATTCCAATACATTATGGAAAGATATTACATCACAAGTGATATCCAGAACATCTCCTTGTTGAGGAAGTGATGATGTATATGTATTGTCGAAATACATATAGAAGAAAGGAACTGCATCTTCATAGTCACCTATGACACATAATCTTCCATCTGCGTACGCAACCACAGCATCCTTGACATTATATGTACCAGGCGTCTTGATATCCTTAAGTTCCGTATACACTTCCGGTTCAGGTTCCTCGTCAAGAGAAATCTTATAGACTTCCATTTCTCCATGCTGGTCGAATTCGTTGAAAGGTATTACATAAAGATAATGGGTCACCCCAGGATATTGCTGGCAGTTGAATTCAATGCCGCAGTCTACATCGTAGTAAGTGCCGTTCTTCATGATGGTCGCTATATCGATATCGGCGGTAAGGTCGTCGCCAAGACAATATCTGGTACAGTTTTCTCCCCTGATGAATTCCATCTGATAATAATCATATCCTATTGCGATAGGGCTTATTTCTATCTTCGGAATCTTTCCTGCTTCAACATTCACCTTGACTGAAAGTGCATTTCCTGTAGAAATATCAATATCCAAAGAAAAAGAATCCGTTTCACCTTTTACCTTAGATCTGTCGACAGTCACGGAAACAGGGTTCTGACTATTGGCAGGTACATCTCCCGAGAGAGACTTGAACGACACCCATGCAGGAAGATTATCCTGACGGATTTCCCATGACACTACCCTATCCAGCTGATTTACTATATTGAAAGTCATGACCTTGGACTGCTTTCCGAAGTTCAATATACCAGTATCGGCTGTGACAAGATTTCCGTCAATTTCCATATTGATTTCTACAAGAATATTGGTTCCTGCAGATATGTTCACGTTCTTGGTGACTGTCTTGTATCCCTTTTTCCTGTATGTGAGGGTATAGGCTCCGGAAACTAGATCTTCAAAGAAATATGTACCGTCACTTTTTGTAACGAAAGTTATTCCTCCAGGAGAAAGAGCGATCTCCACTCCTTCAAGAGGCTGATCCTTATACATAACAGTACCATTGACAGCTCCATTGAAATCAGGTATATCATCGACAGAAGGACATGCCACCAGCAAAGGAAGCATGAAGAAAACAGCAAACAGTCTTTTCATAATCAGAATTTTTTAGAATAACCTACTCCTACACCGCCTCCAGGAGAAATGACAGGAACTATTCTTGCAGCGCCTGGAGCCACTGCAGCATCAATCAGGTTATAAATATATATGGCAGCACATGCTCCTATGGATAAATTCCTGTATAATTCCATATTTTGTGAGAGAGTATAGAATGCCTGAGCTTTGGAATCGTCCGCAGTACTATTGTTTCCGAGACAGATGTTCATCTTGTCTGTATAAGACTTTCTCATTCCTTCAGTCATGAGCGCAGTACCTGCCGTCAAAGCGACTCCACCGAACATAAGGATTCCCTTTACAGTCGAGCCTTTATATATCTGACCCCATCCGGGAATTATGGATCTGCAGAAAGCACCTGCCCCGTATCTGTCAGTAATACGGACATTATCGAACTTAGGCTCCATTTCACCCACGGAACGTTCATACAGGACATACATATGGTACTGGCCTGTGTATCTGTCCCTTTCCCAATACTCTGCAACTCTCCTTACAGATAATGGGTGTTCCTTTCCTTTCATTGAAGTATTGGCAACGAATGAATCCTCATCATTTTCCACAAGTCTGTCTCCTTGCCAAATCATTGAAGAGGATATAGTTGTATTGACATCAGTAACAACGACCATTCCTTTTTCAAATCCACTGCTGAATATAAGATCGTTAAGACACTTGGTTCTCGCTTCATCTACAGCAGATGCATAGTCATGATGGAGTGAATATACGAATGTTTCGTTTGAAGGAACAGGCTGGTTACGTATCCAAGCAGGTCTGGTCCTTTCTGACCTGTAAGTCTGTGAATTTGCAGAAAAACATACGATCAAGGTCAGAAGACAAAGAAATACACTTCGTTTCATAACTATTCTCCAATAGTCTTGAGATCATCATATCCTTTTACGACAAAATCCGATATCCTATCACCGAACCTGTTGGAAAGGTCCATCTCTCTTGCAGCATTTTCAAGTGCCTTTCTTCTTGCAGCAAGAGCATTGTCAACATCTACTACATAATATATCTTGACATCTATTTTACCTTTCCTGTCACGACGGAAAAGAGAATATACAGGCTGAAGTTCGCCATCCATTTCCATTGCGACCTCTCTTAGATATCCGGCAACCAGATTATTGGCTTCTTCCCCGGAAATATCCTTTATATCAGTATTTATCCGAGCTGTCACTATTGATCTGCAATATTCGGCATATTCATTTATGGCTGCGTTTCTGGCTGCGGTCTTTGCAACAACCATATCCTTCTTACCATAGGTAATGCCTACTATTTCCTGACATTTCTGAGCCTTTCTGATCTGAAGTTGCTCAACAGCCTTACGCATCGTCGTAGACTCTATGAGTTCCCATCCCTCTTTTATGTTCTTCTTTGCTAGAGTCTTTGAAATCTTTCTTATTTCACGCATCTGTTTCTTTGATAACCCGGTCTGGTCCTGAGCAATCGCACTGCCACAGATCGTAAAAAAGGCAGTGATGAGTATAAGAAGTCTTTTCATAATAATGGGATTTTTACAAATATAGATTTCAATATAAATATTTCCAAATTTTTAACATTCATAAAATAAAAATCTCCCGATAGTCGCATTGACCATCAGGAGAAAATATGATTATATTTAAAGTCTGTCTTAGAAGAAACGGGCTCTGTTGTCCTTGACCTCGGCATCTTCCATCATTACAGAAACTACTGCCTGAGTCGTGTACTGTGTCTTCTGGGCATCGTATGCCTTTGCGTCATCCTCTGTATAGAAAGCACCTGTATCACGGCCTGTAACCTTATATACATATACTCCTACATTTCCTACTACAGGACCGCAGATCTGACCGTCTTCAGCAACAGAAGCTGCACCGATGAACTTAGTATCGAGACCCTGTGAAGTGAGGGATGAGAATGCAACTCCTTCCTTTGTGCTTACTGTAGTAGAAAGAGCTTCTGCAACAGCTTCCATAGAACCCTTGCCTGCGATCTTCTCCGCTACTTCAGCAGCGGCCTTCTCACCTGCCTTCTCCATATAGAGAACGTTCTTGATCTGTGATGCAACCTCCTTTACATCAGCATAGCCTTCCTTGTGGATACCCTTGAGGGCAGCTACTATGAAGTAGTTATTGTCAACTGTGATGATGTTTGAAACGTCACCGACCTTAGCTTCGAATGCCCATCTTGTAACTTCCTTTGTATGGTCTACGGAACCGAGACGGCTTGCGCTCTCAAGCATTCTGTTTACAGGATGTGCATATACGCCTTCCTCTGTGCAGGCTGCCTGGAAGTTCTCGTACTTTCCTGCAGACTTTGTTGCGAGAGTGTTTGCCTGTGAATAATATCCGTTCACTGTCTCTTTGCTTGGAACAGCTGTCTTCTCAAGAACAGCAACCCTCTTCTTTGCTACAGGAGCAGTCCTGTCAACAACCTCGAATGTAAGACCACCTACAGTAACCTTGCTGTTCTTCTTTGCAGTCATGACATCCTCGAAACCAGGAACCTGAGTGATCCACATAGGATCAACTGTGTTGAGAAGGCTGTCTACGTTCTCAGATGTTGCAGGAACATACTTCACGAACACTGAATCAGGAACCATAGCCTCTTCCATGATACGTACTGCATAGAATGTGTTTCCGTTTGAAAGAACCTCAGAAACACCCTTTGCCTTGTCAGCGAATACAAAGTCATTGACAACCTTCGCTACAGTGTTGAGCTCACCTGCCTTATACCAGGTTGCATCATACTGTCTGTCAGAGTTTGCAAGAAGGAAGCTCTTCATGTTCTCTGCTGCAGCAAACTCGTCATAAACCTTTACAAGGTCTTCGTTAGCCGCTGCAATGTCTTCAGCTGAAGGAACCACCTCGAACACTACATATTCGATATCCCTGCTTGCAGGCTGCTGGAAGAACTTCTTGTGGCTGTCATAATACTTCTTGATCTCGCTGTCAGAAACCACGACTGTAGAATCCTGTGTGTAACCGTAAGGTACCATCACGAACTCAACATCGAAGGTGCTGTTGTTAGCCTCTATCTCATTTGTGAGCATGAGAGGATTCACGACATTGCTCTGTGCGAAGAGAGAATAATACTTGTCATAATACTGCTGGTTAGTAGCAGATTCAATAAGATAATCCCAGTACATCTGGAGACGTCCTGTCTCGTCAGTTGAGATATAGCTTACGAAATCGCTGAGAAGTGCTGGAGAGAATACTCCGTTCTCATCGCAGAATGCAGGATTCTGAGTAAATACTGGAGAATCGATGACACCTGAGATGATGTCTACGATTTCTTCTTCACCGACGTTGATACCTGCTGCCTTTGCATTTCTGATGAAGAGATGCTTGTCAATGAGAGACTGCCATGCAGCGTTTCTGATAGAGACCTGCATTTCCTCATTCTGTACAGAAGAGCCTGTCATGATCTCGTTGATAACTGTGAACCTGTCTACATCAGCCTGGAAATCAGTATATGAAATCGCCTTTCCGTCGATTTCACCTACGTCATACTTCGAAGACATCGATGATGACACAGACTGAAGTGTGCTCGGGTCGATAATGAAAGACAACAGCGCTACTGCGATGAGCACTGTTATGAAAATGCCGAGCTTTACACGAATTGTTTCAAGAACTGCCATTTTATTGTTTGTTTTAGATTATTTTCTGTTTTTCCATGCACACAATTGCACATGAGGGGGCGAAGTTAACAATTTTCTGTAAATCTGACGCTATTTTTTTAGCAAAGGACCTATAAAATTAACAGAATCAATGACAACCTTGGTGCTGTCCTGACTCATTATCGCATAATTGTTGAACGGATTGAAGAGTTCCGTATCTCTTGCCCTCTGGTCAGACTCCATTCCATATCCCTGAGCAAATCCGTCAGGAGAATACATCCTCACGTAACAATGAGTATATATCCTTTCATTCTTCTGGTCCCAGTACAAAGTGTCGGTTTCCATGGTTTCCTGATTCATAAGGTTCTTGACCACCACGTTTCCAAAAGCTTCCCATGTCTCCCTTCCGTCCTTGTATTTGAGATGCCTTGCATTGTCAGCCAGAATTTCTGTCTCAAGCAATCCTTCTTCAGTATATCCGAAAACCGATATACCCTTAGGAAATAGTTCATACGAAAGAGAATCGTTCTCGTATCTTTCCATAAGAGGAGCTTCCGCCCTCAGCTGTATTATGCTGTTTTCAGTCTGGACAATGAACATGTCGTCAACCTTCTGGACAGGTGTTTCACCCAGATTGATGGCTTCTGCTTCAGCAAGTTTTCCTTTGCATGAATAAACGACGAATGCAACCGCCGCAGCGGTTGCAATCATCTTAAGGATATGTCCCGGTCTTTTCAAATCAGATTATTTCTGGGTCCTTACTGTTGTAGTCGCTCTCAGACCTCCGCATGAAACGGTGTATGACTGTCCGTCAGTCACATCGTACATGAATGCTTCTGCTGTCTGAGGATAATAAGCGGCATACTGTCTGATAAGGTCATTGGCGCTTTCGGCAAGAGTTTCGTCAGCAGCCTTTGCCTTGTTCATATAATCTACAGCAACCCAATACTTTGCTCTCTGCTCGATATCGTTTCCTGAGCATGGGAGGCTGCCCCAGATTGTTCCTATAAGCATATATGCCTTTCCTGACAATGAAGGATCAAGTTCAGGAACTGCCATTGCAGCAGATACCGCCTTTGCAGTCTGACCGTTCTTGTAGCAGAATGCAGCGAGCTCATACTGGTATCCTCCGTCAGTTACTGCGTCTGATTCAGCGTTCTCTATAGCCTCTGTCATATACTTGACTGCATTGTCAACATCTGCACGTCCAGCATAAAGCTTGTAAAGGTTGTATGCTGAAGTGTGGGAAGGTTCCATCTGATGCATTACTGTAACAGCCTTAAGGAAGAGGTCGTTGTCAGTACATCCTTCAGTTATACCCATCATTCTTACAATATTCTTTGCAAGATCAAGATTCTGAGGGTCAGCCTCATATCTTGGAGTAAAGAGGGTGATAAGGTTTTCACAGCTTGCCACCTGGCTTGCTATGAAGAGACTTTCGATATCTGTTATTGTCTTTTCATTGCTTCTCTTCTCTACATCATTCTTTGCAGGCATTGCACTGATGTTCTTTACAGCATTCTCATATGCAGCTATAACAGATTCAGGATCGAGCTTTCCATCCTTGTAAAGATCTACTGCAGTGCTGATCTGGAAAAGATAGATGTTTGCTCTTGCCTTTACTCCAAGCTCGTTTACAGCAGCTGTAAGGCCTTCATAAAGCTTTTCTGGCTCATCCTTCATGAAGTTATACATATCAAGAGACTTGTTGTTGAGCGAGCTTGTAGCATACTTTGGCCAATACTGGATACGCTCGTCATAAATCTTCATGATAGAGTCAATAAGCGCTTCCCTATAGATAGGATTCTTTGAATTCTGCTGAAGAACCTTCTTGAGAAGAGTTGTTCCGTCAGAGAGAAGAGAATACCTTGCTGTAGGAGGACAAAGCCTGTAAGCCTCTCTCCAGTTAGGAAGAGCTGAATCATAGTTCTTCTGCTTGTAGTACTCTGTATAATACGAGAGATACTTGATACACTCTGCGCTGTCAGGACCGAACTTTCCCTGAGCTGAAACTGTGCTGCTTGCAAACAATGCCATTGCAGCAATGGAAATTAACAGTACAATCTTTTTCATGTTGTTATAGGATGTTTTTATTTATATGCAGTTATTTTACTGATACTGATTCTTTATGAACCACAGATCATGGATATTGAAGCCGATGACAAACATCACATATCTTTCCCTTATCATATCTTTTCTGGAACTGGCTTTCTGTCCCATGTCTACTCCAAGAGTGATTCCGTTATATTTTCTGTATTCATTCTCGATCGGAAGAGTCAGACCGAAGGTCAGACCCACCGAATTCACATTATTTCCATCCAGCTTGTAATAAGCCTGATCATAATACATACCCGCCCTGTAGGTACATCTTCTGAAATAATTCCTTATGTCATTTCTGTTGGGAACCACTTCAAATCCTGCTCTGAAAGAGTTCGATACCGTAGATGAAAACTTCGAAGTTCCTATAGCGGCAAATCCCGGAGCCTTGTCCATTCCTGATTTTCTCCAATCAGACCTGAGATAATTGAATTCAGCACTCCATTTATCTCCTCCCTTGAAAGATATTCCCAATCCAAGTTCATCTCCGAATCTCATACCAGATCTTGCCAATGTATCTACGGAATATTTCAATGTATCCGTAACGGTCGACTGGTTTGCATATCTGAAATTCGTAGAATATCCCTTCATGTCCGTACCCATCTTGTAGGTAGCTCCAAGAATCATCGATACATTTCCTCCAAGTTTCTGTTCATACTGAAGTCCGAATTTTCCTGTAAGTCCTTTCAGGGAAAGCTCACTTCCGCTGTTCAGGGATCTGTATGAACTTGAGGAATAATTCATATTCGTGACTTTGTCGATGCTTCCGAAGTAATATATCATTTCTGCTCCCACCGAGAATTTCTTCCAGAATGTAGCTCCTGCACCTATGAATGCCTGATATACACTTCCTATACCATATGAATCATAAGATACGTTTCCTGTGTTTCCAATAATCTCAGGATCTGTTTCAATGGATGAAAAATCATATCCTACATCACTGTATGGAGTTATTCCCACCATGAATGCAGATGATCTCCATATAGGGAAGGTCATCACGAAATCATATATGTTGAAAGTATTGTTTCCTGATCTTATATCACCCTGGGCAAACATCTTGTTGTTCTGTACAAGTCCGAAGTCCGCCATGAACGAAAGAGAATCCCTTGCTGTAACTGCAGCAGGATTCAGATAGTTTATATATCTGTTGTTCCTTGTTGCGATACCGGTTCCTCCCATACTCTTGTTGTATGCAGTGCCTTCCTTTGAAATGTCTCCTATTCCGAATATCGAATATGGAGAATACGCACCATAAGCTCCTTCCTGTGCTGACACAGAAAAGCTTATGATGAGAAATACTGACAACAGAAGTATCTTTTCAATCTTTCTTATCATATTCAACCGCAATTAATGCTAACCCCATCAAAACTAGGTTAGAAACTACAAAGATGGAGTTTTTCATCCGTTTTGCAAAATAAATCGCATCACCACCTGTAAAAACAGATATTTTTTCAGTGTGGCGGGAAATATATCCTTCCAATTCAAATATTATGCCTGAAACCACTCCGGATTCCATTGAAGATATAAGACCGGTTCCAGGATAAGAATCAGTCTGAGGAGCATCGGCAAGAGGTAAGGATTTCGTGTATCTGTTCAACGATCTGAATCTGGTCCTGCATCCCGGAGATATGTTTCCTCCTTCATATTTTCCTGATTCATCAAGAAAATCAATGCTTAATGTAGTTCCGAAATCAAAGATCATGATACCTTTTCCTTTGAAAAGATATCTTGATGCTATTATTGAAGCTGCCCTGTCAGGAGTTATATAATCAGGTATGTCGTATCTGGAAAATAGTTCCTTATCGAATATTATCAGTTTTTCACATTCCTGTTCTATTCTCCTTATATTGTTTTCCGTAAAATGTCTTACACTGCTGAGAACTATGGTTTCCGGTCTGGATTTCGATGTGAGTGATAAAATGAAATCAAACATTCTTTCGCCTTGGTATCTGAATGTCTTTCCTATAGTCATTCCATCACACCATGAGGCTTTCAATGCCGTATTTCCTATATCTATGATGAGTGAAGCCACTTTAAACGCTTTTATATCAACTGCAAAAATACAAAATTAAATCTAAACCATATATCACAATTTTCTCAAAACATCGTATGCTTTTGACAATGTATCTATATTACGGACAAAAATTCTCAACTTATTGTCGTTCTGCTTGAGTTCAAATATCTTAGGATTGAGACTTATATTCTCAAGTATCTTTGAAAATCTGTCGCTTCTGTAATACTGTGATAGAGGATTATATATGAAGAAGGCTATCATTACGCCGTTCTTTATTATTATCTTTTCGAATCCAAGTTTCTGTCCCAGCTGTCTTATCCTTACTATTTCAAAGAGTCTTGAAAGTTCTTCAGGAATAGCTCCGAAACGGTCGGCAAGCTTCCTCTTCAGCTGTTCCATCTCTTTTTCCGTAGATAAAGAATCAAGTTCCTTGTATATTCTGATCTTTTCTGCCGTAAGATCTATATATGAATCAGGAATAAGAGCAAGCTGATCTGTTTCTATAGTACAATCAGCAACAAAATTGTCAGGAGTGTTCTTTGATGACAATCCTGCCTCGACACCAAGTTCCTCCATAGCCTCGGCAAGTATCTTCTGATAGGTTTCAAATCCCATATCAGTTATGAATCCGCTCTGTTCTGCACCAAGAAGATTTCCTGCTCCTCGGATATCAAGATCCTGCATGGCGATATTGAATCCGCTGCCAAGATCAGAGAATGATTCGATTGCCTTCAGTCTGCGACGTGCATCCTCTGTTATCGAAACAAGAGGAGGTACAATCAGATAACAGAACGACCTTCTGTTCGAACGTCCTACCCTGCCTCGAAGCTGATGAAGATCACTAAGGCCTATGTTCTGAGCCTGATTTATGATGATGGTATTGGCATTCGGAATATCAAGACCGTTTTCAATGATGGTAGTGCACAAAAGCATATCATAATCCCCGGCCATAAAATCAAGAATCTTGTTTTCAAGAACTTTCGCCTCCATCTGTCCATGAGCCACACATATCTTCATGTCAGGAACAAGTCTGTGAAGAATATCATGGATAGCTTGAAGTTCTTCGACCCTGTTATGAACAAAGAATATCTGTCCTCCCCTGTTCAATTCATAATCTATTATCTTTCTGATTTCATCATGATCAAACAGCATTATCTCGGTCTGGACAGGAATTCTGTTAGGTGGCGGAGTGCTTATTATCGAAAGGTCTCTTGCACCAAGCAAAGAAAACTGCAGGGTCCGGGGAATAGGGGTAGCTGTAAGGGTAAGGGTATCTACTGAAGCCTTGAGCTGACGAAGTTTCTCTTTGGCTCCTACTCCGAACTTCTGTTCTTCATCGATAACAAGCAGACCAAGATCCTTGAATTCAAATCCTTTTCCGATAAGTTTATGAGTTCCTATCACGATATCAAGGGTACCGGATTTCAGTCTTTTCTGAATATCGGAAATCTCTTTAGCTGTTCTAAGACGACTGACATAATCAATATTGCAAGGAAAATCCTTCAGTCTGTTCTTGAAAGTATTGAAATGCTGAAGTGCAAGGATGGTGGTAGGAACCAGTACGGCAACCTGCTTGCTGTCTGCAACAGCCTTGAATGCAGCACGGACGGCAACCTCCGTCTTTCCAAATCCGACGTCTCCGCACACAAGACGGTCCATAGGACAATCGTCTTCCATATCACGCTTCACTGCATATACCGCCTTTTCCTGATCAGGAGTATCCTCATACATGAACGAAGACTCCAGTTCCTGCTGCATGTATGTGTCAGCTGAAAAAGCAAATCCCTTGACGCTCTTTCTCTTTGCATAAAGCTGTATAAGGTCCTTAGCGATATCCTTAACCTTTGACTTGGTGCTGGCCTTGAGGTTCTGCCACGCCTTGGATCCCAGCTTATGGATCTTAGGAGGCTCGGAATCCTTCGATTTATATCTGGATATCTTATGAAGAGCATGAACAGATACAAAGACCACATCATTATCTTTATACATGAGCTTCACCACTTCATGCATCCTGCCCTTGTCATCCTTCATACGCACGAGACCACCGAATATTCCGACTCCATAATCTATATGGACGATGTAATCCCCTATCGAAAATGAAGTCAGGTCATTCAGAGTAAGCTGCTCACTCTTTTCTACAGTTCTTCTGATGCTTACTCTATGGAAACGGTCAAATATTTCATGATCACTGTAACAACAGACCTTATTCTCATTGTCAATGAATCCGTTATGAATATTGCATCCTGTTATGAATTCCGGAAGAATGTTTCCGTTTTGGGAAAGTATGGACTTCAGTCTTTCAAGTTGAGACTGCTTATCTCCATATATCCTCACCCTGTATCCATCCTCCAGATGCTTCCTTATGTCTTCGGAAAGAAGTTCGAAATTCTTGTTGAAAACAGGTTGAGGAGAAATATTGAACTTTACAGCGTCCTCATTCTGACGAGAAAGAGGAAGTTCCATATAGATCCTTCTGAATCTTTCAAGTCCATTGAAGAAATCCTTGTTTCTGTACATATCTGACGAATCGAGCCATATCAATGAATCGTCCGGAAGAATATCTGTAACGCTTACGAACGAAGTCTCGTCTTCAGAATGTATTATGTCAGGATATATCTGGATACTGTTTACCTTCTCCTTGGAAAGCTGTGTATTACAGTCAAATACGCTTATCGAATCAATTTCATCACCGAAAAACGAAATACGGAAAGGATCATTATATGAATATGAGAATATATCTACTATCGCCCCTCTTATTGCAAACTGTCCTGGTTCGGCTACGAAATCCACTCTTTCGAATCCGTTTGCAAACATAGCTTCTACTATACCTTCATGACTTATTTCATCACCTACAGAAAGATGGAGCACGGATTCTCTGATGCTTCCCTGGTCAGGAATCCCCTCTTCTAGCGCAGAAGGATAGGTCACTATTATAAGCTGGCTTCCGTCATATTCTATTATCTTTCCTATTGCAGAAGTCCTCTGCACTCCGAGAGTGGATTTATAATTGCTTCTTTCAAGAGTTTTTCCTGAATCCGGAAGAAAGAATACTCTGTCCCCTTCAATAAGATTATAGAGATCCGCAGCACAGTATTCTGCAGAATCCTTGTCAGGAAGCACGATCATCTGAAATCCTTCATGATCAAGCTGCGAAAGCACAAACCATCTTGCAGAAAGAAATAGTCCGGTGCAGAATGTTTCCTCAGATGTACGTACTTTATCCGCTAATATCCTTATTGATTCCGTACTTATTAACATTTTGTCTTAATTTCCGTTGAAAAACTGTTTAAAACCCGGTTGAAAACATATGATAAGTAAATTATATAATTCCGAAATTCCGTATATTCCGGCAGCCGGAAATAATTTCAAAGTTTTTTAAGAAAAATTTATCAATGACTTCACTTCAAGGTTTTCAACATGTTTTTATAAATATAAAATACTGATACTCAATAATAAATTTGAGTTTTCAACATATCAACAACGATAATATCATCATCATATTTTTAAATAAAATATATATATTTGTATATAATTATTTTGATGACGACATGGCTACCGACTTCGATCCCCACAATATCAGCGAAGGCAAAGATAAGGAATTGGACGGAATAATCCGCCCGCAGGACCTTCAAGACTTTACGGGACAGGACAAGATTGTCTCGAATCTTAAGATATTCGTTGCTGCGGCAAAGATGAGAGGGGAATCTCTCGACCATGTTCTTTTCCATGGTCCTCCGGGTCTTGGAAAGACAACATTGGCCCATATCATAGCCAATGAACTCGGTGTGAATATGAAGGTGACTTCAGGTCCCATACTGGACAAACCTGGTGATCTTGCCGGACTTCTTACGTCTCTCGAGGAGGGCGATGTGCTTTTCATCGATGAAATCCACCGTCTCTCCCCTGTCGTCGAGGAATACCTATATTCCGCTATGGAAGATTTTGTCATCGATATTATGATTGACAAAGGTCCCGGAGCACGTTCCGTACGCATTTCTCTCAATCCTTTTACCTTGGTAGGAGCAACTACCAGAAGCGGTCTTCTGACATCTCCTTTACGTGCCCGTTTCGGAATTACATGCGCAATGGAGTATTATGACACCCTTACCCTGGTCAAAATCGTAAAACGAAGTGCGTCGATATTGAAGGTAGATATAGAACAGGATGCTGCATATGAGATAGCATTGAGAAGCCGCGGCACTCCACGTATCGCCAACTCCCTTCTTAGAAGAGTCCGCGACTTTGCCCAGGTAATGGGCAACGGAAGCGTAGATCTTCAGATTGCCCGTTACGCTCTGGATGCTCTCAATATAGATAAGAGAGGATTGGATGCCATTGACAATAAGATACTTAAGACTATCATCACTAAATTCAAGGGTGGTCCTGTTGGAGCGAATACCATAGCTACTGCAGTAGGTGAAGATCAGGGTACTTTGGAAGAAGTATATGAACCTTTCCTTATTAAGGAAGGATTTATCATGCGTACACCTCGAGGCAGGGAAGCGACCGAGCTTGCATACCGCCATCTCGGGCTTGAGAAAGGGAATATCAACCTTGATGATCCGACTTTATTTTAGATTCTTCATGTCATCCAGAGTAAAGGTAAATATTTACCTATCATAAATAATAGGTAAACGGCTGATTTAATTGGTAAATCGGCCGTTTTTCATTAAACTTGTGCCGAAATTTCATTTAACACTCTATAAAATGGCCGAAAAACTTATTTCTAAGATTCCTGAGGGACCTTTGTCAGAGAAATGGACAAAGCACAAATCTCAGATCCGTGTTGTCAGCCCAGGCAACAAAAGAAAACTCGAAGTCATTGTTGTAGGAACAGGTCTCGGTGGAGCATCTGCAGCTGCTTCGCTTGGTGAACTTGGTTACAATGTAAAGGTGTTCTGCATCAGCGATTCACCACGTCGTGCTCACTCTATCGCAGCACAGGGTGGTATAAACGCAGCAAAGAACTACCAGAACGACAACGACTCGATCTACCGTCTCTTCTATGATACAATCAAGGGAGGAGACTATCGTGCACGCGAGGCAAACGTATACCGTCTTGCTGAGGTCAGCAACCTCATCATCGACCAGTGCGTTGCACAGGGTGTTCCTTTTGCAAGGGAATATGGCGGACTTCTCGCCAACCGCTCTTTCGGAGGTGCGCAGGTCAGCCGTACCTTCTATGCCCGCGGACAAACCGGTCAGCAGCTCCTTCTCGGTGCATATGCTGCCCTTAACCGTCAGATTGCCGCAGGTACTGTAAAGAGCTATCCTCGCTATGAGATGCTTGATGTAGTACTCATCAACGGTGAGGCAAAAGGTATCATCGCAAGAAACCTTGTTACAGGTAAGATCGAGAGATTCGGTGCTCATGCAGTCGTTATCGCTACAGGTGGTTACGGAAACACTTACTTCCTCTCTACCAATGCAATGAACTCAAACGGTTCTGCAGCATGGCAGTGCTACAAGAAGGGTGCATTCTTCGCAAACCCTTGCTTCGCACAGATCCACCCTACATGTATTCCTGTACACGGAGACCAGCAGTCTAAACTTACCCTTATGTCAGAGTCGCTCCGTAACGACGGACGTATCTGGGTACCTAAGAAACTTGAGGATGCAAAGGCGCTTCAGGCAGGTACAAAGAGGGGAGTGGACATCCCAGAAGAGGATCGTGACTACTATCTCGAGCGCCGTTACCCTGCATTCGGTAACCTCGTGCCTCGTGACGTTGCTTCACGTGCAGCAAAGGAGCGTTGCGACGCAGGTTATGGTGTGAACAACACAGGTCT
>JAFQAT010000016.1 GCA_017399865.1 Bacteroidales bacterium | reverse complement strand
TGATACCAAGCTCACGGCATTTGTCAATGGTAAGATTGTCATACTGGATGACGCTGACCCCATCCAGACCGGCAGTAGCCTGCCTGATTATGTCCATCCTCTTTTCATTAGGAAAGAATCCTCTCTTATCAATATTGACTCCGATCGCCACAACGACTTCATCAAACATGGTCAAAGCCCTCTTGAGAATATTAAGATGGCCGGCTGTAAACGGATCGAACGATCCTGGAAACATTGCAATTCTTTTCATTTTCAATCACTTACACTAAAACGCCTGTGACATATGACGCAGGTGTTTTCGACTAACCTCCTGACATACAAATAGATATACATCATAACATCCAGTCAATCGGAGCCTTTCCCTGTGCCCTAAGCAGGGTATTGGTCTGCGAGAAATGTCTGCATCCGAAAAAAGCTCCACGGGCAAGAGGAGACGGATGCGCAGCCTCAAGGACATGATGCTTCGAACGGTCGATCAAGACACTCTTGCTTCTTGCGAAATTACCCCACAGAAGGACGACCACACCTTCACAATTATCTGATATATGGCGTATCACTGCATCCGTGAACTCTTCCCAGCCGATCTTGCTGTGAGAAGCAGCGGCTCCGGCACGGACAGTCAACACCGCGTTCAGAAGAAGCACCCCTTGACGGGCCCATTTCTCAAGATTAGGATAACCGCTCATATGGATACCGAGGTCGGTTTCTATTTCCTTGAATATGTTCTTGAGAGACGGCGGAGCCGGCACGCCTTCAGGGACTGAAAAGGACAGACCATGAGCCTGACCGTATCCATGATATGGGTCCTGACCCAGGATGACAACTTTCAGTTTGTCCAACGGAGTAAGTTCGAAGGCTCTGAATATCTGCCCCCCGGGAGGGAATATCTTCTGTCCTTCCGCCTTTTCCTTATGAAGAAAACGCACGAGCGATTCGAAATACGGTTTCCCGAATTCGTCTGCCAGTGCGTTCTTCCAACTCTGTTCTATGCGTACTTCCATAGTATATGGTCTTACATCATATTTAATTGAATATGGATGTAAGTGACATGCCACCCCCGGCTAGGGGGTGCCCACAAAGTGGGCGGGGGTCACTGGAATCCATATCAATTAAATATATACTCTATGACTTCATGTATATTGTTGACATATACAAAGGTAAGACCTTTTACGTAAATATCCTTTATATCATCCACATCTTTTCTGTTTTCCTCCGATATGACGATGGTGTGGATACCGGATCTCTTGGCTGCAAGGATCTTCTCCTTTATACCACCGACAGGCAGTACGCGTCCGCGAAGGGTCATCTCTCCCGTCATGGCGATGCCGCTCTTCACTGTCTGCTGACGATAGGCCGACACCATAGAGCTGACCATAGTGATTCCGGCTGACGAGCCGTCTTTAGGGACTGCACCTTCCGGCACATGGACATGGATGTCCTTCTCGATGAATTCCTCATATGTCAGTCCCGCCATCTCAGGATGGGCCTTGATATACTGGAAGGCTATCTGCGCAGACTCCTTCATCACATCTCCGAGGTTACCAGTCATAGAAAGGTTTCCCTTTCCCTTGCTTACGGAGCTTTCTATGAACAGTATCTCGCCACCCATGGCTGTCCACGCAAGACCGGTAACGACTCCAGGTGCCTCGTTGCCCTTCTGCACATCATGCGAGTTGGTCGGCAGACCGAGATACTCCTTCAGATGGTCCGGCTTGATGTTCTTGCTGTATTTCTCACGCATGATCATCTTCTTTGCCGTCACACGGGCTATCTTCGCTATCTGCTTTTCAAGCCCGCGGACTCCCGACTCACGGGTGTACTCGTCAATGATCCTGTTCAAGGTTTCCTTGCTGAACTTCAGGTCGTTACTGTCCAGTCCATGCTCAGACAGCTGCTTCGGCACAAGGTAATGCCTTGCTATCTCCACCTTTTCCTCCGCAAGATATCCGCTGACATTTATCATCTCCATACGGTCCTTGAGAGCAGGCTGGATGGAATCAATGTTGTTTGCGGTCGTAATGAACAGTACATTCGACAGGTCATAGTCAATATCCAGGTAGTTGTCATGGAATGCGGTGTTCTGCTCAGGATCGAGAGCCTCGAGCAAAGCTGAAGATGGGTCACCCTTGAAATCGCTGCTGAGCTTGTCCACCTCATCGAGAACGATCACAGGATTGGATGTTCCCGCCCTGTTGATACCGTTCAGGATACGTCCAGGAAGAGCTCCGACATATGTCTTTCTGTGTCCCCTTATCTCCGACTCGTCATGGACTCCACCCAATGCAATCCTCACATATTTGCGTCCGAGAGCCCTCGCAATCGACTTTCCAAGGCTGGTCTTGCCCACGCCCGGAGGGCCGTAGAGGCACAGGATAGGAGACTTCATGTTTCCCTTGAGCTTCAGGACAGCAAGATATTCGATGATTCTTTCCTTCACCTTGTCAAGACCATAGTGGTCCTCATCCAGAACCTTCTGTGCATTCTTCAGGTCAAGATTATCCACAGACATCTTGCCCCATGGAAGATCCAGCATGAAGTTGATATAGTTATACTGGATGCTGTAGTCAGGAGAGCTAGGATTGTATCTCTCAAGCTTCGCCATCTCCTTTTCGAAGATCTCCTGTATATCCTGAGTCCAGTCCTTCTCCTCGGCACGCGCCCTGAGCTGGGCAAACTCCTCGACATCATCCATTCCAAGCTCTTCCTGAATTGTCTTGAGCTGGTTGTTCAGATAATATTCCCTCTGCTGCTGGTCTATCTCCGACTTGACCTTCTGATTGATCTCCTGCTTGATCTTCTGCAGTTCGACCTGGGTATCGAGCACAGAAAGAAGCTTCATGGCTCTGGCACGAAGATCCCCGTACTGAAGGAGTTCGACCTTGTCCATGAAATTCTCCACCTCGATGGTAGTCGCTATGAAATTGACCAGGAACTCGAAGTTCTCGATTCCCTTCAAGGCATTTGCAGCCTCACGGGGAACGAAGGTGGAAGTACGGATGATCTGCGTAGCCTTTTCCTTGAGGGACTCTGCAATCATGCGTATCTGCACATCTGTTTCCGGAACGGAATCATCCAGATAGCGGACACGACCTATCATGTAGGGGTCGTAATCATATATGCTTTCCACCTCGAAACGCTTGTATCCCTGAAGAATCGCGGTAATCGTACCGTCCGGCATCTCGAGGGTCTTGACTATCTTGGCTACCGTACCATATCCATAAAGATCCTCCTTCCTCGGATCCTCGACCGAAAGATCGTTCTGAGGGACGGCACCTATAAATGTATTATGCTGCTCCGCATCCTCTATGAGGCGTATGGACTTTTCTCTTCCTATCGTTATCGGATATACGGTACCTGGAAACAGCACGGCATTCCTGAGAGCTAGAATCGGCAATGAATCCGGAAGCTGTGACTCATCTATCTTCATCACCCCATCTCCCTGCATCACAGGAATGATGCTCACTTCTGCACCAGCAGCGGATAAAATGTCATTCATTATATCTTTCATATTTTCCATCATGTATTTTCAATTCAACAACTTCTGTCATCCTGAGCAAAGCGAAGGATCTTCACGGCAGAAATCTGCCAAAATGGCAGACTTTTCCCATAAAACAATGTTCATATATATATGGTCAATCTCTGTGCCAATCGTTTTACGGCACCTGATCAGGTAGTATTGTCATCTTTTGCAGTGACCTACGACATGTATTCTACACAAGTAACTGAATCATAAGACCTTACATTTACAGATAATCATAGGTACCCCTGTTCAGCAGGGGTACCTACCGCACACCCCAATCATAAGTACTTATCTCTCAATATTTTATGATTTACAAGCATCGTCAGTCCCCATAAGACATCTGCAAATTCTGCAAGGCCTACGGATAAGTCGAAAAACAATGGTTTATATATGTAATTATGCAAATCAATGATTTTTAGCCAAGTTAATTTGTCTAATTAAAAAATTCAGCCTATCTTTGCATGATATATCGACAAAAAGTATTTGATTTAAAATTTTAAAAGTAAATAAGTTATGACAAAGGCAGAGATTGTTAATGAAGTTGCAAAGGCAACCGGCATTGAGAAGGCGACAGTTCAGATTGTTATCGAGTCTTTCATGGAGAGCGTAAAGGCTTCCCTTGGTAAGGGTAACCCTGTTTATCTCCGTGGATTCGGCAGCTTCATCATCAAGCATAGGGCAGAGAAGGCAGCAAGAAACATCACAAAGAACACTACGATGACTATTCCTGCACACAACATTCCAGCTTTCAAGCCTGCCAAGGTATTCGTAAACGAAGTGAAATAATTTCAAAAACAATAATATTTTTAAACCTTATCAATTATGCCAAACGGAAAGAAGCATAAAAGGCACAAGATGGCTACGCACAAGCGCAAGAAGCGCCTGCGTAAGAACAGACACAAGAAGAGAAAGTAATTTCTCGCAGTGTCTGCCATTTTAGCAGTCTGCTAAAGAGGCTGACCAGGTTGGTCGGCCTCTTTATTTTGAAATAATCTTATCACTGAAATTCCTGATGGAGTCTGTAAAAGATCTGATTGTTGACGTAAATTCAACGGAAGTATCGATAGCGCTGATGGAAAACCACAGGCTGATCGAACTGAACAAGGAGTCCAGCGAGGGTCACAACTTTTCGGTAGGAGATGTATATCTCGGAAAGGTGAAGAAGATTCTTCCGTCCCTCAACGCTGCCTTCGTCGACATCGGAGACGAGAAGGAAGCATTTGTCCACTATCTCGACCTGGGTCTTTACTTCGAGGCTTTTGACGAATTCGTCAAGAGGATCAACCCGAACACGGATGCAAAGGGGATATACAAGCACATCAAGCCAGGCAAGATCCTCGAGAAGGAAGGCCGCATAGAGAACGTGCTCACCCCGGGACAGATGATCATAGTCCAGATCGTAAAGGAACCGATTTCGACAAAAGGGTCACGACTGACTGCAGAAATTTCATTGGCAGGACGAAACATCGTACTGCTCCCCTTCGCCGAGAAGGTGAGCGTATCCCAGAAGATTTCTTCCAAAGAGGAGAAAAGACGACTGGAGACACTTGTAAGGAGCATCCTCCCGAAGAATTACGGAGCGATCATCCGCACAGCCGCTGAAGGAAAGAACGCGGCGGTCCTCGATGCGGAAGTGATCTCGCTGATAGAGAAATGGGAGAACTCCTGGAAGAAACTGGCGAAATCCAAGGGCGTGCAGCTGCTCTTCACAGAGTACAGCAAGACGACCACCATCCTCAGAGACCTTCTCAACGACTCGTTCACGAACGTCTATGTGAACAACGAGACCATCTATGAGGAAATCCGCAAGTACATCTCCCTGATCTCACCGGAGCAGGAGAAGATCGTGAAGCTTTACAAAGACAAGGCACCGATCTTTGACCACTTCGAAGTAACGAGACAGATAAAGAGTTCATTCGGAAAGGTCGTACCCATCAAGCAGGGCGCATACCTTGTGATCGAGCACACAGAAGCATTGCATGTGATCGACGTCAACAGCGGCACACGCTCCAAGAACAAGGAGCAGGAGCAGAACACATTCGACGTCAACTGCTATGCAGCCGAAGAGATAGCGAGACAGTTACGGCTTCGAGACATGGGAGGCATAGTCGTCGTGGACTTCATCGACATGGATTCCAACGAGCACAGAAACGCCCTCTACAAGAAGATGGTAGAACTGATGGAATCGGACAGGGCGAAGCATAACGTCCTCCCGCTCACGAAATTCGGTCTCATGCAGATCACAAGGCAGAGGGTCCGTCCCGCAACCGAGATCAACACCCAGGAGGTTTGCCCGGTCTGCAACGGTACCGGAAAGATAGCGTCAAGTGTCGTGATAGACGAGGCGATCGAGAGAAGGCTTGCGTACTATGTCATGGAGAAGAAACTGACAAACCTGACATTGAAGGTCAACCCTATCCTCGGATCCTATCTCACAAGAGGTCTCTTCTCATCTATCGTCGGAAGATGGAAAAAGAAGTACAGATGCAAGATCGAAGTGGTCGAAACCACCGACTTCACGGTTCTGCAGAATGAATTTTACAATGAAAAAGGAGAGAAGCTCGACTAAGAGCTTCTCTCTTTTTTCTATTCCTCTTCCAGGAACTGGGTCATGTTTTCGGAGTATTTGCGCCATTTGTCGATCAGGGCCTGCATGTCGTCCGGGAGCTTCGAATCGAAGCGGACCATCTGCTTTGTGCGCGGGTGGACGAAGCCGAGGGTCTTGGCATGGAGGGCCTGCCGAGGCAGGAGCTTGAAGCAGTTCTCTATGAACTGGCGGTATTTGGCGTATATCGTTCCCTTGCGGATCTCCGAGCCGTCATAGCGCTCGTCGTTGAAGAGAGGGTGGCCGATCCAGTTGAAATGGACACGGATCTGATGGGTACGGCCTGTCTCGAGACGGCATTCGACCACAGTCACATATCCGAAACGCTCCAGGACCTTATAATGGGTCACGGCATGCTTTCCATGGTCGCCTTCAGGAAAGACCTTGAACCTCATGCGGTCGTTCGGGTCGCGGCCGATGTTTCCGGTGATGGTTCCTTCGTCTTCCTTCAGATTGCCCCAGACGATGGCGACATAGCGACGCTCGATGGAATGGACAAAGAACTGCTTCGCAAGGTCGAGCTGGGCCTCGTCGTTCTTCGCAACGACCAGGAGGCCCGATGTATCCTTGTCGATACGATGGACAAGTACTCCCATTCTTTCATCCTCAGCATCAGGGCCTTGCGAGATGCCCAGATGGTGGGCAAGGGCGTTGACAAGGGTGCCGCTGAAATGGCCGTGGCCCGGGTGGACCACCATTCCGGCCTCCTTGTTCAGGACAAGCACGTCGTCGTCCTCATGGACTATGTTCAAAGGAATGTCCTCCGGAAGTATCTCCAGCCCGCGGCGCTGATAAGGCATCACGAACTTGATCACATCGCCCGGACGGACCACATAATTTGCCTTGACGATCTTCTCGTTCACACGGATATATTCCGCCTTGATGGCAAGCTGGATGCGGTGGCGGGATGTGTACTCCATATGCGTCGCGAGATATTTGTCGACGCGCATCGGCACCTGGCCCGCTGAGATGTCGAAGCGATAATGCTCGAACATCTCCTGCTGTTCGTCCTCATACGCGACCTCGTCGCCGGCTCCTCCCAGGTCCAGATCCTTGATAGGATCGTCTTCAAAGTCCATATAATTATTCATTGGCAGTCTTCTTTACAGGGATCTTCGCGGCATCCTTGGTCAGATAAAGCATCACCTCTTCCCCCATTGCGACGCTCACAGTATCCGACGGTTCCGGTACCTGACGGTAAACCATCGCGTTGAGACTGTCGTCATAGTCCTTGACTGTATCGTCAAACTTGAGTCCCTTTACATTAAGGGAATGGTCGAACACAGCCTCGACTGCGCTCATGTTCTTGAGTCCTGTCACATCAGGCACATATGTACCGTTGTCCATCTGGTTGAGTCCGAGCACGAGATCTATCGGCGACTCGCTGTCCACCATTGTTCCCGGTTCTATTTCCCGGTTGCCCTTGAGCTGGCGCAGGACGTTGTTCGTCGCCATATCCTGGACATATACCAGTCTGTTAAGTACAAGTCCTCTGGACAGAAGTTCTGCCTTTGCCTGACGCAGGGACAAGCCTACAAGATTCGGCATCGTGACTTTCTTTGCATTCACGGCATTTATGGTAAGTACGATTCGTCTGCCTTCCTTTACCTTGGCTCCAGGGGCAGGATTCTGCCTGTATACAGAGCCCCTCTTCATTCTCTTCACAAATACCGAATCCGTGACCTCGATCCTCATGCCTGCCTGGGATGCCGCATATTCGGCTTCCTGAACGCTCATGTTCGAGAAATCCGGAACGGAGAGTTCCTTATTGTGCTGGGTCACCAGATTCAGAAAGATCATGGCACCGGCAATCAAAGCCGTAACTATGACCACGGCAATTAGAAGATTACGCACGATCCAATTGCCGGAAAAGCCTTTCTTTTTTGTCTTGTTTGTCTTATCTGCCATTATATCAGACTTTTATCAATTCATACTCACGGCATCCGAGTCCTATCTTCTCTCCATATTCGAGGCCGGCCTGCCAGTTTGTGTCCGGATGGACTATACGGAACTTGTCCTCACCCTTATGGTGATGATGTCCGCATCCGCACTCATGGTCATGGTCCTTGTCGGCGATGGCATTGCCCTTGAGGCTCGGAGCTGCTATCACCATGTCGGCACATGCCTGATCGAGGGCTACCGGATCGAACGAAGCCGCGATTCCGATGTCCGGAACGAGGGCCGCATCGTTATGGTTCCAGCAGTCACAGTTCGGAGAGACGTTCATTATGAAGCTGATGTGGAACGACGGCTTGCCGTTCACGACTGCGTATGCGTATTCCGCAATCTTCCTGTTGAGCATCTCCGATGTATCGTAATCCTTCACTACAGCAGCCTCCTTCTGGCACACTGCCACGCACTGGCCGCATCCCACGCACTTGCTGTAGTCGATTACCGCCTTGCGGTCCACTACCTTGACGGCATCGTGGCGGCAGTATTTCTCACATATGCGGCAGCCGATGCAGTTGTCGACATTGATGCAAGGCTGCGACGACGAGTGGAGCTCCAGTTTGCCTCCGACGCTCGCCGAACCCATGCCGAGATTCTTGAGCGCTCCGCCGAAACCGCTCTGCTCATGACCCTTGAAGTGGTTCATGGAAATCACGATATCGGCATCGGCGATGGCCGCACCGATCTTCGGCGACGGGCAGTACTGGCCTCCAGACGGAACCTCCTTATAGTCGGTTCCCTTCAGGCCGTCGGCTATTATCACATCCGCGTGTGCTCCGATCCTGTTGAAACCGTTCTCCATTGCAGCATGAAGATGGTCGACGGCATTGGAACGTCCACCGGAATATAGAGTGTTGCTGTCGGTCAGAAAGACCTTGGCTCCGAGCGAGCGGACCACATCCACGACCCTGGCCGCATAGTTCGGACGGATATAAGCCATGTTTCCAGGCTCGCCGAAATGGATCTTTATCGCTGTGAACTTTCCGTCGAAATCGACATTTGCGATTCCGGCCTTCTTGATGAGTTTCTCAAGCTTTGTCAGCAGGTCGTTGCCCGGTACCGTCCTCAGATCGGTAAAATACACCTTAGATTTTTCCATAGTCTTATCAGATTACAGGCATGCCCTTGAAGCAGACATTGAAGAGTCCCTGTCCCAGCAAGGCTATGCCGATTATTACTACCAATGCCCCCGTGATCCTGCTTATCCACAGTATCGTCCTCATCCTGAAGTTTCCATGGAAACGGCTCAGAAGCCATGATATGCTGAACCAGTAAGTCACCGATCCCGCGCTCACAGCCAGAATGATAGGGGTCACCTTCCATGTATGCGGAGCATCATTCGCAAGTCCGAAGAAGGCGAAAAGGGTGAACATAACGAATATCGCCATAGGATTGGACAGGCCCATGGCCACGGCCTGTCCGAAGTCCTTCGGTGAGACCGAGGACTCGCCGTCGGCCTTTAGCTTTCTGAAAGGATTCGAGAAAGCCATTGACAGGCCAACTGCTATCAGGACGGCACCTCCAGCGAGGAGAATCATGTTCTGGTGGTCGTCGATGAACTTTTGTGCAAAGGCCAGGGCGAATATCGCTATGGACGCATAAAGAGTATCAACCACACTTGCTCCAAGTCCGGAAACAAAACCAGCCTTATGTCCCTTGCTCAAGGATTTCTGTACGACAAGAATGGCTATCGGTCCTATCGGGGCCGATGCACACATGCCTACTGCAAAACCTTTAAGTATATCTATCCACATATCTTACAAAGGTAGTAATTTTTCCTTATCTTTGTCTGTGTTTAGCGTTCTGGAACGATGAAAAAGGAAAATATGATACTCTGGGGAATGGTACTGCTCTTTGCAGTGATGATGTCCGTTCCGTTTCTTGTGCCTCATACCGGCCTGCTCGCCCTTTTCGGCCTCATCCCTCTGCTCTGCATGGAGAGGATAGCCACATTGATGGAAAAGAAAAGAGTCTGGGTCTATCATTATTCCGCTTTCGTCCTATGGAACACATTCACCACCTTCTGGGTCTGCAACGCGACTGTCGGAGGCGGCATATTCGCGATCCTCGCAAACTCCATGCAGATGTCCCTCGTCTTCGGGCTTTTCCGATGGAGCAGAAAGAAGTTTTCCGGAGCCTTGCCATATATCTTCCTGATGGTCACATGGATAGCATGGGAGAGATTCTATTTTGACGCTGAAATTTCATGGCCTTGGCTCGTGCTGGGGAACTCATTCGCCCGCACGACATGGGCCATCCAGTGGTACGAGCTCACCGGTGCCCTGGGCGGCTCGCTATGGATATGGCTCTGCAATCTTGGAGTGTTCGGGCTCATGACGAGCCTCTCAGACGGCAGATGGGAATGCTGGAACGGCAAGGCAAAGGCCGCTGCTGTCGCAGGCCTCTGCATCCTCTTCGCCGGTCCGCTTATCGCTTCCGGATCAATCGGAAGCCGATACCAGGACGCCATGTCATCTGAAGAAGAACTGGATGTAGTCATCGTCCAGCCGAACATCGACCCATACAACAAGTTCCAGGCTATGACCCAGGCCCAGCAGAACGGGATACTTCTGTCGCAAGCAGAGAAGGTGCTGAAGCATCGCAAGGCTGATTCGACTGCTGGTCCGCTTCTCCTGCTGGCTCCAGAGACATTCACTAACGACATAACCTGCGGGGACTATCCGAGAAGCCGTACATGGAGAGGATTCACATCCTTCCTGAAGGACTACCCGGGCGTAAACCTTCTGTTCGGAGCCTCTTCATACGACTATATCTATTCAGAGGAGTCACCTTCCCACACAGCGCGCAAAATAGATGACGGGCTCTGGTACGAGGCGCACAACTCGGCACTTATAACAGACGGGACCCAGCGTACGGAGATATTCCACAAGAGCAAGCTGGTCGTAGGAGTCGAGCACACCCCATATCCGAGGATATTCTGCCCTATCGACAACATGCTGGGAGGAGTGATGGGAAGATGCGTTGGACAGGATGAGATAAGTCTCCTTCATGTTGAAAGCAGCAAAGAACGCATTCCTGTCGGCTGCGCCGTATGCTATGAATCCGTATACGGAGAGTATTACACCGGATATGTGCTCAAGGGAGCAAAGGCCATGACCATCATTACCAACGACGCATGGTGGGGCAATACGCCGGGCTACAGGCAGCATCTGAGCTATGCATCTCTCCGCGCGATCGAGACGCGACGCGCGATCGCCCGCTGTGCGAACACCGGCATATCTGCAATCATCAGCCCTTCGGGTAAAATATTACAGCCCACTCCCTGGTGGGAGCAGGCTGTAATCGAAGGTAAGCTTCCGCTGCGGGAAGACATCACTTTTTATGTAAGCCACGGAGACATCACCGGACGTGTGTGCACATTCCTTTTCATTCTCCTTCTGCTGGCTCTAATTGTACGTCACCAGACTGGTCCAATGCGGCCTTGATGGTGTCGTCTATCGGGATGTAGAAGCGGTAGAAGGCTTCGTCACCCAGCTTCGAAAAGCGGCCTACAAGGGCCTTGAGCTGTGGCATCATATACATTTCGGTTTCTCCCCACTCCCCTTCCTTGAGCTTTATGCCGTCGACACGCTCGGCATATGAAATGAACTGTCCGGCAAGGTCGATGCGGTCAAGATATGAATCCAGACGTTCAAAATCGTCGATCTCCGCCAAGGCACCGCGGTACTTGTCAAACATGGTCTGGGCAAATCGCATCTGGGTAGCCTTTCTGTTGCATTGGATATAGAAACTGGTAGCCTTCGTCGTATCCATAGGGACAAACACATCAGGAATGATGCCTCCGCCACCATATACGCGACGTCCCCTCATGGTATAGAAGACAGCCGTCGTATCCACCTTCATGCTGTCGGCATGGGTCATCTCGCCATGCTCGTACCTTTCATAGATGTCATAATCATAATCTCCGTCGTACGGCTTCTGGATACATCTGCCTGAAGGGGTGTGGAAACGGGCCACTGTAAGCCTGATTCCGGATCCGTCAGTGAAGTTTATCGGTTCCTGCACCAATCCTTTTCCGAATGAGCGTCTTCCGACGATGACTCCCCTGTCGTTATCCTGGATGGCACCAGCGAAGATCTCGCTTGAAGATGCGGAACCCTCATCGATGAGTACGGATATCTTCACCTCCTTCAATATGCCGCGGCCGTCGGCGTCAAAGTCCTGACGAGGGCGATGGAGTCCTTCCATGTAGACGATCTCATCTCCTCTCTGGAGGAACTCGTTCGCCAGCAGAAGGGCCTGATCGAAATAGCCTCCGGTATTGTCCCTGAGATCGAAAATCAGCTTTTCCATACCCATGGAAAGCAGTTTCTCAGCAGCCTGGCTGAACTCGGCATATGTGGTCCTTGTGAACTTAGACAGCTTGATATATCCTGTCACATCATCGATCATGAATGCCGCATCCACGCAGTGAACGGGTATCTTGTCACGTATGATTTCAAAAGGGATGAGGGTACCGTCACGGCTGACGGTAATCTTCACCTTGGTTCCCTTCGGTCCCTTCATGAGGCGGATCATGCTGTCCTGAGGCATCCTTACACCAGCTACGGTACGGTCGTCCACCTTTACAATCCTGTCACCTTGGAGAAGACCGGCCTTTTCAGAAGGGCCTCCGGTAATGGGATTCAGAACTATGGCCGTATCATTAGGTACATTGAAGGTTATGCCTATGCCTTCGAAATTTCCTGAAAGCTCGCTTTCCGATTCCTGAAGCTCCACAGGAGGAAGATAGACTGAATGTGGATCCAGTTCCGCAAGAGCGGCTTCAACGGCGGCATCCGTCATTCCCTTCATGTCGATGGTGTCTACATAGTGCTTCTGGACTTCCTGAAGGATCAGGTTCAGCTTGCGCCATCTGTTATAATCGCCATCAAACTCCTTCCTTTCGAACACCTTGCCTGAAACCAAGGTAAGAAACACTCCCAGAACAATTCCCAGGAGTGCTGCCATTACTGAATTATCTATCTTCTTCATAATACTCCTTTAAAAGAACGGTCAGTCTACCTGCTCGACTTCTATGCCGGCTCTGGTAAGAAGGTCTATGCCGTCAGTAAGACGATAGGCATCTCGATAGACCACCCTCTTTATACCTGCCTGGATTATGAGCTTCGCACATTCCATGCAAGGAGAAGCAGTCACATACAATGTGGCACCCTTGCTGCTGTTGCCGGATTGCGCCACTTTTGAAATAGCGTTTGCCTCAGCATGAAGGACATAGGGTTTCGTAACCCCGTTCTCGTCTTCACATATGTTCTCGAATCCGGACGGAGTACCGTTGTATCCATCCGAGATGATCATTCTGTCCTTTACGAGAAGGGCGCCTACCTGACGTCGCCTGCAATAGGAATTGCGGGCCCAGACGCCTGCCATCTCGATGTAGCTGCGGTCAAACTTTTCCATATTATCTCTGATATAAGTATCTCTTGATGCTCTTTTTAGGAGTACGTTCGAAGTCCTCGGACATAACCTCTATCTTCTTGAGTTTCGCATAATTAGGAAGTTCCTTGTTCAATTCCACAAGAGTTCCCTCCATATACTTCACGAATGCATCCTGATTCATTCCATCCTTGGCTCCCTGGGCGAAATCCGGATAGATAAGAGCTGTCAGTCCGCCATCATCCTCCACTACGAGAGAATCTACGACATACGGCTGGCTGTTGATTACGGTCTCGACCTCTTCAGGATAGATATTCTGTCCGCTCGGACCGAGAATCATACACTTGGTACGTCCCTTGATGAACAGGCATCCGTCCTCGTCAAGGACGCCCATGTCACCGGTACGGAACCATCCGTCTTCAGTAAAGACTTCGGCTGTAGCCTCTTCGTTCTTATAATAACCGAGAAAGACATTCGCTCCCTTTATCTGGATTTCTCCAGGGACATTCACAGGATCGACGGATTCTATCCTCACCTGCATGTTAGGAGCTGCCTTTCCGCATGAATACAGTTTCTCTTCCTTCCAATCGTCATATGTGATGATAGGTGCGCATTCCGTCATACCGTATCCTACGGTGAACGGGAAGTTCATCTTCTTGAAGAAGGCCTCGACCTCCTTGTTGAATGCCGCACCACCTATGATGACTTCATAGAATTCACCTCCGAAAGCGCTGACCAGTTCCTCACGCACCTTATTGAGAATCACCTGATTAAGACCAGGAAGTCTCATGAGGAACCTGATACCTTCCTTTTCCAGCACAGGTTTCACCTTGCTCTTGTATATCTTCTCGATTACAAGTGGCACAGCGATTACGACGCTAGGCTTCACATCCGCGAGTGCCTGCATGATGATCTTAGGGCTCGGAAGCCTTGAAAGGAAATGGACATGGCATCCTACAGACAGTTCATACAGGACCTCGAACATGAGTCCGTACATATGTGCGCACGGAAGCATTGACACCACTCTGGAATTATGATTAAGCTGCGGCAGCACCTTGCGTCCGAACTCAATGTTGGAGAAGATTGCCCTGTAAGGAATCATAACACCCTTTGAGAACCCTGAGGTTCCTGAAGTATAGTTGATGACCGCAAGTTCATCGGCAGAATCTTCATAATAGTTGAGCATATCAGGTTCGAATGCTTCAGGATATTTCTTTCCGAAGAGCTCGTTCAGATGCACTTTAGCGTCATATATCTTCGGGTCTGCCGCATACAGGATCTTGAACGTGTTCACCTGGATGATCGCCTGGACTTCAGGCATTTCGCTTTCTGAAAGTCCCTCCCATATCACTTCGTCGACGAAAAGAATCTTAGCTTCCGAATGGTTCACCAGATGGTGGATGTTCGCAGACTTGAATTCATGGAGAAGAGGTACAGGAACAGCTCCGTATGTCATGGTAGCCAGGAAGGATACCGCCCAGTTTGCCTGATTCCTCGAGCAGATGGCCACCTTGTGGCCTTTCTCGAGGCCGCACTCCTCAAACATGATGTGGAGCTTCTCCATTCTGCGGGCTACATCTCTGAAGCACAGGGTCTCTCCCTGATAGTTCGAAATCGCCGGGCGTACCCAGTTTTTCTTGAAGGCCGCTTCAAAGACCTTGTTTACTGATGTGAATTCCATAATATTTCCAAGTTAAAGTACAATTCTTATTTTACGGTCACGCTTCTGCGCTTGCCGTCATAGCATACGCCCTCGACCGTCGCGCCGTCCAGCACCTTGATCTCGCTGTCAGGCCTTATCATCTGATCTCCCGTGAATGTCGTCAGAGGATCTCCTCCATAGAACGGGTAGATATTTGTCCTGACAGATGTCCTGACCACCCAGAACGAGCTTCCGCCCACGGAAATCCTTTCAGGAAGAGCCTTGATCGTCTCTTCTGCTGCTATGCCTTTCCATGAAGCAGGCTTTTCGCCCTTGAGGTTGTACATCTGAATCGTATTGTCCTTGTGCAGGACCATGATATTGTATTTTCTCGTTCCGTTGAAGTCATAGACATCAGGACCGAGAAGTATTTCCTTCTTGAGGTCGACCGGGAATCCTGTCACATAACGTCCCAGCCTGTCGATAAGATATATCTTGCTTCCGGCGCCGAAGATTATCTGAAGCTTGCCGTTCGCATAATAATCCACATTATATGCAGTACCGCAGAGAGGTTCCTTGAAAGGTACGCCCCAGAGATCCTTTCCATCCTCGCTAAGGCAGAGAGACAGATGGGAATTCTGATAGAAGCTGTTCATCTTTCCTGTTCCGGAATTCTTTACCTGGAACGGTCCCTTAGGAACGGTCACGGTCGTATCTCTCTCAAACGCCGGTGCCTTTGTCTTCTGAAGCTTAAGATTGTGTATCTCCAGAGAGAGAGACGGATCCGACTTGCCGGGAGCGACGGAGAACACCATCGGACTCAATTCCCCATCCGAATACAAAGGGGATATCAGATCCAGGAACGCAGTCTTGAACACATCGTCAAGAACCTTGTTATCTTCTGTGAATGAGAGGTATGACACGAAAGACGACTCGCGTTCTGCAAGGAGATCCGGCTGCATCGCGTCAGCCATATACTGGACAAGGGTATAGTCCAGCGCCCTGCCGCTGACATATTCGTCTATAGCCTTCATGCTTCCGGAAATGACCCATCCGTCAATCCATGTGAAGCATGACTCATCCTGACGGCTGAAAAGATTTCCGAATGCGGAAGCCGCAAAACCCGCATACGGCCATTTATGGATGGCTGGGACATAATCCTTCTTTGAGAAACCTTCCAATCCCTTGAACAGAACCTCAGGAATATCCTTGCCTGTCTTAAGAAGATTCACTGTCTCGAGTTTGCCTCCGACCATGAACGAAGCCACTGCGGCCTCGCTTACACCGACAGCTTCCATCAGCACATCCGGATGTATTCCGGCTTTTGAAGAAAGCGAATTCTTCTGTGCCTTGTTCTTCTGTAGCTGCTGGCGTGAATCGAGAAATGCGTCGTATGCACCCGCATATCCGCTGAGATTTCCCAGAGGCAAGGATGCTGCGAAGACCGTATATGACGGAAGTATGCCGGAAACAGACGAAAGCGACGGTTCCGACCTCTGAAGCACTGTCATGAACTCGGAAGCATCCGAATCATAGACGACAGAGCCGTCCAATGAGAACGAAGTTCCGGTCTGCGAAACATCGAATGCCGTCCATTCCGACAAACGGGTCACGAATCCGGAATATGCCGAATATTTCTTTGTGAAGACCGCCGGCATCAGATATGATGCATGTTCATTGGAAACGAAAAGCACATCTTTTCGCGAAACCAGAGAGCAGGCATCAAGGAAGCCCGGAGCATCCATTATCGACATTGATTTGTCTATATGGCGGAGCGCAGACTGGACAAGCACCTCTGACTTTGAAGCCACGACCATTTCCCTTCCCGCAGCGACAGAACGGGCAACAAGCCCCTTGCCTTCAAGCTCCCTGACAATGGCAGACGCCTCTTCCGAAGGTTCCCCTGTCTCTTCCGGCATTCCTGCATCATACACATACAAAGGCAGAAGCTTGCCTGAATAGTGCATGGACACTGCCATATGACGCTTTTGAGGTCCCCTGTCGGAGAAGCACGCCACAAGCACAGCGTCTGAAGGAACGGCAGCCAAAAGGCTGTAACGTTCTTCAGACGCTATCCTTGACGTCTTCTTATCATTTCCGGAATCCGTTCCTTTATAAAGAAACGCAACAGCAATGGCTGTTCCTGCTATAAGGACAGCTAAAAGGGAAAGACAGAGTATGAGCGACTTTCTGCTCATTATTTAACGGCGATAGCCTCGATCTCCACCTTTACGCCGAGAGGGAGAGCAGCCGCCTGATAGCATGCTCTTGCAGGCTTTTCACCCGTAAAATACTCCGCATAGACCTCATTGACAGCCTTGAAATCAGCGATGTCGGCAAGAAGGACAGTAGTCTTCACCACATTATTGTAGTCCATTCCTGCTTCCTTGAGGATTGCGCCGATATTCTTTAGAGACTGGTGCGCTGCCGCAACGATATCTTCCTGAACCTTTCCGTCAGCCGGATTTACAGGTATCTGTCCTGAAATATAGAGGGTGCCGTTGACCTCGATTGCCTGTGAATATGGACCTACCGCCTTTGGCGCATCTGGAGTTGCTATTACCTTTTTCATTTCTTTTTATGTTTGGTTAAACATACAAAGATAATAATAATTTGCTTATTACCAAAGGTAATAATCTACGCATAGGCATCGAACCTGCCGTCATCATCCGGTTCCTGAAGATCCCAGTATATCTCATCGAAACGGTCCCAGAGTTCCTGCTGCCTTTCATTCATCTGCCCCTCGGCCTCGGCAAGTTCGCCAAGTATCTCCTGGGCCCACATGTACTCCTCATGGCCAAGATTGCAGACGGCAGCGGCCGCCGTATCGAAATCCAGGACATCGGCTATGGCCATGACGCCAGGAAGTTCGTCATCAGGCACAAAAGGCTTGAACGAATACATGAATTTCCGCAGCGCCGCCTCGTTCTGCGGGTCATCGCTCTCACGGAACAGTGCGATCCCCATATTGATGATCGCACTGAAATCTCTTCTCATGAACTTCATAGCCACCTTTATTCCGGAATTCTCATCAGTCCTCCCACGGCATCATTGACCGCATCAAACACAGCACATTCCTTCTTGAACGACTCCATTCCTACCACATCATACCCCTCATCCGTTTCAAGAGCGAGCACTATATCACCCATGATTTCATATCCTCTGCCATAAAGGATCGTACCTGTCATGTTATCGCAGGCATCCTCCTTCATTGCCGCATTCCGGTCCATCAGGAACACCAGATGACGCCCATTCAGTCCAAGCTCCTCCGTCAACTGATTAAGAATAGGGGTAAAGCGTACGACCTCAAGTCTTTCGGCACCGACAGCCTCACACAAGGCCCCTTCCACCTCGCTCCATTCGTTTGTTTCAGTCTGCCAGATTTCAATGAGACCGCTTGTCTTGACCGCTATGAAGGTCGGAGGAATCTTATCTTCACCATATCCCTCGATTACGGGTGCAGGCAGACCGCATGATTCAACCAGGGCATCGAGCAGTTCTTCTTCCTTTTCGGAATACTGTCCATCTGAAACAACTGTGTCCGCCAAAAGATCAGCAACTTCCCGTTTTGTGTCATCATCCAACCCGGCAATCAGCTGAAGCGCACGTTCATCCGTCACCTCATACTGTCCGACCCTCATGATTTCATTAAGAATTTCCTGGTCCATTCCATCAAAACGATAGAGAAACCTGCGGAAAGGGATGACCTCTTTGCTCGTAATTCCGCCATCGGCTTGCATCATATACACGCACAATCTGAAGATGGCACCTAACTGTTCATATGTAAGATTCATGATAAATGTGTTTTAGACAATTACAAATATAACGAATTTCCTACGCAGGCGCCGGTCAAACAAACAAAAATCAGGTCACACGGACAAAAACAAAGAAGCCAGGCTCTTCAGCCTGGCTTCTTTGTAGCCCCGAGCAGAATCGAACTGCTATCTAAAGTTTAGGAAACTTCCATTCTATCCGTTGAACTACAGGGCCGTTTCGAGAAACTGACTACTCAGCCTTCTTCTCGATGATCTGACGACCTCTGTAGTAGCCGCACTCTGGGCATACTCTGTGGTACATGATTGTTGCACCGCAGTTTGAACATGTAGCAAGCGTTGGAACTACTGCAACGTCGTGTGTTCTTCTCTTGTCTCGTCTCTGCTTAGAGACCCTGTGTTTTGGATGTGCCATTGTTCTATATTTTTAAATTATTAATAATCATTTAAACATGTCCTTCAAAGCTGAAAACGGGTTGTTTTCTTCGGTCCCGTCAGCCGCAGCCTCTCCCGCAGAGAGATGTCTGATGGCTTCAGGGTTGCACTCGCCGTCTTCATGAACCCTCTGCATCGGCAGAGCCAGGCAGACATAGTCGTATATTATCTGGCTCATATCGAATTCAGCATCCGTCTCAGGAACAAACACGACCTCACGTTCTCCTTCACGATGCTCTTCCGAAGATTCCTCCTCACCGTACTTGACACTCAATCTGATCTCAGCATCTATTGGCATCTGCAGTTCATCCAGACATCTGTCACACTCCACCGTCACATCTCCCTCGACCTCACAATCGATTCCGAGATAACGCCCCGACTTCTCCACAACAACCGACGCAACCAGCTCTGCATCAAGTATTTCAAGGTTTTCAAAACTTTCGAAGAACTCCTTGCCGACCTTCCATTCATACTCATGACTTCCGGTCGCCAATCCATTTAGAGGTATTATAAAATCACCGTTCATGCTGACCCATAAATAGATTTGAGCCCGCAAAGGTAACAAAAACTTTTGTTATTAGCAATTTATCTCGAAACTTTTTCTCTTGCGCTCGATTTCGTTAAGAATGATCTTCCTCAGTCGCATTGACTTCGGAGTAACCTCGACGAGCTCATCCTCCTGGATATACTCAAGCGCCTCCTCAAGAGAGAAGACTACAGGAGGAGGAAGCATGACCTTGTCATCGCTTCCGGAAGCTCGCATGTTTGTGAGCTTCTTGGTCTTGCAGATGTTGATGTTCAGGTCGCGGTCACGTGTGTGTTCGCCGACAACCTGGCCTTCATATATCTCCACTCCCGGCTCAATGAAGAAACGTCCCCTGTCCTGGAGCTTGTCCATCGAATATGCCACGGAAAGTCCTGTCTCGAGAGAAACGAGGGAGCCGTTGGTACGGCGCTCGATATCCCCTTTGTATGGCTCATAGCCTTTGAGACGATGTGCAACCACGGCCTCTCCCTGGGTCGCGGTAAGGAGGTTGCTCCTGAGTCCCATGAGTCCTCTTGAAGGGATGTCGAACTCAAGGTGGGTCCTGTCTCCCCTGCCTTCCATCTGGATAAGCGCGCCCTTCCTGCGGGTAACCATCTCGATAGCCCTTCCGACAAACTCCTCAGGCAGGTCTATCGTAAGCATCTCGATAGGTTCGCAACGCTGTCCGCCGATCACTTTGTCGAGAACCTTTGGCTGGCCGACCTGAAGCTCGAATCCTTCACGGCGCATGGTCTCGATAAGGACGGAAAGATGGAGGACGCCACGTCCGTAGACGATGAACGAGTCGGCGTTAGGGCCCGGCTTCACCCTGAGGGCGAGATTCTTCTCAAGTTCCTTCTCAAGACGCTCCTTGAGGTGACGTGATGTCACGAACTTTCCTTCCTTTCCGAAGAACGGAGAGTTGTTGATGCAGAAGAGCATGCTCATCGTAGGCTCATCCACCTCGATAGGAGGAAGCGCCTCCGGATTCTCGAAGTCGGCGACTGTGTCTCCGATCTCGAATCCCTCAAGACCGACGACAGCACAGATGTCTCCGCACTGCACCTCCTCAACCTTTGACTTTCCGAGTCCGTCAAAAATCATGAGTTCCTTTATCTTCTGCCTCTGCATGATGTCATACCTCTTGCAGAGGGTTATGTTCATGCCTGCCTGGAGGGAACCTCTGGTAACCCTTCCCACAGCGATACGTCCCACATATGGAGAATATTCGAGAGATGAAATCAGCATCTGCGGAGTTCCTTCTACAATTTCAGGGGCAGGAATGACTTCAAGAATGGTATCGAGAAGGGCAGTTATATCGTTTGTAGGCTGCTTCCAGTCATGCGACATCCATCCCTGCTTCGCACTTCCGTACACCGTGCGGAAGTCAAGCTGGTCCTCTGTAGCTCCGAGAGAGAACATAAGGTCAAACACCTCTTCCTGCACCTCGTCCGGACGGCAGTTCAGCTTGTCAACCTTATTGATGACGAGTACCGGCTTCTTGCCCATCTCAATGGCCTTCTGAAGCACGAAACGGGTCTGAGGCATGCAACCCTCGAAGGCATCCACAAGAAGGATCACGCCGTCAGCCATGTTAAGCACTCTTTCCACCTCGCCTCCGAAGTCGCTATGGCCCGGGGTATCGATCACATTGATCTTCACGCCCTTATATACTACCGAGACATTCTTCGCCAGAATGGTGATGCCTCTTTCTCTTTCAAGGTCATTGTTGTCAAGGACAAGTTCTCCCAACTTTTCCTGCTCGCGCGCCTGTCGCGCCTGATAGATCATCCTGTCCACGAGGGTAGTCTTGCCGTGGTCGACATGGGCGATGATCGCTATGTTCCTGATATCCTGCATAATCTGCTAATAATTAATCATTTGACAGCATACTGCTGTACGACCGGAAAAACCGGCCGAAAAAGATTTGCAAAATTAGATATTTTTATAAAATATTTTCCAATCTTTTTTTATTTTTGCGCCCGAATAAAACAGTTATATAAAATGAAACAGGACATGATCGTAATTCTTGACCTTGGAAGCCACGAAAACACAGTGGTCGCAAGGGCAATCCGTGCATTGGGAGTATACAGCGAAATCCATCCGCACGACATTACTGCTGCCGAACTCAAGGCGCTGCCAAACGTAAAGGGAATCATCATCAACGGTGGTCCTAACAATGTAATCGACGGAGTTGCGATCGACGTTCTTCCGGAAATATATGAAGCAGGCTACCCTGTGATGGCTGCAGGCCATGACAAGGCTCTTTGTGAGGTGAAGCTCCCCGAATTCGGAAACGATGAAGAATTCATCAAGAATGCCGTAAAGGATTTCGTATTCGACACATGCAAGGCTGAGGCAAACTGGAACATGAAGAACTTCGTGGCTGACCAGGTGGAACTCATCCGTCAGCAGGTAGGTGACAGGAAGGTTCTCCTTGCGCTCTCAGGCGGAGTGGACAGTTCGGTTCTTGCAGCTCTCCTTCTCAAGGCCATCGGCGACAAGCTTTACTGCGTTCACGTGAACCACGGCCTCATGCGTAAGGGTGAGTCTGAAAACGTGATCGAAGTGTTCCGCAACCAGCTCAGCGCAAACCTTATATATGTAGACGCTACAGACCGTTTCCTCGGTCTTCTTGAAGGCGTTGCAGACCCTGAGCAGAAGAGAAAGATCATCGGAGGAGAGTTCATCCGCGTATTCGAGGAAGAGGCACGCAAACTTGACGGAATCGATTTCCTCGGTCAGGGAACAATCTATCCGGACATCGCAGAGAGCGGCACCAAGACTGCAAAGGTAGTGAAGTCACACCACAATGTGGGCGGACTTCCTGAAGACCTTCAGTTCGAGCTCGTAGAGCCGCTGAAGCAGCTTTTCAAGGATGAGGTACGCGCATGCGGAGTTGAGCTCGGACTTCCATACGAGATGGTTTACCGCCAGCCGTTCCCAGGTCCTGGTCTCGGAGTACGCTGTCTCGGAGCGATCACCCGCGACCGTCTCGAGTCTCTCCGCGAGGCTGACGCAATCCTCCGCGAGGAATTTGCAAAGGCTGGCCTTGACAAGAAAGTATGGCAGTACTTCACAGTAGTTCCCGACTTCAAGTCAGTAGGTGTACGCAACAACGCACGTTCATATGACTGGCCAGTGATCATCCGCGCCGTGTACACCATCGATGCGATGACAGCAAGCATAGAGCAGATCGAGTGGCCTGTCCTCCTCAAGATTACAGATCGCATCCTCGCAGAGGTACCTAACGTGAACCGCGTCTGCTACGACCTCTCACCAAAGCCATCCGCAACCATCGAGTGGGAGTAAACCAGCCGATAGCCGCAGTTCCGCATGGCGAAGGAGACAAATTCTTCGTTCTCCATGTCACGGAAAAGGCTTGAGATGACACGGCAGATACCACCGTGAGACACGATGAAGACAGTCTTGTCCTGCAGGGCAGGATCAGCAAGAAGATTCTTCACAAAAGGATATACCCTGGCAGCAACATCCAGAAAGGATTCGCCGCCGGGGTATCTTTTAAAGCACTTGCGCTTTTCGCTCTGATACTCTTCCGAACATCTGTCCTTTCCTTCGAATTCCCCGAAGTCATGCTCGTTCAGGCATGGCTCATGGAAGACCTTGCAGTTCTTCTGCAGGGCAGCCACAGTTAGCCCCGTCTCCATGGCACGGCTCAGGCATGAAGTATATATGACATCTATATCCATGCCTTCGAGTTCCTTTGCCGCCTCGCGTGCCTGCTCGCGGCCGTTCTCGTTGAGGGGAATATCGGTACTGCCCAGAATGCGGTTTTCCGCATTCCAGGCAGTCTCCCCATGTCTCATTATATAAAGCCTCATAAGCATCAGTTGTTGACAGGAGTGAGCATAACTCTGAACTCATACGGCCGGGCATTCACCCTGTATTCCTCACGAGGCCATGCGCCCCATGAATTCACGCATGCAAGTCCCATCTGGACAAGGTCTACATTGACCCATGTCTTTCCAAGAGACCTCTCGTTCTCGCATGCCTTAGCCTTGAGTTCGAGCGAATGTGCCTGATTGTCGTCAAGCATCCTCACGTCCATTTCCTTCCAGCTGAAAGGAAGTGCTGAAGCTGAGAACTTCACATCGGATACGATCTCGAAGCCGGCTCCGTTGTCGTCAAGCACTCGCATCCACTTCAGGCCGGTCTTCGTGCCGGACTCCTGAGGACGCACATATCCGTAATGGTACTGGTCCTCAACCCTCTGCACATAGTGTCCCATCAGTGCAGAAGAAACACGATCTATATAGTTCTCATGAGGGCCGTAACCGAAGAATTCGAATGTCGAATACGCTCCGTTCATCGCGAAGTCCAGACCGAATCTTGGAAGCATTGGAGCCTCGGAAAGCTTGCCTGCATCGGAAAGCGATTCGGTAAGGATCAGTGTTCCGTCGGCATACACCTCATATATCATCCTGACATCAGCTGCATCTCCGATGGTCTCGTATGCAACGCTTACGACATAGCATGAATCCGTCTTTGCCACATCGAATGAAGCGACCTTGAATTCAGCCTTGCGCCACATGTCCAGCCTCTGGTCCTGACGTGCACCAAGGTCGTTCTCTATGGCAGCCCTGCCGAAGCATGGCCTCAAAGGGTCTTCCAACAGAGCCTTCTCTCCAAGTTCATATTCTACCAGAGCTCCTGCCGAAGCATCGAACACAGCCTTCCAAGAAGCTACGCGCACGTTGCCGGATCCATCAAAGTTCATATCACCATAGAATGTATGGAGGTTTCCGTTCTGTCCGTATTCAGGAAGTCCCGACTCGTTGAAGACAGGAGCAAGGGCTGCCTCATTCAGGCAGATCTGGTCATATGAAACCTCAGCTCCGGCAGCAAGGATACCGTCAGCACGCTTGAGGACATATCGTACGTTCAGGTACACGTCATGACCTGCAAGGTCCTGACATCCGCCAGCCTCAAGGATGTCTGCCTCGTTGAATCCGAGATCCACCTTTGCAGTCTTCTGCGGAGCTACATCAAGAGAAGATACAGCACCAGAGAGGGCCTTCACTCCGTCGACCTCCACATCCCACTCCATCATATATCTTGAAAGATCTATGAAGAAATTTTCGTTATAGACCTCAACGACGCCAGCAAGGGCATCAGCCGCAGAAGTATGAATCGAACGGTACTGGTATGCCACCTCGTATGCATGAGGATGCAATGTACGGTCGGCGGCGATTATTCCGTTGCAGCAGAATGAATTGTCGGAAGGATCATAGTCATTGAAGTCACCGCCATACACGAACACATGGTCTGTGCCGCCTTCGGCAGCAGGCCAGCAGAGAGCCTGGTCCACGAAATCCCAGATGAAGCCTCCCTGGTATGCCGGATACTTGCGCACAAGATCCCAGTACTCCTTGAGTCCGCCCATGGAGTTACCCATTGCATGGGCGTACTCGCACTGTATAAGCGGCTTCGACGGATTCGACTGAGAATACCTCTCGCAGTCCCTGTAGTCAAAATACATAGGACAGAATATATCTGTCTTGCCGTTCCATATGGCAGGCTCATACTGTACCGGACGTGATGAATCCATAGACTTCACAAGGTCATACGAAGCTGCAAAGTTAGGACCGTCACCCGCCTCGTTTCCAAGGCTCCAGATGATTACCGAAGGATGGTTGAAATCCCTCTGCACGACTCTGCGTGCCCTTTCGAGATGGGCGTATTCAAAGTCCGGGTTCTTTGCAAGATTGCCAGGTCCGTACATCATTCCATGAGACTCCACATTCGCCTCATCGACTACATAAAGACCGTAACGGTCGCAAAGCGAGTACCACAGAGGATCATTCGGATAATGGCTTGTTCTGACCGCATTGATATTGAGTCTCTTCATGACCTGGATATCCTGTATCATGTCAGCCTCTGTCACGACATAACCCTTATACGGATTCATCTCATGCCTGTCAGCACCTTTGATCAGCACCGGCTGGCCGTTCACCAGGAGCTGACCGCCTTTGATTTCCACATCTCTGAATCCTATCTGGATGGCAGTCTTCTCAGTCTGCCCCTTCTTGTCGAACACCGCTACCTCGAGAGTATAGAGCCAAGGAGTCTCCGCACTCCACTGCCTTACAGACGGCACGTCAAGCGAAGTGCGCACTACAGGGAATCCCCTTTCCGAACGTTCCTTTGCAGAAGGAGCGGCAACAGCCGATGCGACCTCCTTGCCGAACGGGTCCAATATGGTAAACTCCAGAGACTTCACTCCCTTACCCACCTCTGCATAAAGAGAAGCCTCTCCATCAGCGGATCCGACCACATGGATATCCTCCAGTCTGTTCTTCTCCCTTGAATATACATATACATCGCGCGCGATACCGGTGAGTCTCCAGAAATCCTGGTCCTCAAGGTATGAACCGTCGCACCAGCGGAAGATTTCGAGAGCGATCAGGTTCTCTCCGGTCTTCACGAACTTCGTGATATTGAAACGTGCCTCCAGCTTGCTGTCTTCGCTGTATCCGACTTCCTTGCCGTTCACCCACACACGCACATTCGATGTTGCAGAACCTATATGAAGGAAGATATCCTTACCTTTCCACGCCTCGTCCAGGACGAAGGTCTTCCTGTACTGTCCGGCATGGTTGTGCCACTCGGCAGGGAAAGGAGGATTGTTCTCATAATGTCCCCTCCATGCATATCCAACATTGACATACACTGGGTCTCCGTATCCGTTCATCTCCCACATTCCCGGAACAGGCATCTGATCCCAACCTGAAGCGTCATAATCTGTGCGGAAGAAGTCGACAGAACGCTCGGCGATGGTCTCATACCAGCAGAAGTCCCACATTCCGTTAAGCATCATCTTCAATCCGTCAGTCTCGAAGGATGCCGACATCGGAAGACGGTTCTCGGCCACAACTCCCGGATCCTGCCATGCAGGCAATTCATTCTTCGTCGCTGAAGAAGCAACGGCAGCCGTACCCAACGCAAAAGCGCAGAGAAGCACTGTAATAATTCTTTTCATGGTTATCAGTTCAATGTTATATTTTTTTCTAAATCACTTCCATGTCATCTGAAGGGAGCCAGCCCTGACGGCCGTCAGCGAGTTCTATGTTGCTCCACCTGCCGACCTCGTCAATGACACGGACCTTCGTACCCTCGTGAAGAACGAACAGGTCGGTGGACGATTCCGCTGACGGAGAGCTCTTTACCGAAGCTACCGGACGCATCACGACAGCCTCGTCTGCACTCATGTAATCCTTCTTCTGCCATATCGCAAAGCCCAGCGAGAAGGATGTACACAGAAGCATGACTATGCCGACAAAGAAACCTGTCCTTCTCCCTCCTGCCGTCGGAGCCAGGATAAACACAAGCACCATCGCAAGAGTCAAAGCGAGGAACACGAGGAAGCATACAGCCCATGCATCAGAATCCATCAGATAGCATATATCCCGAGCCCACACCTTGAGGATGAACTCCGGAACAGGGTCTATCCTGTCCTGGATCGCTGCGTTCATAAGTTCAAGATTGAATCTGGCATCCTCATAGGACGGATCCAGCTTCAATGCCCTCTCGTAATAGAGGATCGCCTTGGCGACATTTCCATCCTTGAAGTAAGCGTCACCGGTATTGCAATACAGAGGAGCCGACTCAAGGCCCATGCCGGAAATCATTTCATATCCTTGGGCTGCATCGGTCCAGCGTCCTTCCGCATATGCGGCATTTGCAGAATTCCACAATGAATCCACATATGCATCCTCATGCGCAAAGACGGACGCAGGCATCAGCATGAGAAGCATAAGCACCGCCATGCCAGGCCTTGCTGTTGTCTTCCTTCCTTTCATATTCGAATCTATTGAAGATATCACGTCCACTGCATCAGCATAATGCGCTGCCATGGCATCATGTCCCGAATCAGGGGCATAACGGGCGAATTCGCACGCATCCAGGATGGAAATGAATGTACCTATATATCTTTCATCCACATTTTCAGCATCAAGAGCTTCAGAGATCCTGTCGCGCGAAAGCTCTGCGACAGGGATGTTGAGCTTGTCGGAGATGAATCCGAGGAGAGCCTTGTGGAGTTCCTCATAGAATGCGGTATACAGATTCTGCTTGAGGAATGTGTCTGCAAGATGGAGGCGCTTCAGAGCCATCTTTGTCGCCTTCCTGTTCTTCGTTCCGGCCACATCCGCCCTTCTCGCAGCCATCCTGCGGAATATCAGCCACGCAAGGAAGGCAAGAGCTGCAATCAGAACAGCCATTATCCAGAAAAATGCCGAATCTATGAGGAACCTGCCTTTCGGAACAAGATCTGGATACTTGGTACTGATGAAACGGATATCGCTGCCAAGCGTCCTGACGTCTTTCTGTGCAGGGCCGGAAACCACGACTCCGCCAGCATCCGTCTCATTGCCTCTTGATACAGAAACAGGGATAGGCGGGGTTTCCAAAGTCACATATTTTCCCTGATTCACATCATAATACGAATACCTTATCGGCTCTATCACAAAGTCGCCATAGCTGCGCGGTATGAAAGGGAATTCATAGAACTTGCTTCCTGAGAGTCCTCCCTTGTCCACCTTCTCGGACATCTTCGTGTCATATACCTCCATGTCAGGCGGGAACTTCACCTTTGGAGCTTCGAGAAGAGATATGTTGCCCTTTCCGGCCAATGTGACCATGAGAGATGCGGCCTCATGAGTCTTGAGGCTGTCCCTGCTGAGCTTTGCCGAAATCGTGAACGAACCTACGCCACCTCCGAACGAAGCTGGAGCCCCAGCCGGAAGCGGAGACACGTCTACTGTCACAGGGCCTGTCGAAACCTTCTTGCGCACCGTACGGTAATCATCGAAGAAGCCGTCAAAGATGCTGGTACCGCTTGGAGAAACCCTGATGTTCACAAGACATACCATCTCTGCCGGATCTATCTTCACCTGTCCTTCCTGCTGAGGGATTATGACAAACTTCCTCAACAGTGCGGAATTGTATATCTGTCCGTCATATACCTCTCTGGTGAATTCAATATTGGTCGGAGCCTCTATCTCCTGGCTCCAGAATCCGTTGAAGGTAGGGAATGTGACATTCTCAAAGCCTCCGATATTAACCCTCTGGTAGAGTTTGAGCGTCGCGATGATAGGCTCGCCGACAACAACTTTCCTGCGGCTGAGATCCATCTTCAGGAAAATGTCGCTGTCCTGGATGCCTGCGCTTCGTGACTGCTGGGACTGGCCGGACTGCTGCGATGACTGTGCCTGAGAAGATGATGACGAAGATGCCGCTCCTGCAGCGGCCACCTGGATCGAGACCGCGCGCGAAGTGATTTCCTTACCCTTGACTTTGGCGCTTGCCTGAGGGATGCTGAACTTTCCTGACGCCCGAGGTCTGAGCACATAGGTGTATGTGGTCTGGACAGACTTGGTCCTCTTGCCGTTGATCACCTGGATGCTTGTAGAACGCCCTGACTGAGGACCCCACAACACCTGGAAATCTCCGCCTGATGACCATTGGAAATCAGTCGGATTATCCTCTCCTTCTATAATGAACGTCACATTGAACTGCTCGTCAGCCGCCACCACATTCGGAGCCTCGACCTTGATGTCGGTCTGGCCGAAAGCGATGAAGGCATATAAAGCGGCAATTGCTGTCAACAACAGTTTTCTCATATATACTTATTTCTATTACCAATTCTTTTCCTTCTGCCTTGACTTCAGGGCCTCGGCCTTCTGCTTGTTGACCTTTTCCTGAGTCTCCTTTTCCTTTGCCTGAATGGCCTGAAGCATCTGCTGCGCCGCCTGAGGGCTTATCTTCGGCTGCTGTCCCTGCTGATTCTGCCTGTCCTGGTCATTCTGCTTATCCTGATTCTGATCATTATTCTGATTCTGCTGATCGTCCTTCTGGTCCTTGTTCTGATCATTCTGATCCTGGTTCTGGTCCTGATTCTGGTCCTGATCATTCTGGTCCTGATTCTGGTCATTCTGCTGATCCTGATTCTGCTGGTTCTGCTGATCTTCCAGCTTCTTCTTCGCGTAGATATAGTTCTCCTTCGCCTGAAGGTCACCAGGATTCCTCAACAGTGACTCCTTGAACGCATCCACTGCCCCCTGCCAGTCCTGACGTGCGATGGCGACATCTCCCAGATTATAGTAATAATCCGCTGCAGAAACGCTTGTAGGGGCGATATCCTTTACAGTCTCAAGACACTTGCCTGCCTGCTCGAAATCTCCCTCACGATACAGCGTATTGGCAAGGTTGTAATTGGCAGCCAGAGACAGGGAATCCTTTACAAGGGCCTTCCGGTAATCTATCTCTGCTTCCTTCAGGTTCTCCTTCCTGAAATCACGGTTACCTCTGCGGACATCCTTCCTGTCCACCTGCGCTCCCGCCGGTACCACACCCCCAAAGACAAACAGAGACGTCAACAATATGTATAATACTCTCTTCATATATTCTCTATCATTTAATTGTGTGCCTATTGTGTGGAGGAGGCATTTTGCCACCCTGGCTAGGGGGAAGGCCTCCGAAACACATAGGCATACAATTACACTATCTGTTGAATAAATGCTTCCGGGATCTTCTGTCACCGACCAGCATCTCTATCACAAAGAAGAACAAGGCAATGCCAAGGAAATACATGAACTGCTCATCAAACTCCTCAAACACTATCGAACTGTATCTCTCATCCTCCATCCTCTTAATATTCTCGATTATCGGATTCAGACCGAACTCACTGTTTCCGGCACGGACATAAACACCGTTACCCGCCTGCGCCACATCCTGAAGCACCTTCTCGTCAAGCCTGGTCACCACAATCTCCCCATCCTTATCCTTCAGAAGTTCCCCATCCATCGGGATAGGCTTTCCTTCCGGCGATCCCACACCGATGGTGAAGACCCTGACTCCCATCTCCGCCGCCTGCTTTGCAGCGGCGACAGGATCATCCTCATGGTTCTCACCGTCCGTTATCACTATTACCGCACGGCTCTTCTCGCTCTGGACACTGAAGCTGCGCATCGCCGTATTGATGGCTTCGCCGATAGCTGTACCCTGAACCGGAACCGACCCTGTAGTAATCGAATTAAGGAACATCTTAGCCGAAACATAGTCAGTCGTGATAGGGAGCTGCACAAAAGAGTTTCCGGCAAAGACAATCAGACCTATGCGGTCTTCACGAAGCTTGTCAACAAGACGCGAGATAGCCAGTTTCGCCCTCTCAAGCCTGTTAGGAGAATAGTCTTCCGCCAGCATGGAATTCGAAACATCCAGCACGATCATGATCTCGGCACCCTTGGTCTCATGCTCCTTCAGCTTCGCACCGATCTGGGGCCTTGAAAGACCTATCACAAAGAAAAAGAATCCTATCGAAAACAGCACCAGACGCACCCACACCTTGCCCTTCGAATAAGAAGGCATGAGTCTGGACACGAGCGCCTCATCTCCGAACTTCCTGATCCTGTTTCTGCGCATCTTGAGGACAAGAGCCTGCACGATAAAGAAGACAGGTATGAGAAGGAGAAGCAAAAGATATTGGGACTGTGCAAAATTTAACATGGCAACCTCCTTATTACAAACCAGTTAAGCAAAAGTTCCAGCATAAGAGCCAGAAGAGCCATCAGGGCGTATGTTCCGAAGAGCTCCTTATAGACAGGGAAGCTGTCCACAGTTGTGCGGGCCTTCTCCATCTTGTTTATCTCGCTGTAGATCTCGGCAAGCTTGGTATTGTCCGTAGCCCTGAAATATCTTCCTCCCGTAGACTCGGCGATCTCCGAAAGCAGGGCCTCGTCTATCTCCACCTTGACATTCTGAATCTCCACTCCCCATGGGGTCATCACCGGATAAGGGGCCATACCTTCCTTTCCGACTCCGATGGTATAGACGCGTACGCCGTATGTCTTGGCGATCTCGGCAGCCATCTGAGGCGAAATCTCTCCCCTGTTGTTGACACCATCGGTAAGAAGAATCACAACGCGGCTCTTGGCGTCGGAATCCTTCATCCTGGCCACAGCGGTCGCCAGTCCGTTTCCGATGGCTGTTCCATCCTCGATTATGTCTGTCTGAACCTCTTTCATAAGGTTGATCAATGTGGCGCGGTCAGTGGTAAGAGGACATTGCGTGAAGCTCTCGCCTGCGAAGACCACGATACCCATCCTGTCAGAAGGACGCTGCGAGATGAATTCGATCGCGATATCCTTGGATGCGTTTATTCGGTCCGGGGTAAGGTCACGGGCGAGCATCGAAGTCGACACGTCCATCGCCAGCATTATGTCGATACCCTCCGTATCGATCCTTTCCATCTGCTCGGAAGACCTCGGGCGTGCAATCGCGACAACCACCATCGAAAGAGCAAAGACCCTGAGGACAAACGGGACATGCCTCAGGACCGACATGAACGGGCTGGACTTCAACCTCCATGGGACCGAGGTCGACACCCTCATATGAGGATGCCTTCCCGCCAATTCCAGATATATGTAGTGCAATACCAGCAGAACCGGTATCGCAAGAAGCCACAAAAGATCAGGATACTCGAAATACATCAGTTCTCCCCTCCATCATTAGATTCAACATCAGCCTGATATGTCTCCGTCACGAACCTCACCGCCAGAGGAAGCACAGAGGCATTGTCCTCTTCGGAGGCCACATATTTGGCGAACTTCACGAAGTCAGCCCTTTCAAACAGTTCCCTTGCATCTGCAAGAAGCTCCGCCGGAACATCCTTGGACTTCATGTCGTCGAATATCTCGGCCGTAGTCATCTCCATGGCCGGTACTCCATATCGGGCATCCATATATTCCCTCAAGGCATCGGTAACTCCCGAATAGAATGCCTTCTGCTTCTCAGGCGTCCACATCTTGTTTCCGCGATACTTGTCAAGCTCGCGGAGAGCCACTATATGAGGCGGATCCTTGCGCACATATTCAGGGTCATCCTTCCTCTTATGGATAATGACAAGGCATACGGACACGATGACCACAAGAGCCAGTGCCCAGAATGCACCTATCCACGGAACGATTTCTTCAAAAGTCACGGGATAGCGGATCTGCTCCTTGATGTCATGGGGCACGAATGTCGCCGTATCCACCGGCATGGTCCTTACTTCCAGACGCATAGGATCAAAGACAAGGGTGTCGATGACCCCATCCTTCGACAGACGTCCCACCATTATCTGAGGCAGCTCGTAATCGCCTTCGTCAAAAGAAGTTATCAGAAGCTTGCCCCTCAGGTCAAGAAGGCGAGGCATGCCTTTCTTCTGCGTCTTCACCTTTACGGTGTCGACTATCCACGGGCTTATCGCCTGGACTCCTCCCCTTTCATCGTTCTTCCATTCCGGGAGAGCGAACATGGTGCCCTCCTCGACCTGCTTGAGCTCAAATCCGTAGAAGAGCTGGTCGGCGATAAGCACGGAGTCCCTCTCCTGCAGAGGCTGGAGAAAAGCGCCGTTCATACGGATGGAGCGGCCCTCAGGGGCAGAAGCGGAATCCTGAACGGCAAGCGTATCGGCATCCTGGGCGGAAACCGATATGCATCCAAAGAGCAATGCCAAATATATCAATGCATTACGCATACAATCTATCTGTTTTTAAACAATGTCATCAGCCCCTTCACATAGTCGTCGTCCAGAGCTATGCTGACCTTATCCACATTATACTTCATGAAAAGACGCGACGAAGTCTGCTCCACATTGCGGAACCATTCCTCATACGCCCGCCTCATCTTCCTGTCCGATGTATTAACCCAGCCGGCCTGTCCCGTTTCAGAATCCTTTATATGGACGAGGCCTATATCTGGAATGCTTCTTTCACGCGGGTCATATACCTCTATCACCGACAGGTCGTGGCGGTTTACAGCGACCTTCAGGGCCTCTTCGTACCGAGGGGTACCGTCGCTGTTCACATCGATCATGTCGGAAAGAAGGAATGCGGTACACTTCTTCTTGATCGCATTGGTCAGATATCGGAGGGCTTCCGAGATGTCGGTGCCGTCCGAAGCCGGCTCGAACTCGATGATCTCCCTTATGATATGAAGCAGATGGCTGCGTCCCTTCTTCGGAGGAATGAACTTCTCCACCTTGTCACTGAAGAACAATGCCCCTACCTTGTCGTTGTTTATGATTGCGGAGAAAGACAGTACCGCCGCAATTTCCGCCAGCAGGTCCTTCCTGCTCGTGCCGGCCGTTCCGAAAAGACGCGAACGGCTCACATCCACCAGAAGCACGACGGTCAGTTCCCTCTCTTCCTCGAAGACCTTCACATACGGCGAGCGGAGACGTGCAGTCACATTCCAGTCCATGTTGCGCACGTCGTCTCCGTACTGGTACTCGCGCACCTCGCTGAATGCCATACCACGACCCTTGAAGGCCGAATGGTACTCACCGGCAAATATCTGGTGCGACAGAGCCCTGGTCTTGATCTCTATCTTCCTCACCTTCTTCAGAAGGTCGTTTGCTGACAATTCACTCACTGCTATGGAACTTCTACTGCATTGATTATTTCAGAAATGATCTGGTCGGTGGTCATGTTCTCCGCTTCGGCCTCATATGTGAGTCCGATACGGTGGCGGAGCACTTCGTAGCATACCGCGCGCACATCTTCAGGAATCACATAGCCCCTTCTCTTGATGACTGCATATGCCTTTGCCGCAGCGGCAAGCGAGATGCTGGCACGAGGCGACGCACCATATGAAATCATGTTCGCGAGGCTTCCGAGTCCGTATTCCTTCGGCGTACGGGTCGCATATACGATGTCCACGATATATCTTTCGATCTTCTCATCCATGTACACATCCTTCACTACCTCACGCGCCCTCACGATATCCTCAGGCTTGAGGACAGGGGCCGCCTTCGGGAAGGAGCCGGCGTTGTTCATTCGCACGATCAGACGTTCCTCCTCCTTCTTCGGATATGTAACGACGACCTTAAGCATGAAACGGTCGAGCTGGGCTTCTGGAAGCGGATATGTTCCTTCCTGCTCGATAGGGTTCTGGGTGGCCATCACGAGGAAAGGCTCCGGAAGCTTGAATGTCTCGTCACCGATGGTCACCTGACGCTCCTGCATGGCCTCGAGAAGGGCCGACTGAACTTTTGCAGGCGAACGGTTGATCTCATCCGCAAGAACGAAGTTTGCGAAGACAGGTCCCTTCTTTATCTGGAACTGCTCGCTCTTCTGCGAGTAGATCAGAGTACCGATAAGGTCGGCAGGGAGAAGGTCCGGTGTAAACTGTATTCGGCTGAACTTCGAGTCCACAGCCTGGGACAAAGTATTGATCGCCAATGTCTTGGCAAGACCGGGAACACCTTCGAGAAGGATGTGTCCGTTGGCCAGAAGGCCGATCAGAAGGTTCTCGACCAGATGCTTCTGGCCTACGATGACCTTGTTCATCTCCATCGTCAGGATGTCGACAAAAGAGCTCTCCCGCTGGATGCGGTCATTCAATTCTTTTATGTTTATGCTCTCCATAAATATGATTTTTGATATTTTTGCATTTTAAAACCTACAAAGTTACTCAAATATTTTGATATGCGATATAAAATAAGGCTCTCATACGACGGCACCGCATTCTGCGGCTGGCAGATACAGAACAACGCCCGTACCGTTCAAGGCGAACTTGAAAAAGCCTTGTCCACCCTCCTCGGAACAACCATCCAGGTAACCGGGGCCGGCAGGACAGATTCTGAGGTCAATGCCATCAATTATATCGCCCACTTCGAAGCCCCTGACGAAGTCAGTTTCGAAGCGGCTCATCTATGCTACAAATTAAATGCCATCCTGCGTCACGACATGGTCGTTCACGAAGTCTGCGAAGCATCCGACGACTTCCACGCAAGGTTTGACGCAAGGATGAGGGAGTACCGTTATTTCGTTCATTTCAAGAAGGATCCATTCTGCGAAAAGCATTCATACAGACTGCGTTATCCCCTGGATGTCGAAAAGATGAACCAGGCAGCGGAACACCTGCTCGGAGAGCACGATTTCAGCTGTTTCGAAAAGGTCGGAGGAAACAACCAGACCTCAATCTGCACCATCACCGAAGCCTCATGGAGCACCTACCGTCCGACGCATGCGGACATGATGGGATATCCATGCGAAGATGGCGATTACATCGTATTCCACATCCGCGCCAACCGCTTCCTGCGCAACATGGTGAGGGCAATCGTCGGCTCCCTGATCGAAGTCGGACGTGGCAAGAAGGATCCATCGTGGATAGCTCAGCTCATTGCATCCGGAAGCCGTTCCGACGCCGGTTCCTCCGTTCCCGGCAACGCTCTTTTCTTTACCGGGGCCGAGTACAGATAAATTTCATTTATTCCGATTTTTTGCTTACATTTGCACGATTATGCGCGAATGCGTTTAAACGAATTATCAAAAGTAAGCTATAATTATGATTTTCAATCTTTTACAGGCAGGAGACACAGAACTCCTTGAAACCGGAGTGCAGGCAGTGGCACAGGAGAAGACACTGAACCTCATCGACATGGCATTTGCAGGAGGATGGCTCATGCTGGTCCTTCTCCTCCTTTCGATCATCGCCATCTACATCTTCGGAAACAAATGGTGGATGATCCGCAAGGCGGGAAAGATCGACAAGAACTTCATGAACGACATCCATGACTTCATCCACGACGGCAAGATCAAGTCGGCCATCGAACTCTGCCAGAAATACGACTCGCCTGTCGCCAGACTCGTGGAGAAGGGCATCGAAAGGATCGGACGTCCGCTCCAGGACATCCAGACAGCCGTGGAGAACATGGGCAACGTGGAGGTTGCAAGGCTCGAGAAGAACCTCCCTATGCTCGCGACCATCGCCGGAGGCGCCCCTATGATCGGATTCCTCGGTACGGTGACAGGTATGATCCAGGCATTCTTCAGAATGTCGACTGCCGGTAACAATATCGACATCACCCTCCTTTCGGGAGGTATATACGAGGCGATGGTGACAACAGTAGGAGGTCTTTTCGTCGGTATCATCGCATACTTCGGATATAACTTCCTCACATCGCAGATCTCGAATCTGGTGTTCAAGATGGAAAGCACTACCATCGAGTTCATCGACATGCTTCACGAACCAGCAGGAAAATAAACGGAGAAAGACATGGCAATCAAAAGGACAACACGAGTGGATTCAGGATTCTCGATGTCGTCTATGACGGACATCGTGTTCCTGCTTCTGATCTTCTTCCTCGTGACCTCGACCCTCATCAACCCTAACGCTCTGAAGCTCCTGCTTCCGAAGAGCACAGGCCAGGTGTCGGCGAAAGCTACGGTAAGCGTATCGATCAAGCATTGGCATGATACCGATACCTTCTCGTACCACATAAACGGCGACGAGACTCCGATAAGGTTCGACAGGATAGAGGACCAGCTGATCGACCTTCTCCAGGCAGAGGAGGATCCGACATTCTCGATCTACGCTGACGAGACTGTTCCGATCAAGGAAGTCGTGGCGGTCATGAACATAGCGAAGAGGAATCATTACAAGGTCATAATGGCGACGTCGCCGGAATAGAAAGCGGCAGGCAAAAAAGAATCCGGAAATGAGATATCTGCAGGAAAGGGAAAGACAGGAGAAAAGGTCAAGGGCGACGGGAATCGTCCTTACCTCCGTCATGCATGCCGGTCTGGCTGCTTCTCTTTTCGTGACAGGATTCACGTACCTTGATCCACCGCCGCCGGAGAAGGAAATGATCCTCATCGAATTCGACCAGCCGGAAATCGAGACTCCAAGACAGATCTGGAACGGAACCAGACCGCAGGCGGAAGAACCGGACCCTACGAAGCCGACAAACCTCGTACAGCAGTCAGAGGCCCAGAATGAGGGAACCGAAACGAACGAGGCACCGGAGGCACAGGTCGACGACTTCGGAGATGTAGACATAAAGGACCCGGCTCCGAAGAAGGAGATTGAAAGAAGGGCTCTTTTCAGAACGGCAGACAACAAGACCAGCAAAGACACCCTCGCCGCACAGACAGCAAGAGAAGTCAGCGATGCCCTCAAGGCAGGACACGCGCAGGGCAACACAAGGACCGGGGAGACTTCCGGAGAGCCTAACGCGAAACTGGCCGGCCGAAGCGTCAACGGAACGCTCCCTCGCCCGTCATACAACGTCCAGGCTTCCGGAAAGGTGGTAGTCGCCATATGGGTGGACAACTACGGACAGGTCCAGAAGGCAGTTCCTGGAGTTGAAGGCACTACAGTGTCAGACAAGAACCTCTGGCAGGCAGCAAGAAAAGCTGCATTAGGCGCACACTTCAACATGAGTGCAGACGCGCCTCCGATGCAGGAAGGAACGATTACATACATTTTTAATCTGAAATAGGTCCGACATTTGTCGGTAAGAAATATTGGCGTGAGCCAAAGCAATTATTAATCACATTAAAAGCCGGGAAGGCATAAGAAAATGGAAGACAACAGAAGAGGCGGCAATGGCCGCAGGACAGAAGGCCGTAGAGAGTACGGCAACAGGAACAACAGTTCAAATGGCGGCGAAAGGCCGCGCAGACCACGCATCGGCAACGGTGAGAGAAGGTCGTTCGGATCTGGCGAAAGAAGGTCTGACGACAGGCCTCGCAGATCATTCGGCGAGGGTAACGGAGAAAGACGTTCATTCGGCAGCGGTGAAAGAAGATCTTCCGGAAACGGAGAGAGAAGGTCTTATGGCAACAACGAAGGAAGGTCATACGGCAACGGTGAGAGAAGATCATTCGGGAACGGCGAAAGGAGGTCATATGGCAGCAACAGCGAAGGAAGGTCATATGGCAATGGAGAAAGAAGATCATTCGGCAGCGACAGACCGCGCAGGTCATTCGGAGACAATAACAACGGAGAGAGAAGGTCATCATACGGCAATGCCAGGAAGCCATACGGCGACAGCCGCAGGCAGTTCGGCGACAAGCAGAAGGGCCCTAAGAAGGACTTCAACTACTTCCGCAGCGAGGAGGAGAGCGGAATCAGCAAGATGATCAGCAGAAGGCCTCAGGTAGACAACCAGGCCTACTCTGACAACGACACCGTACAGGTGCCTGTAAAGGAGGAGATCCGCCTCAACAAGTTCATCGCAAACTCAGGAGTATGCTCACGCCGCGAGGCTGACAACTTCATCCTCGCAGGAGTCGTGACAGTAAACGGAGAGGTTGTGACCGAGCTCGGAACAAAGGTGAACATCTATACTGACGACATCAGATTCAACGGCGAGCGCCTCAAGGGAGAAGAGAAGGTATACATCGTGATGAACAAGCCGAAGGGCTATGTGACGACAGCAAGCGATCCGCATGCAGACAAGACAGTGATGGATCTTCTCAAGGGCTGTGGAGCAAGGGTATTCCCTGTCGGACGCCTCGACAAGAACACTACTGGAGTGCTCATGTTCACAAACGACGGAGAGATTGCAGAGAAGCTCACTCATCCTTCATACGACAAGAAGAAGATCTACCAGGTTTCTCTCGACGGCAAGCTAAAGAAAGAAGACTATGACAAGATACTCAGCGGAGTCGAGCTTTCTGACGGAATGATTGCGGCTGACGAACTCGAATACATCGAGGAGGACGACCACCGCAAGCTCGGCATCGAGATCCATTCAGGCAAGAACCGTATCGTAAGAAGGATATTCGAATCTCTCGGATATGAGGTGAAGGCGCTTGACCGCGTATACTTCGCCGGACTCACAAAGAAGGGCCTCAAGAGGGGCGAATGGCGCTTCCTCACCGAGGGAGAAGTGAACCTTCTCAGAATGGGAGCATATATTTAATCGTATGAGCGAACAGACAAAGAGACATAGGGCGGGATTTGTCAACATCATCGGTAATCCGAATGTGGGCAAATCCACTCTTATGAATGCCCTCGTGGGCGAAAAGCTGTCCATCGTGACGGCAAAGGCACAGACGACCAGACACAGGATCATGGGCATCGTCAACGGCGACGACTACCAGATCGTGTACTCGGACACCCCTGGCATCCTGAAGCCCAACTACAGGCTTCAGAAGAGCATGATGGACTTCGTGGACACGGCGATCGGAGATGCCGACATAATCCTTTATGTCACCGACACCATCGAGAAAGGAGACAAGAACGAGGAATACATCGCCAAGCTCCAGAAGATCGAATGCCCTGTCGTGCTTGTCATAAACAAGATCGACATAAGCAGCCAGGACAAGGTTCTGGAACTGATGGGATGGTGGAAGGAGCAGCTTCCGCACGCCATCATCTTCCCGGCATCAGCACAGGAGAGGTTCAACCTCGACAACATCTTCGATGCCATCGTCAGCAACCTGCCTTATGCACCTGCATGGTATGACAAGGATGTGTTCACCGACAAGAACCTCAGGTTCTTCGCGTCGGAGATAGTACGCGAGAAGATATTCCTCAACTATAAGGAGGAGATTCCGTACAGTTGCGAGGTAGCGATAGAGGAATTCAAGGAAGGCGAGGAAAGATATGACATCAGTGCAGTGATCTACGTCATGCGCGAAACCCAGAAGGGCATCATCATCGGCAAGGGAGGACAGTCGCTCAAGAAGGTCGGTACCCAGGCCCGCATCGAGATGGAAGACTTCTTCCAGAAGAAGGTGTTCCTGCGTCTGTTTGTAAAGGTGGATCCCGACTGGAGGGAAAGCAAGAAGGAATTGAGAAGATTCGGATACGAATACTAGAATGCGGCCAGCCGCTAACCATATATACACGGAAAAACTATGAGTTTTGAAGAAACCGATCTTCCTGAAGAGGAAATCAACGATATCGAGAACGAAGAACAGGAACTGTCGGAAGAGGCCGCTCCTACCGGAAGGTTTGAAAGGCTTCTGGGAGACGGCGGAAAGAAATACAAGCTGTCAGGCATGTTCAGGGAGTGGTACATCGACTACTCCTCATACACCGTGCTCTACAGAGCGGTACCGCATCTGATCGACGGCCTCAAGCCGGTTCAGAGGCGAGTTCTCCATGCGATGTGGAGAATGGACGACGGAAGCTACACGAAGGTGGCGAACATCGTCGGACAGGCCATGCAGTTCCACCCTCACGGAGACCAGTCCATCCTCGGAGCCCTCGTATGGCTCGGTCAGAGAAACTATCTGGTGGACTGTCAGGGAAACTGGGGTAACATCCTTACAGGAGACTCAAACGCGGCACCGCGATACATCGAGGCACGTCTGAGCAAGTTCGGAAAAGAGGTCGTCTTCAATCCGAAGACCACCAACTGGATGACCTCATATGATGGAAGGAACCAGGAGCCTATCGAGCTTCCTGTGAAGTTCCCTATCCTACTGGCCCAGGGTACGGAGGGTATCGGAGCCGGTTTCGCATCGAAGATCCTTCCTCACAACTTCAATGAACTTATTGACGCGTCGATAGCCATTCTTCAGGGAAAGGATTTCGAGATATTCCCTGACTTCCTCACCGGAGGCTCGGCAGACTGCTCGAAATACAGCAGCAAGCGCAAGGGAGGAAAGATCAAGATCCGCGCAAAGATCGAGAAGCTTGACAAGAACACCCTTGCCATTACGGAGGTTCCGTACAGCAAGACCACTCCTGTAGTCATCGAGACCATTCTCAAGGCAAAGGAGACCGGAAAGATCAAGATCAAGAAGATCGACGACCTGACAACAGACAAGGTAAACATCATAATCCATCTTCCTAACGACGTGTCTCCGGACAAGACCATCGACGCCCTCTATGCGTTTACTGCATGTGAAGTGTCGATCACTCCGAACACATGCGTGATCCTGGACAACAAGCCGCAGGTGCTCAGTGTGAACGACATGCTCCGTTACAGTACCGGGCACACCAAGGACCTCCTCGGTCAGGAACTGTCCATCAGGCTCGGAGAGCTCGAGAATGACTGGCACTACAACTCTCTTGAGAAGATCTTCTTCGAGAACAAGGTCTACAAGATTCTCGAAGGCGATGCGAAGACATGGGAGGCACAGCTCCAGGAAGTCTTCGAGAAGATGCTCGAGTATCAGAAGTATCTGAAGCGGCCTATCCTTATGGAAGACATCCACAAGCTTGTCGAGAAGCCTGTAAGGAAGATTTCGAAGTTCGACACAAAGGCTGTCGACGAGAAGCTCAAGGGTATCGAGGCGGAGATGGAAGAGGTGCAGAACCATCTTGACCACCTCAACGACTTCACCATCAACTACTTCAAGAACCTCAAGAAGAAGTATGGAAAGGCATATCCAAGGCTTACCGAACTTGTAGAATTCGAGAACATCGAGACCGCAAGAGTGGTAAGCAACAATGCGAAGCTCTACGCTAACAAGGCTGAGGGATTCGTCGGCATCGCCCTCAAGAAGGAGGACAATGCGGAATTCATCTGCGACTGTTCTGACCTCTCTGAAATCATCGTGATCCACAAGGACGGAAAGTACCGCGTGACGAAGGTTTCAGAAAAGGCATTCTTCGGAAAGGACATCATGTATGTGGGTCTCTTCGACCGAAACGACCAGAGGACGATCTACAACGTCATCTACCGCGAAGGAAAGACTGCAGTAAGCTATGCGAAGAGATTCGCTGTGACCAGCGTGACCCGTGACAAGGAATATGACATCACTCAGGGAACTGCCGGTTCGCAGATACTCTGGCTGACCGTGAACCATAACGGAGAGGCAGAGACCGTCAAGATCTACTTCAGGCAGAGGGCTAAGCTGAAGAAGCTCATCGACGAATACGATTTCTCGCAGCTTCTCATCAAGGGCCGCGCTTCAAGGGGTAACCTCGTTTCTAAGAATCCTATCCAAAAGATACAGCTCAAGTCGAAAGGTATCTCTACGATCGGAGGCAAGGACATCTGGTTCGACGAGGACATCCAGAGGCTCAACGAGGACGGACGCGGACTCCATCTGGGTCAGTTCAATACAGGAGACCACATTCTGGCCATCTTCAAGGACGGTACATATTATACCACGACATTCGACCTGAGCAACAGGTATCAGGGCGAGCTGCTGAAGATTGAGAAGCTCGATACGAATAAGGTATATACGGCATTGTATTATGATAAGTCTGTGACTTCGTTCTATGTGAAACGTTTCTCGTTTGATGTGAGCGACAACACGCCAGTAAGCTTCATCTCAGAGGTCAAGGGTTCGTATCTTGTCGAGATCAGCGACGACCTGCATCCTCAGTTCGAGATCATCTTCGGTGGCAAGAACGTGAACCGTGATCCGGAGACTGTCGATGCCGAAGAGTTCATCGCCAAGAAGGGACTTCAGGCGAAGGGCAAGAAGGTAAGTGCACTGGATGTGAAGAAGGTTCATTTCGTCGAGCCAATCCATAAGCCGGAGGACGATGCACAGGCGAAGGAGTCGGAGGCTGAGAATCTGGCAGGAGAGATCGACAACAGCGATGTGGAGGATCCTATAGACATCGAGCTTGACGAGGATACGCAGCTGACGTTATTCTAAGCAGGATGCATGCCTGAGGGTTCCAGAGGCCCCCTCCCACTTTGTGGGCCCCTTCCCCTAGCCGGGGGTGGCAAAATGCCTCTTCCACCCAACAGGCACACAACCTGCACCAGTAAAAGATACCTATAATGATTATAAGTCTGACAGGATTTATGGGATGCGGCAAGAGCAGCGTCGGGAGGGAACTCTCGAAGTTGCTCTGCTGTCCTTTCATGGACCTGGATTCTGTCATAGAGGAAACCTCCGGACGTTCAATTCCGGAGATTTTTGCGACAGATGGAGAGGCGGGATTCAGGAGGATGGAAGCAGATGCACTTGAACTTGTATTCAACACACAGGAGATAAGGCAAAGTACTCCATTGGCCCCCTCCCACTACCCGGGGGTGGGGAAATGCCAATTCCGCACAAATGCCTTATCTCCTGACACGGAATGGCAAAACAGCGGCCACGTCCATCTGGCAAATACTTCACACGATCAGGCAGACACTCCCGATCCGGCTGTTCCAGTTTCAGCGGTGGTGGCACTGGGGGGCGGGACGGTGATGACGAAGGAGTGTGCGGAGATGGTACATGAGAAGACCATATGCATATATCTGCGGGCATCCATCGAGACCCTTGTCAGCCATCTTGAAGGCGAATCATCCGGCAGGCCGATGCTTCAGGGAGCTCCGCTTGGTGTCATTTCGAGCGAAGGCGACCTTCAGAGCGATGGCGAAGCCGATGGACGCCCGATGCTGTCGGGAGGATGTAATTCCGAGCGACCGGAGGGAGACGAGGAATCTGCTTTGAGGTCACGGATCGAAGACCTGATGGCCAGACGCGCGGCCACATACGAAAAGACCGCCCACATCATCATTGACACGGACGGTAAATCCATCTCCGATATCAGCAGGGAAATTTCAGATTATTTCCATGCTGGCCGTACTATGCTTTTCGACCGGATAGCTGGCGGGACAGACATTCTTTAGCGGGCCATATGTGTCTATCCTGTCCACACATCGGCATGATAGCCACCACAGGCCTTGTAAGTATCAATTATTCAACATATTACAAAACACCCCGTGTCTATCCTGCTACTAAAAAGACAGGACAGACACATTTATATCGTTTTTACACATCCCGATACCCCCACCCGTAGTCGTGCCACATACATGGCGAGAGAGCGGAATAATGCTGATTGTATTGAATAGTGCCTGTACAGAGATTACACCAGTTCCTCGCGGCCGCGGAGGTCTTTTACGCGGAGCTGGGTGTTGGCTGTGCCGCGATAGTAGTTTTCTACGATGGAGTAGCAGACATCTATCGGGTTGCCGGCCTTGATATGGTCGAAGAAGTCGGCCATATTGAAGGCTATTGCCGAGATATGATGGTATGGATGTGATTCCTGGATGAGTTCGAGCTTGAGGTGGCCTCCTTCAGCGCCTACCTTACGTCCCATGCCGTTGTCATACACATTCTCCGTGAGGAATACAGGAGCGCTGTTGCCGGGACCGAAAGGCTGGAACTGCTTGAGTATGCGGAGGAACTTCGGAGTGATCTGCGAGAAGTTCAGCTTTGCATCTATCTCGACCACCGGGGTCTGCATGGCAGGGATGATGGTACCGGAAATCGCCTTTTCGATCCTTTCGCAGAAGGAAGGAAGATTCTCCTCCTTCAAGGTAAGTCCAGCTGCATAGAGATGGCCTCCGAAGTTTTCGAGAAGGTCTGCGCAGCTCTCGATGGCGTCATAAAGGTCGAAGCCATGCACGCTTCGCGCCGAGCCGGTCACAAGGCCGCCCTGGGACATGGTGAAGACGATCGTAGGCTTGTAGAATGCCTCTACAAGACGTGAGGCAACAATTCCGACAACTCCCTTGTGCCACTGCGGATTATATACGATCGTGGCGTTATCGCATGAGAGACAGTTTCCTGAACGCACCATTTCAAGAGCTTCCTGGGTGATGCGCCTGTCTATGTTCTTTCTCTCATTGTTATGCTCATTGATTTCGGTACCGATGCGGACAGCTTCCTCGGAATCGACGGCCGTCAGAAGCTCCACGGCCATCCGGCCTGATTCCATTCGGCCGGCAGCATTGATACGCGGACCTATCTTGAATACGATATCGTCGATAGTAAGGTGGTTCGGTTCAAGGCCTGAAAGCTGGATCATCGCCAGAAGTCCCTCGCGAGGGTTTACGTTCAGCTGCTTGAGTCCGAAATGGGCCAGAATCCTGTTCTCGCCTGTAACAGAAACTAGATCCGAGGCGATGCTGACAACCAGAAGGTCAAGAAGCGGGATCAGGGTGTCAAACGGAATGTCGTACTTCTGCGAATATGCCTGTACGAGCTTGAAGCCCACGCCGCATCCCGAAAGATCGTCGAAAGGATAATGGCAGTCCTCCCTCTTCGGGTCAAGCACCGCTACCGCCTTCGGCAGTTCGTTTTCAGGAAGATGGTGGTCGCAGATGATCATGTCTATGCCACGCTCACGGGCATATTCAACCTTTTCATTGGCCTTAATGCCGCAGTCGAGGGTTATGATGAGGCCGAAGCCATTTTCTGAAGCCCAGTCTATGCCCTTGTAGGATACTCCGTAGCCTTCATCGTATCTTTCCGGAATATAGAAATCTATCTGACGGGTAAGACGGCGGAGGAAAGAGTATACAAGGGACACGGCTGTCGTACCGTCGACGTCATAATCGCCGTAAATGAGGATCTTCTCTCCGTTCACTACGGCCTGACGCAGCCTTTCTACTGCCTTTTCCATGTCCTGCATGAGGAAAGGGTCGTGGAGGTCCGCAAGATTCGGGCGGAAGAAGGAACGCGCCTGCTCGAAAGTACGCACGTCTCTTTGGACCAGAAGTTCCGCAAGCACCGGATCCACTCCCAGTTCAGAAGAAAGCTGGCTGACGTTTTCAGCATCAGCACCTTCACGCAATTTCCATATCTTTTCTACCGCCATAGCATACAAAGATATGGATTTTTTTTCATTCTCGGCAGGACTTATAATTATTTATTGTAAATTTGTACGATTTTGTGGAAATCAGAATATCAGGAATATTAACTAAATAACGATATACGCTTATGAGCATAATGGACCTCAACGAGCAGGAACTTTTCAGAAGAGAATCGCTTGCAAAACTCAGAGAACTCGGAATCGAGCCTTATCCGGCTCCACTCTACCCCATCAACACATCTGCAGAGCAGATAAAGGCAGAGTATGACGCAGAGAAAGGCAATTTCCAGGATGTAGTGATCGCAGGACGAATCATGTCAAGGCGCATCATGGGAGCGGCTTCCTTCGGAGAGATCCAGGACGAGACAGGACGAATCCAGATATATGTGAATCGCGACGAGATATGTCCGGGCGAAGACAAGACCATGTACAACACCGTCTGGAAGAAGCTTCTTGACATCGGTGACATCGTGGGAGTCAAGGGTTTCGCATTCATCACCAAGACAGGACAGCTTTCAGTGCATGTGAAGGAGCTCACCCTCCTGAGCAAGTCGCTTCGCGTGCTCCCTATCGTCAAGGAGAAGGACGGAGAAGTGTTCGACGCATTCTCGGATCCTGAGCTCAAGTACAGACAGAGATATGTGGACCTTATCGTGAACCCTCAGGTACGCGACACATTCATCAAGAGAAGCCAGATTGTGGCTACAATGCGCGAGTACTTCAACGAGGCCGGATGCCTTGAGGTGGAGACCCCTATCCTCCAGAGCATACCTGGCGGTGCGACAGCACGTCCTTTCATCACCCACCACAATGCCCTCGACATTCCGCTCTACCTCCGTATCGCAAACGAGCTCTACCTCAAGAGGCTCATCGTCGGCGGATACCACGGAGTATATGAGTTCGCGAAGGACTTCCGCAACGAGGGTATGGACAAGACCCACAACCCTGAGTTTACATGCATGGAAATCTATGTGGCGTACAAGGACTATATCTGGATGATGGAATTCGTGGAGAAGCTTCTCGAGAAGATCGCCCTCAAGCTCCACGGCAAGACAGAGGTCACCATCGGAGAGAACCAGGTGGACTTCAAGCCGCCGTTCCGACGCCTCCCTATCCTCGAGGCCATCAAGGAATATGCAGGAGTAGACGTTGCAGGCATGTCTGAGGACGAACTCCGCGAGACCTGCAAGAAGCTCCATGTGGAGACAGACCCTTCATTCGGAAAGGGCAAGCTCATCGACGCGATCTTCGGAGAGTACTGTGAGAAGCACCTCGTTCAGCCTACATTCATCACAGACTACCCTGTCGAGATGTCTCCACTTACAAAGCGCCATCGCACGAATCCTGAGCTAACAGAGCGCTTCGAGCTCTTCGTATGCGGCAAGGAACTTGCCAATGCATACAGCGAGCTGAACGACCCGATCGACCAGTACGAGCGTTTCCAGGATCAGCTCAAGCTGAAGGACAAGGGAGATGACGAGGCGATGTTCATCGACATGGACTTCGTGCGCGCTCTCGAGTACGGTATGCCTCCGACATCAGGACTCGGAATGGGAATCGACCGTCTGACAATGTTCATGACCAACTCCCCTACCATCCAGGATGTACTCTTCTTCCCTCAGATGAGACCGAAGAGCAACTAGAAACAAATAAAAATACTATATTTGTAAGGTCTGACATTTGTCAGGCCTTATTTTATGGCGATAATAAAGGAACTCAGGGGCTGTACGCCCATAATCGGGGAACGTGCGTTTCTGGCAGAGACGGCGGTTATAATCGGAGATGTGGAGATCGGAGACGACTGCAGCATATGGTATGGGGCCGTGCTCCGCGGCGATGTCGGTGCCATCCACATCGGCGACCGCGTGAACATCCAGGACAATGCCGTACTGCATGCGACATATGAACAGTCGGAGTGCATCATCGGTGACGATGTTTCCATCGGGCATGGTGCGAATGTACACGGATGCATCATCGGAAACGATGTCATCATCGGCATGGGAGCCATCGTGATGGACAACACCATTGTGCCTGACGGAACGATCATCGCTGCAGGAGCAGTAGTTCCGGCGAACCAGACCCTCGAGCCCGGCATATGGGCAGGAATTCCTGCAAGGAAGATAAAGGACGGCTCGCAGGCCGTGACTGCAAAGGCCCACGACAATGCTGTGCATTATCTGATGTATAAGAAATGGTACGAATAATTCCGTACGCTTCATTTTATTATAAACATAATTATTATATTTGCAATAAAATGAATCCGTCATGGAAAAAGATCAGATCATAAATCCTTTTTTCACAGGAAGATATGCCGGAGCGCATTACTTCTGCGATCGCGAAAAGGACACGGAAACCCTCGTCAAACACATAGTCAACGGCAGGAATGTCGCCTTGATATCCCCTCGCCGTATAGGCAAAAGCGGGCTGATCCATCATACGTTCGCCCAGCCTGAGATCAACGGCAGATACACGACGATATATGTAGACATCTATGCCACCAGGAACCTTTGCGAATTTGCAAAAGCCCTGTCTGAAGGTATCGTGAAAGCCGTCAGGCCCGAAAAGGCCTGGCATGAAAAGCTGTTCGCATTCCTGAAGTCGTTAAGGATCGGATTCAAGATCGACAGTCTGTCAGGCGAACCATCATTCGACATTGGCATAGGAGACATCGAACAGCCCGACAAGACGATAAAGGAAATATTCGAATACATGGAGGCCGGCGACAAGCCGTGCATCGTCGCCATCGACGAATTCCAACAGATAAGAGAATATCCCGAAACCGGCACGGAAGCGCTTATAAGGACTCTTGTACAGCAATGTTCACGGACCTCATTCATATTCTCCGGGAGCAAAAGACATACAATGACGGATATCTTCTACTCTCCGGCAAAGCCTTTCTTTCAAAGCGTGATAAGCCAAAGCCTTAAGCCTATACCGATGGACACCTACACGCAGTTTGCCGGAAAGCTGTTTGCCGAAAGAGGAAAGCTTCTGGACAAGACCGTTGCGGAATTGATATACAGGATGTTCGACGGATGCACATGGTATATGCAGATGATGATGAACGAGCTCTTCGCACTGACTGAAAAGGGCATGAAATGTACGCCTGAATACATCGACATAGCGTGGGAAAACATCATATTCGCACAAGAAGACAGGTTTCAGGCAATCCTGTACTCACTCGCGCCGAAACAGAAGCAGATCCTCTATGCAATAGCCAAGGAGAAGAATGTGGAGGGGATCACATCTTCGGAGTTTGTAAGAAAACATCGTCTTGTATCCGCAAGCTCGGTCCAGGCCGCATTAAAGCCGCTTATGAAGAACGACATTGTGACATGCGATGAAGGGACGTACAGAATATACGACTATTTCTTTGCAGACTATCTTGCCAAGATGTACTAAAATTTCTATTTTTACATTGTATTATACGAATTATGAAAGTTGAAGATATAACATCAGCGCAGAATCCTAAGATCAAGGCTCTGCTCGAACTTCAGGAGAAGTCAAAAGTACGGAAAAGGAAGGGACTGTTCGTGGTCGAGGGCAGGCGCGAGCTGCAGCACTGCATCGAGGCCGGCTTCGAGCCGCACACCCTGTTCATCTGCCGTGACATCATTACAGAGAAGGAGCTGGACAAGGTGCTGGGAGCCATCGAGGAGAACTTTACCGGCATGACATGCCCTATCATAGAGATCCCGCAGCATCTTTATGACAAGGTAGCATACAGAGGCGGCACGGAAGGCATCATAGCGGAGCTCAAGTGCAAGGAGATGAGCCTGAAGTCCCTTAAGCTGAAGAAGAATCCTCTCGTTGTGGTTCTGGAGTCAGTGGAGAAGCCGGGGAATCTCGGCGCTGTTCTTCGAAGCGCCGACGCCTCCGGCGTGGACGCAGTCATCGTCTGCGATCCTCTTACAGATATGTACAATCCGAACCTGATCAGATCAAGCATCGGAGCCATCTTTACCGTTCCTGTCGCGACAGCGACATCGGAAGAGACCATCAAATGGTTGAAGGATAACAGAATAAAGATATACACTGCACAGCTCCAGGACTCGGAGTGGTATTATGACACCGACATGAAAGGCGGAACCGCTATCGTAATGGGCACTGAAGCCACCGGCCTGACCGATATATGGAGAAAGGCGGCAGACGCTCACATCAAGATACCGATGCTGGGCAGACTTGACTCACTGAACGTCTCCGTTTCAGCCGCCATCCTCATGTTTGAGGCCGTAAGACAGAGAAACTCATGAAACGTTTCGGACTCATAGGGCACCCGATAGCCCACTCGCTCTCTCCTGCCCTTTTCAGGGCCGGGTACGACGGAAGATATCCGTATGACCTGATTGAAACCCCAGACTTCGAAGAAGCATACAGCAGGTTTCTTGCGGAATATGACGGCATCAACGTGACCGCTCCGTTCAAGGAGCTTGCATTCGCGAAAGCCGATCTGCTTTCGGACGAATGCAAGGCCATCAAGGCCGCAAACCTGCTGGTAAAGACCCCGGAGGGAGTAAAGGCATACAATTCTGACTTCCTGGGGGTCAGGATGTGGATCGAAGAAATGCTGGCGGGACTGAAGGAAGAGCATCCTGTCTGCCTGATTGTCGGGCTGGGAGGAGCAGGAAAGGCTGCGGCTGAAGCAGCCAGGTCGCTCGGTATGGAGACCATCCTGATGAACCGTACGGTCCGCAGCGAAAGCGTCAGACCGTTGGAAGATTTCCGTGCATGTTTCCGCGAGGCCGACATAATAATATATAGTATTCCCACAGCAATCGTACAGCTGAATGATCTGACCGACAGCGACTTCGCTCCCGGGAAACCGAAATTCATCCTGGAGGCTAATTACAAGTCCCCGTCATTCGGTTCCACATTCATAAACAGGATGGCTGAGGCAAATCCTATGGCCAGGTATACAGGGGGCAGGACATGGCTGCTGTACCAGGCAGTGACCGGATACGGAATTTTTACCGGTAAAAAGCCTGATTTGGAGAAAATGTCTGCCGTTTTATAAGAAAATATCACTATCTTGCAAAGTTTTTGGGCCATACCGCAAACAGAAACTATCAAACACACTATATTATGTCATTGAATAAAGTAATGCTGATCGGTAACGTTGGAAGAGACCCTGAGGTACGTTACCTTGATGGAAATTCAGGAAATGCGAAGGTCGCGACCTTCACACTCGCCACTACAGAGCGATACAGGGACCGCAACGGCGAGACAAGGGAAAACACAGAATGGCACAACATCGTGGCCTGGAGAGGCAACGCCGATGTTGTCGAAAGATTCGTAAAGAAGGGCACGCAGCTCTTCATCGAAGGCCGTATCCGCACAAGGTCATGGGACGACCAGACCGGAAACAAGAGATACACCACGGAGATCATCGTGGACAATCTCCAGCTGCTCGGCAAGAAGTCAGACAATCCTGGAGGACAGCAGGGCGGCTACCAGGCCCCTGCGCAGCCGCAGTATGCCCAGCCGGCACAGCCGGCCTACAGCCAGCAGCCTGCATACGCTCCGCAGCCTGCACAGCGTCCGGCTGCACCTCAGAATGTCGCAGAAGACATGCCTGACGACGACCTTCCGTTCTAATTGAAAAAACAAACTAAAGATTATAACTACCAACATGAAACTTGATGTTGTACTCGGTCTCCAGTGGGGAGACGAAGGAAAAGGAAAAATCGTTGACGTACTTGCAGAAAGGTACCCTGTAGTAGCACGCTTCCAGGGAGGTCCTAACGCAGGCCACTCGCTTCATTTTGACGGCAAGAGCTTCGTGCTCAGGTCAGTCCCTTCAGGAATCTTCAGAAAGGACGCAAAGAACATTGTCGGAAACGGAGTTGTCCTCGACCCTATCACATTCAAGGGCGAATGCGACAATATCGCAGAGAAGACAGGCATTCCTGTGACAGAGAGAATCGTGATCGCAAAGAAGGCCCACCTGATCCTCCCTACCCACAGACTCCTCGACGCAGCAAATGAAGCTGCAATGGGCAAAGGCAAGATCGGCTCGACCCTCAAGGGTATCGGCCCTACATACACAGACAAGATCAGCCGCCACGGACTCCGCGTCGGAGACATCCTCGCGCCGGACTTCGCAGAAAGATACGCAAAGCTTCAGAACCGCCACATCACCCTTCTCAAGCAGATGGGTTTCGAATGTGACCCTCATGCAGAGGACGAGGCATTCATGGAAGCTGTGGCATATCTCAGGCAGTTCGAGCTCGTTGATTGCGAGTACTATGTAAACAACCTGCTCAAGGACCACGAGATGCTCGCAGAAGGAGCACAGGGATCGATGCTCGACATCGACTACGGCTCATATCCTTTCGTGACATCATCGACCACTTCATGCTCCGGAGCATGCGTAGGACTCGGCGTAAGCCCGCAGAAGATCGGTCATGTATACGGTATCTTCAAAGCCTACTGCACACGCGTAGGAAGCGGACCTTTCCCAACTGAGCTCTTCGACGAGACAGGTGAGGAGATACGCAGGATCGGACATGAGTTCGGAGCAGTGACAGGACGTCCTCGCCGCTGCGGATGGCTCGACCTCGTTGCGCTCAAGTATGCTGTTATGATCAGCGGTGTGACCGACCTGATCATGATGAAGTCTGACTGCCTCGACACATTCGAGACGATCAAGGTCTGCACATCTTACATCGTGGACGGACAGCCTTCAGACCAGTGGCCTTTCGACACATTCGCGAACATCGAGACTGTATACACAGAGTTCAAGGGCTGGCACACCGACCTCACCCACTGCCGCACGGAAGAGGAACTTCCTGCAGAATTCCGCGAGTACATCGCATTCATGGAAAACTACCTCGGAGTTCCTATCAAGATCATCTCCGTAGGACCCGACCGCGAAGCGACAATCATGAGATAAATCAAAGAAGGCGACTGAATTAGTCGCCTTCTTTCATATTTACATACACGAGACTACGGACAACTGCGCCATCCAAACTTACTCCGCCACTGTTGCTCGCGCCCATAGCGGGAGTGCATGTCATTCTTCATATAATGTGTACATCCTGTTTTCTGAGATACATGACAGACACCCGCCATCTTTATATATAATTGACAACCAACGGTTTACAACATAGCGTAGTGTACATCATGCCAGTTTTACGACAGGTCGTACACATCTGACCTTAGTAAAGAGGTAGAGCGGAAAAATGCCGTTGGGCAAACGATTGAAAACTATACTTCATAACAAAACCCCGAAAGTTTTTTGTCAAGCTTTCGGGGTTCAGGTCAATGATTAGTCAGCCTATTATTGTCATTTGCTTTCGTACCAGTGTTTCATGACGTAGAAGGCTTTCTTCTTGCCGCCCTGGTCGGAGATCAGACCCTTTCGGTTGAAGTCGTCCTGGATGCCGACAATCTGGCGGCGTGGCGAACGGAAATCCTTCAATATCCAAGGCGTGGTTCCTGCGAGGCCCTCAATCCGGTCCAGCATGTTCACGCTTCTCTGATAGAGGTCTTCCTGATATTCCTCGGTAAACCTCTCGTTCACATCTCCGTGTCTGCCGTAGACTGCACCGCCGCCGAACTCCGACACGAAGACAGGCTTCCTGATATCGAAGACCCAGTTCATCCTGTCGCATTTCTCTGACGATCCGTCATACCATCCGACATACTGATTGAAGCTGATAAGGTCCACATAATCAACCAGTTCATCCTTTACAGTAACAGTGACGGCATCAATATTATCCTTCTCCATCGCCGCACTGACGAGTCTGGTAGGATCCATTTCACGGGTCTTGTTGATAAGCTTCTTCAGGAAGTCGAGACGCGGCTTTCCATGAGGAGTCTCGTTGGCTACAGACCATATGATGACATTGGCCCTGTTCCTGTCTCTGGTTATCATGTCTACGAGCTGTGCCTCGGCATTGGCATATGTCTGCGGATTCTCGAACTGGATGGTCCAGTATACAGGAATCTCTGACCATACCATGAGTCCCATCTCCTCCGCCACGCGGACCATATGTTCATTATGAGGATAATGGGCCAGTCTCACGAAATTGCATCCCATCTCCTTGGCCCAGCCAAGAAGGATGCGTGCATGATCCTCTGAATATGCCCTTCCGCTGCCGGAATAAGGCATCTCCTCATGGATGCTGACTCCCTTGCAGAAGATCGGCTTTCCATTGAGCAGGATCTCTGTTCCGCGCGTTGCGACTGTCCTGAATCCTATTCGGTCCGAAACTGAGTCGGTCTCGGAAGCAATGGTCACATCGTAGAGCTTCGGATTCTCGGGGCACCAGTAGTCAGGCTTTGCCTTCACTGCAAATTCCGCATATCCGTTGCCATCCGTCCGCACCGCCGTCTTTACCTTCAGCTCCGGTATAGAGATCGTCACATCCTGCTCCGCCTGCTCTCCGTCAAGCTGTATCCATCCTTCGATCTTCTTAGGATCATCAGGGTCAAGCTGGACGCTGTAGTCGCGTATGAAGGTCATAGGAGTCTCGACGATCATCACGCTTCTGGTCAGACCGCCATAGTTCCACCAGTCTGAATTCAATGTAGGGACTCCGTCAGCATGCCTCTTGTTGTCGACCTTGACGATCAGGGAATTGCCTTTCTCCTTCAGTTTGCCGGTCACCTCGACATTGAAAGGAGTATAGCCTCCGACATGTCTGGCTATCTTCTTTCCGTTGAGTCCCACGATGGCCTCGTAATTGGCCGCACCGAAGTATATGAATGTGCGTCTGTCCTTTGTCGGCTGATAATCGAATATGCTCCTGTACCATACGGTACCCTCATAATAATACAGCTCGTCGCGCTGGGTGTTCCAGTCTCCGGGAACGGTCAGATTCCTGTCCGTATTGAAGTTGTATTCATACAGGACAGTGCGGTCGGCATCGAAATCCCTGTCAGCAAAATACGAAGAAGCATCGCTGTGCGGGACCATCCTGTAGTTATAGTAACCGTTTTCGTATGGGTCCACTATCGTCTTCCACAAGCCGTCAAGCGAGACAGTCTGCCTTCCATATACATTCACTATCTGCGGTGCTGGAGCATCTTCTCCTGCCGATACTGATAACGATACCGACAGGAGAGCAGCAAGAAGGAAAGTTCTTTTCATAAGTCAGTCTTATTTGAAAAGAAGCTGCGCAAACTGATAGAGGCTTCTGCGCCACGACTGCCACTCATGGGCTGTCTCAGGAGAAACATAGAAGTGGGCATTCATTCCTGACGCTCTGAGTTCTTCTGTAACCGCCTGCTGATTCTGGCCCCAGCGAGGATTCTTGAGTTCATGACTGCCGTAACTTATGAAGATCAGGTCATATGCCTCCTTGAAACCTTCGGTCTGAGCTGCTTCCTCTGCAGTGATCACACCTCCGCTGAACATGCCGAGAGCAGAGAATACATCAGGGTTCTTCATGGTGATTGCCTTTGTCTGCATACCTCCCATTGAGAGACCGGCCATCGCACGATACTTTCTGTCAGCCTTTGTACGATATCTTGCATCAATCATAGGGATTATGTCTTTGACAAGTCTGTTCATGAATCCGTCGGCCCAGTTTGAAGGGCGGCCGCCACGCTGCATACCCTGAGGCCTTGTCCACGTTCCGTTATCCATCACGATGATGAATTCTTCAGCCTTTCCTTCTGCAATGAGGTTGTCCATGATGAGACCGGTCTTGCCCTGTTCGCTCCATCCATGCTCATTCTCTCCGCTTCCGTGCTGGAGATAAAGGACAGGATAACGCTTCTTCTTGCTGCTGTCATATCCCGGAGGAGTATAGACGAAGCAGTGGCACATCTTGCTTTCAGTCTCCGACCAGTAGTTCACTTCCCTGATGTCTCCGTGAGGAACATTCTTCAATGCGTAGAAGTCCTGGTCATGGGCAGGGACCTCGATTCCGCTGCCCCAACGGCCTGCACCATAATAATACAGGCTGCCCGGATCCGGAACGGAAGCGCCGTCCACCTCGAACTGATAGTAGTGGAATCCCTCGTCCTGCGGAGCTGAATCTCCTGTCCACACGCCGTCTGCATCCCTCTTCATAGGGTACTTCACTCCGCCTATGTCAAGCTTTACAGTAACTGCATCAGGAGCCTTGAGCTGTGCGCGTACGATACGCTCCGAGTTGACCATCGGATATATCTTGCCAGGCTGGTTAGATGCGGAAGGTTCGAAATCTTCCTTCACAGCCTTGCCTATGCGTGCCTTCTCCAGGAAGGTCACCATCGCCTCAAGGTTTTCCGGAGCGTACATTCCCATTCCATGTCCTCCACCGTCGACGCTATGGAACTCTGTAACCACTCCGGCCTTGCTGAGAAGCTCATGGAAATGGACTCCCTGGCAATGAGGAACGACATTGTCAGCCGTACCGTGGAAGACCACAACAGGAGGATCCGAAGGATCGATGTATGTGGTGGCATTCAGTGCCTTGAAGGCTTCTTCATTGCCTTTGAATGAGAATCCCATGACGGCCTCTTCCGGGCCATGATTCCATGTATCTTCTTCGCGGCCGCAGCTCATGTAGTGGAGGTCCGTAGGGCCTGACCAGCAGCATGCTGCATCCACGAGGCTGCTGTACTCCGTATAAGCGCCGAGCGAGCCTTCGAGCTCGGCGACGCCGCAGCTGGTCGCTGCAAGCGACGCGAGGTGGGCGCCGGATGAGAATCCGGAAGTCACGATGAAGTCTGTATCGAACTTGTATTTCTCTGCATTACCGCGCACATAGCGCACGACAGCCTTGATGTCATGGATCTGAGCAGGGAACTTAGCATCCATCGAAGAACGATGGTTAGGGGTCACTACAGCATATCCCGCGTCAAGAAGGGCGTTCACGATGGTGCCCAGGTCAGCCATTCCTTTAGAACTGTTTGAAAACCATGCGCTTCCATAGATATGGATAGCTACAGGATATGATTCCTTCTCCACCTTCGGGAGATAGATGTCAAGCTTGTGATATACCTGACCGTCGCCCACATAGTCCAGATCGGCGAACTTCTCCGAGCAATGGACATCGACCTTCGGCATCTGCCACCCCCCGAAGCCTTCGGCTGGCTGGGCATAAGCCGAAAATGCACCGATTATGCATATTATTGATACTAGTATTCTTTTCATTACTGTTTCCTGATGAAGTTCCACTTGCAGTTGTCACTGTTGAAATCCCACTTTGCAAGAGTAGGGGTGCTGTCGGCGATGGATGTAAGCACATACTGGCAGTCACATCCCGGAACAGCCTTCGGCATGATGCGGTATGAACCGTCGATGAGCTGCTCGATCCTCCAGAGCTGCTCAGGAGCTCCAGTGTACTCAGGAGTGACCACTACCTCCGCGCCCTCAGCTGCAGCAAGAGACTTCTGAGTTCCCTCGATCTGGATCTTGTAGTACTGTCCGCCGAGATATCCGCCGGCCTCCGGAACCGCAGTGATGACCCATCTCTGATGAGGACGGTTCATCCAGTCTCCTACGCGTGCAGGGATCTCGCCTTCAGGCCATGTGCCGATGACTTCTTCAAGAGTCTGGTTAGGATGAACCACGATAGGCTCGTTAGGATCCATCCTCCATCCGCCTCTTCTGGCGATGTTCTGCCTCACGAAATCTACAGCAAGCTCAAGTGCATAACCTCTGCGGACTGATGATATCTCATAAGTGCCGGCCTTGAAAGGATCGCCTGCCACCGGCCAGTCATTGACCCAGATTATAGGACGGATTGCAAGCACGCTGCGTGCGCTGCGGTCAAGGTCAGCCTCCCAATGGAAGGACATCTTCTCGACTCCCTCATCCTCGATATAGCGTCCGAAGTGGCCTGCACCGAACTGACGGTCGTCGCCGTCGATGACCATCTTTCCGCCTCCGGCTACCATGTCGCGTCCCATATTGTCGAGGTAAGGGCCTGTAACGCTGCGCGAGCGTCCAACTACAATATTATATGTAGAGTTCACGCCGTCGCAGCATGTTCCGTGAGTACCGAGAAGATAATACCATCCGTTGCGGTAAATCACTGTGGTAGCCTCGCAGTCGATGGCTACGTTCACAGCCTCATTGCCCTCTACACGGGCTCCTGTCTTAGGATCGAGCTCCACGATGCGTATGAATCCGAAATAGGTTCCGTATGTACACCAGAGACGTCCTGTCTGTGGGTCCATGAAGAGTCCTGCGTCGATTGCGTCGCAGTCTTCATCCATCTCCGAAGCAGCTACTTCAATTGCCTCAGTATATGCGAAATCAGGGGAATTCGGGTCCAGAGTCTTGTTCCACATGGTGAGGACACGGCCGGCGTGTCCGCCGCCAAGTCCGCCGCCTGTGGCGCTGTATGCTATAAGATAACGGTCACCTATCTTCATTGCGTCCGGAGCGGCTCCGCCGCCAGGACGCACCGCACCGCCGTACCAGTTCCATCCGTCCTCCGAGATGAGGCCGCCGCCACCGGTTCCGAAAGTATAGTACTTGCCGTCACACTCCATGATGGTAGAAGGGTCATGAATCCATGGCTGACCTTCCTGTGCGAGAGCAGAAACAGAAATAAGGGCAAACGCCGCCAAAGAGAATATTTTCATTGATGTCTTCATGTCCGCTTCTATTTATTGAGGATGTTATAGTTCATTACAGGATTTCCGTTCTCGTCAATGAAACGTACGCAGAAATCACTCATTCCAGGGCCATTGATGACGGCTCCTGAGAGGATATGACGGCCCTTCTTGAGGGTAAGCCTCTTTGAAGCGGCATCATCCATCACCATACGGCGGTCGCCGGAAAGGATGAGGACCTCTTCACCGTCGATCCACCACATGGATGCGGAATTCGATCCCACAGCAAGGCGCACGTTCTCGATATCCTCAGGCACGTCGATGACAGTCACCGCACGGCAGATGATGCCGTAGCGTCCTGTCTCGGTACCCACCGCATAACGGTAAAGCTTGACATTGAAAAGCTTGCTGTCGAGGGCATGCCATGTGAGCTTGGCCTTCACCATCTCTACTTCAGGCTCCTGGAAAGGCATCCTTGGACGTCCAGCTGACATGTCCACAGGTTTCTGGTACTCTACTTCCATGGTCACCTTGTCGCCGTCTTTAGGAAGCTTGAAGTCACCCTTGTTCCATCCTGTGTCAAGGTTCTTCCTTATATAGCTGTCAACGAATACAGTGTTTCCACGGTTAGGCTTGCTTATAGGTTCAAGAAGCAGCCAGCGGCGGATGAAGCCCAGTTCGTCAGGCTGCATGGCATCGCTGGAAGGAGTGCTGAAATAAGGAGCAAGAGCAGGATACTTCTCGATAAGATCCACGGTCTTCTTCTTTGCATCAGCTGAAAATGATGCTGCGGCGACAAAAGCCAGCGCAAGAATCATCGAACGGAATAACAGTTTCATGTGTAATCGGATTATGTAGTTCAACTTTATCAATCTGGGAATATGATCTGATACCTTCCGCTCATATGCATGAAAGCGAACAGGCGGAGAAGGCCGTCATAGTAAGCGTCGAAATAACCGTCCTCGTAAGGCACGTTCTTCGAATTCCAGAGAGCATCCACGAATTCGCGGTTGATCGCATGCTCTGTCATAAGCGAAGCCGCTGCGACAGTAGAAACAAGGCCCACAGAATGGCGGAGAGCCCTTGTCCAGCCTCCTGCTGGAAGAATCTCATCTTCAGAAGGAAGGGTTCCGTCCACACGGTACTGGTCCACGAAATCATTGATGCCCTGGCTGTAGAAGAAACGCTGGATCTTCTCTCCGTACTCCCTCTGCCACTCCTTGTCGGCGCAAGACCACGAATAGTCCATGGCGATGTTCATAGGCACGCGCCATGAATCGTAACGGAAGTTGCCTGTACCGAAATGGCGGCCTCTGAAAGACCTTAGGCTTCCGTCATAGTTGCTCATGTCAGGGTTCAGGCCTGTCTCTTCATTGATGGCCTTATGCAGATACTCGCGTGATGCTGCTGCACATTCATTCCAGAAATCGGCACGTCCGTCGTCAGCCCACTTCGCCCACACCTCATAGAAAGCAGGGATATGATAAGATGGGTCGGTATAGGTATAGCCCCATGAGTCAGGAGTGAATGTTATCAGCTTATGCTCAGTATTGATGAAGTTATGGACCCTCTGGGAACCGTCCTTCGCGAACGCACAGTCAAGGATATGGCGCGCCTCCGCCTTGTAGTCAATGCCGGTATCGTCTCCCCAGCGGTTCGACGCGAAGATGAGCGATGTGACATAATAGAGCTCGCCGTCCGAAGCAGGTCCCTGTGCGTTGCGGGTACCGTCCGTCTTGCAACTCCAAGCAAAATATCCCTCGAGAGGTCCGTCCTGATGCTGCATGTATTTCTTGCACCAGCGGAAAAGCTTATCGAAGATATCCTTCCTGTCCATCTGGACCGCCACCATCATTCCGTATGACATGCCCTCGGTACGCACGTCCTTGTTCTTGATATCAGACACGTAAGCCAGACTGTCCTCAACCTCAAAGTAAACCTTGTCTGGGCCGAAGAAAACTTCTTCGAAGACTTCGTTCACCTTCCTGTCCACTTCTTCAGGGGAATAGCCTGCCTCAACAAAGACATTCCTATATTCACGGGTCTCAAAAGCGCCCTTTTCAGCAGGAACGAGGGTCTTGAGTCCTGCTCTGGTCTGGACCACAGGAACGATCGTTCCGTCAGGATTGTAGAACATCTCGTCCACACAGATGCTGCGGCGGCCTGTCGCAGGGCCGTAGCCGTCGAGCGAGAGAGTCGAGTTGTGATAGAACAGGTATGACTTTCCATTGTAGTCGATCACGCCCGGATGGATGGTGAAGCTGTCCTTCGCCATGCCGGAAAGCTCGCCCATGAATGTCCAAGGGCCTTCTACGTTCTCAGCCATTGCATATGAGATGGTCTCGCTTCCGCGCCCCATAGACGCGTAGACATTGTAATAATGACCGTCACGCTTGTAGAGCCATGGTCCCTCGACATAGTTCTCCATCGGAAGCACCATGATCTCGCCATCGAGCTCCACCATGTTCCTGTTGAGCTTTACAAGGAAGCAGGTTCCGTTGCCCCAACTCATCCAAGGTGTGCCGTCATCGTCGATCATCACGGTCGGGTCGATGTCGTTCCACCAGCCGCGCGGGCCGTTGTCTGTCATCGAATCCACGATCAGCGGCTTGCCGATCGCATCGGTATACGGGCCTTCAGGCCTGTCGGCAACCGCGACTCCCACTGCCTTGCAGTTAGGATCGCCGCACTGTGTCGACACATAGAAATAATACTTTCCGTCAGGTCCTTCGATGGCCTGGGAAGCCCATGCCTCGCCTACTGCCCATGTGAAGTCGGTCGGTTTCATGACCACGCCATGATCCGTCCAAGTCTGCATGTCCTCGGTAGAATAGCAGAGCCATTCCGTGATGTTGAAGCCGTACTGGCCTTCGTATCCCGGTCTGTCCTCGAAGCACTCGTCATGTCCGCAGAAGACATAAAGCCTTCCGTCTGAAGCAACCATCGGAGCCGGGTCAGCGGTGTAATTGTCACGGACTATAGGGTTGCCTTCATATTCGAAGGTATTCTTCGGGCCACAGCCGATCAGGCCGAGGCCGATGATAAGTACAGATAATATTCTTTTCATAGGCTATCTGAATGTGATCCAGTCAATTTCAACATCCTGTCCTGACACAAGCTCTATCTTAAGATCCTGCATTCCCTTTGCCTTGAAAGGCATAGGCACTTCAAACTCCGTCCATTCAGGATATTCGAAAAGAACGACCTTGGCTTCCTTGCCTGCTGTCACGAGGACTTCCGCCGGTTTAGGAGTCTTCATCCTGAATACCATTGCCTTAGGAGCTTTCTTACCGAAATCCAGTTCATTGAAGCATACCTTGTCTCCTGGCTTTGCAAAAACGGTCTTCCATCCCTTGAAGTAATCTGTAGTATCGATGTACTCTATTGAAGCGCCGTCGATGCAGCTGTAACGGTCGATCTGGACCTTATGCGAAGCCTTTACAGGACCTACTCCGCGGAGGGTAGGCTTGATCTCCTGAATTGTTCCGTCCTCGTTGAAGTAAAGCTTCTCGATCTGGGCTGAACGATTCTTGTCGAAATGTGGAGAATATGCATTATGGTGGTAGAAGAAGTACCACTGTCCCTTGTAGTTCACGATGCTGTGGTGATTGGTCCAGCAGCCATTCTCATGCTCGGCCATGATGATGCCCTTGTACTCGTAAGGTCCCATAGGATTCTTGCTCATCGCGTATCCTATCACTTCGGTATTGTTCCTTACATACGGATAAGTGAGGTAATAGTTGCCGTTGTACTCGAATGCGAACGGACCTTCAGCCTGACGGCTTGGCAAGCCCTTGAGGCAGCTTACACCCACCATTTCGAACTCGCGAGGTCCCCACTTCACGACTTCCTTCGGATTGTCGTCAGCAAGCTCTATCATGTTCTCCTTGAGCTTTGCGCAACGGCCGTTGCCCCAGAATATGTATGCGTTTCCGTCCGACGCCTGGAGGACGCATGGGTCGATTCCGTTGATGCCCTTGATAGGCTCAGGCTGGATCTCGTACGGTCCTTCCGGCTTGTCGGCAATGGCGACACCTACCGCAAATCCGCCTGTCTTGGAAGCGTTAGGGAAATAGAAATAATACTTTCCGTTCCTCTCGACGCAGTCAGGAGCCCACATCGAATATGCGTCAGGCCTTCCCCATGGGACATCTTCCTGAGTCACGATCACACCATGGTCAGTCCACGTAGTGAGGTCTTCAGAAGAGAACACATGGTAGTCTGCCATGCTGAACCATGCCGAACCGTCGTGATGTGTGATCACGCTCGGGATGTCGTGCGACGGGAACATGTATATCTTTCCGTTGAACACACGTGCTGTAGGGTCAGCGGTAAACTGATTCGAAATTATCGGATTGGTTCCGGTAACCATCACGTTTTCAGGGCATTCCTGCGCCTGGGTACATGCTGCGATGCCAAAGATGGCCGCTATGATCGCTATCTTTTTCATTTGAAGAACTTTTGAAGTGTTTCTGTTAAGTAGGTACGGGCGTTCATCCATGTATGTCCGCCTTCCGTAAACATTTTCTCATACACGATGCCCTTCTCATCGAAATACTTCTGATGGTCGAGGACATTGCGGTAGAGGAAATCTGAAGTTCCGACACCGAACCACATGAGGTCAAGGCTCTTGATGTCATTCTGGAGGTCAGGGAAATAGATGTCCATGACCTCCGGAGTCAGATATGCGCTGTACGATGCAAGCCATGAGAACTTGTCGAAATTCGAATAGACGGTGAAGAGGGACTGTCCGCCTCCGCGTGAGAATCCGGCGATCGCCCTGTTCTCACGTGTGTTCTTTGTGCGGAAGTTCTTCTCCACGAACGGCATGACGCACTCTGTAAGCTCCTGCTCGAACTTCTCGTACATCTTTGCCGCAGCGAGGGTCGTAGGAGAAGGAGTGGATCCGAATACGTTTCCGTAAGGCATCACCACAATCATAGGAACAGCCTTGCCCTGGGCGATGAGGTTGTCAAGGATCACATTGACCTTGCCGACCTTGAACCATGTCTCCTCCGTATCTGTCGTACCGCTCACGAGATAGAACACAGGATACTTTTTGTTGCCTTTCTCATAGTCAGCAGGAGTATACACGAGCACAGGACGGTACTCGCCCATAACATCTGACTTGTATGTGCAGTACTGTACCTTTCCGTGAGGAACGTCGTTTACAGTATAAAGAGCATCAGGATCAGGAATCTCGAGAAGGCTTGCCTTGAAGTTCTCATTAGGGAAGATATCCATATTGTTCTGTGCCTGGGCAGCGACTCCGTCCACCACGAAATTGTACGGATAGATGTCTGCCTTTGCAGGTCTCACTGTCGCGCTCCATATTCCTCTGCTGTTGCGCACCATCGGAATGTTCCTCTCAAGGAACTGGCCTGAAAGCTCCACCTTCTTCGCAGCCGGAGCATCATGGTTGAATGTTATGCGTCCGTCACGATGGATTACATGCGGTTTGAACACCACATCCCTCCAGCCCTGCTGAGGGACGTCGTAGCCAAGAAGCTGGAGCATCTTGTTCGCATAACGCTTTCCGAGCTCGCGGTATCCTGCAGCATTGAAATGCAGGAGGTCGAATGCGGTATCACATCCGCTCGAACTGATCACATGAGCCTGCGGGATGACTTCCGGAACACGTGCGATGACCGCGTTGTGGGACGCACAGACGCCTCCCCTGTCGCTGTTCACCACCTCGCCCACGAGAAGAGGAACGACTTCTCCCTGGAGGTCCAGGTCACGGATGATGTTGTCATACACCTTCTTCAGCTGGCCCGGCCATCTTGGGTCGCCTGTGTTGGACTCTCCCTGATGAACGAGGATGCCCTTGATGACTCCGTCCTTCTGCGCAAGCTTCGCCATCTCTATGAGTCTTGCATAAGGGTCGTTGTCATACGCTGCGAGCATGCCCTTCATCCAGCCCGGAGCCCTTTTCTCCACATAATTGGAGATGCTGTCAGGAAGGAAGGTCTCGATGTGGCATCCTCCGATCGCCACATGAACGACACCGACCTTCACGTTTTCAGGAAGGGTCTCGACCAGAGTCCTTCCGAAATAATCCGCCGGTGTAAGTCCGGTACCCGGACGGCAGAGAGGCGGTACAGCTGTGTACCACTGTCCCTTCACTCGTCCCATTTCAGGATTGTCCACAACCGCCATCATCTTGAAGCGGTCGCTTACATTCACACGGTCCTGATCCTCTATCCTTGCATTGCCTTCCATATTGGACTGGCCGAAGCAGAGATAGATATGGAAGTCAGGATCCTGGGCGAAAACCTGTGCAGCACACAGGAAGGCGCTTAATGCCAGAATAAGTCTTTTCATATCTTTACCAGTTTATCCATTTGTCTAGATCAACATCCTCGAACATAGGAGCCACCTGCACATCCGTAGGAACATCCTTGCCAAGGAGGAACTTGTCCACGAACGCCTCAAGCTCAGGCCACTGCGACTGAGGAAGCATGCAGTGCATATGTCCGTCGATGAACGAATAACCCATGCGGTCCTCGATGCCGAACTTCTCCCACACCTTGCGGGCTGCCACGCATGAAACGTATCCGGCCTCATCTGCAAGCCACTCATAATCAGGATTTCCGAACACGAGAAGGGCTCTCGGAGCTACAAGGGCGCAGAGTTCATGGTGGTCCATAGGAAGACGGTTCACATTCTCGTTGCTATACTGCCTCATGCTTTCCTTGAACCATGCGAAATTGGTGTTGCCGAGAGTTTCCACGTGACCAAGGGTCTCTGAAACGCGCCATGCGGCAGCGCCACCGCCACCCGGTTCCTGTGCGATGGTAAGGGCGATGCGCTCGTCGAACGCACCTGACCAGAGGGCCATCTTTCCTGCGAAAGAACATCCTGAGATCGCAAGATGCTTGAGGTCGATACGGCTTTCCTCGCCTACGATCTCAAGACCGTCGATAAGGCGGCTGACACCCCAAGGCCATCCGGCGTAATTACCCATCTCGAGATTGTCCGGATAAAGTCTGTTGAGAGGTTCCTCGCCACGCTTCTGGGTATGCTGCATGACTTCCCAGAACGGGAAGCTTATCATTGCTATGTTCCTTTCCTGGAATATCTGCTGAGGAAGACTGCCGGCTCCCATTCCGATGCCGATGATTGCAGGGAACGGTCCGTCTCCTTCAGGATACTTGATGACTGAATGGATCGTGAGGGTCTCGCCGTTCACGGTCACGTCTACGATGAGGGTGTCGCCGCTCATGCGGGCCTTCACGCATTTGCGAGGAGTCTCCGGCTTATAGCCGATCTCATAGTGCTGAAGCTCGGCCATGATCTCGGCACGGCGGCGCTCCCACTGTGAATATTTCTCCACCTTACGCTTTCCGTCCGAGAACATGAACGGATCCGGAAGTGTCTCCACGACAGGGAGTTCATTGATGCCAGGCATATCCGGAGCAGGAAATGACGATGCTGTATTTTCCTGATCGAAAACAAGAGGGATTTCCTTGTCAGAGCTACATGATGCAGCAAGTGCGGCCGCAAGCAGAACGGCCACGATTGGTCTCAGTGTACACATAAAAAATAATATTGTGGTTAGCAACCACAATATTACTAAATTAATGACAAAGGGACTTGCAGATTCGTATCAAAATATTGCAATATGGTGCCAAAAGCCCCTTATTGCCTTGCTGGCTCGTCCAGACCGAGCTCCGGATGCTTTTTCGAAGAGAAGAAAAGCACGACCGCAACCGCTATAGCCACCACACCGAGAAGGATGAAGACATACTCTGCCTGGAGGGCTGCCGAAACTTCCTGGACATGGTTTCCGGCCTGGGATATCTCTCTGGCGAAAATCTTTCCGATATAGATCGGCACAGCCCACATTCCGAGGTTCTGGACCCAGTAGATGAGCGAATATGCCGTTCCGAGATTCTTCTCCGGAATGATCTTAGGCACCGAAGGCCACATTGCGGACGGGACAAGGGAATATCCGATGCCCAGAAGCGCAATCGCGACATATGCATACGCCGGCACACCCTGAGGCGCGAACGTAATGATCAGATGGGAGGCGAGCACGAGGGCGGAACCGACTATCATCCATGTCGTCGCCTTTCCGGTCTTGTCCACCAGCGCACCGAAAAGCGGGGTGAACAGAATAGTGAAGAACGGAATCATGGCAAGAAGGACCGTAGCGATATCCAGGTTCACTCCGAACAGAGGCAGGAGTATAGACACGCCGAACTTCTTGAAACGGATCACGCAGCAGTAGAATGTCACGCAAAGTATCGCGATCATAAGGAAGCGCGGATTGCTGAGGACCTTCCATATGTCAGAGAAACGGAACTTGTCCTCCTCCGCAGTCTCGACCTTGTCGGTCCCGCCTGTCTGACGGTCAAACTTCGCATCCATAGCTACGAACACAGCCCATAGGATCGCTCCGGCTGCAAGCACGGCCAGGCCTATCAGGGCCGGCCTGTTGGTCTCAGCCAAGGTGTACATCTCTCCCAAAGCCTTCTGCTTCACGATCATAGGGGCGACGAGGATCGCAGTCGCCGTTCCGAAGCGGGCGATGGCAAGCTGAAGGCCCATCGCAAGGGCCATGTTCCTGCCCTTGAACCATTTGGCGATGGAACGCGTAACCGACACACCGGCAATCTCGCTGCCTAGCCCGAAAAGCATGCAGCCGACATAAGCGACAGTCAGCGATGTTTCCGGTTTGAATCCCGCGGAAATGGCAAAGGTCACTAGAGCTGCGCCACCCACCATCATACCGACGAATATCGATCCCACGAGACGGACGCCGAAGCGGTCAAGCAAGACTCCGCAGACGATCAGGCCTCCCCATATGCACAGGAAGGAATATCCGCTGGCATAAAAGCCGTAATCCTCCATATCCCATCCCAGTTCGAGGAACTCCGGATTCTTGAAGAGTTCGGAAAGGGACGAGAACATGTCGTCGAAGAAATACGACGCGAACATAGGAACGACAAGGCATGCCAGCGCAAGCCAGCATGCCCATCTGTTGTCCCTGAGAGTCTTTTTCAGGGCTGACATATTATTCTGTAATATTTGGCAATTCCAGTCCAAGTCCCCTCTTCTTGTCGACCCTCTTAAGGATTATTCCGAGGATCAAGGCTGCGATGCCAAGACACGCCAGCATCAGAAGAGGAGCAGTATAATTGTACTGAGTAGCAGCTGCCTCAGGAGAGAGCAATCCGGCGTTTACCTGTGCCACAAGGTCCTTGTTTGTCGAATCAAGAATCTTTCCAATAAGCATAGGGAACAGCCACAGACCGATATTCTGAATCCAGAAAATCAGAGAGTAAGCGGAACCGATGACCTTCTCATCCACAAGCTTCGGAACGCTTGGCCACAAAGATGCAGGAACAAGTGAGAATGAAGCTCCGAGGACCAGGATGGTAATATAAGCAACAATCACTCCTCCTATTGCGTTACCCTTGAACAGAGGAAGCACGAATGCAAAAGTAAGATGGCACGCTACAAGAAGTACTGATCCGAAGATAAGCATTGTCGCAGCTTTACCCTTATGGTCAACTATCTTTCCAAGAATAGGAGTGATGCCGACCGCCAGAAGAGGGAATACGGCAAATATTGTTTCTGCAGATTGACGCATATATCCCATGTAGCAATATACTACAAGGAATATACAGGAAATTACCAGCATTATCTGCTTGAGAGGCTTCTTTGAGAAGTTGCTGGTAAATGCAGTTGCGGCTACAATAAGCATGATGATGTACTGTACTATTGTCACTGCCTCACTCGCCCAGAAAGAGCCTGCAGGCACCTCTGTGAACGTAAGGTTGCACTGAAGCATGTTTACTGCATATTTCTGAAATGGGAATATAGCGGAATAATACAACACGCACAGCAGGGCAACCAGCCAGAATCCACCGCTTTTGAGGATTGTTCCTACGTCAGATATCTTGAACGGATCGTCCTTTTCCTCAGCTTCACCAGTCTGTGCATCAAGCTTCTTGTCCATGAAGAAGTACACGATGAACATGATCAGCGCGATCATCAGAAGGACAAGTCCGAATGCTACTGAACGGGATACATCTACGGTACCACCCAGCTTTGCAAAGAATGGAGAGAAAATCATACATGTTGCAACTCCCAGGCGGGCCAATGCCATTTCAGAACCCATCGCAAGAGCCATTTCCTTTCCTTTAAACCACTTTACGATACCTCTGGACACTGTGATTCCGGCCATCTCCACTCCACAGCCAAATATCATGAATCCTATGGCTGCCACTTTTGCGGATGCTGGCATTCCACGATAGAATGGCGAGATTCCAAGTTCATCGAAACCCGGGATATAGTTCAGATGATTGGTGAACCATGTCTCAAGACCGCTTCCGATGAATGCCTCGGTCACTGCGAAATATTTGATGACTGCTCCGACCAGCATCACCGCTCCAGACAGGACTGCGGTAAACCTGACTCCCATCTTGTCCAGAATGATACCGGCAAATATCAGGAAGAATACAAAGACGTTAAGGAAAGTCTCAGATCCCTGCATTGTTCCGAATGCAGTGGAATCCCATCCGCGGGTAGACTGCATCAGGTCCTTGATAGGAGACAATATGTCCATGAAGATGTATGAACAGAACATGGCGAGGGCTAATAACAGCAAGGCAGTCCAACGTACTGCCGGGATGTCTCGCATTACTTTTTGTTGTACTTTATTCATAATATTAAGGTGTTTGTTATTATCCGTACACACCTGTGACATTTTTTTCTTGATGTTTGCTACAGGTGTCCATAAACAGGCTATAGTGGTGTGGTTTAGAGTACACCTGTGACATAAAATCGTGAAATTACGTCACAAGTGTTCGGAAAACCATGCGAAGATAGCGTTTTTTTAGTAACTTCGCATGATTTTGCTTTGTAATTATGGAAGAAGGAAATATGACGTACAGGTTTCTGGACAAGGTGGATTCACCTAAGGACATCAAGGGCTTCACGATAGAAGAACTGAGGGAACTCTGTGCCGAGATACGCCATTACATGATAGAATGCTGCTCGGTAAATCCCGGCCATCTGGGATCGAGCCTTGGCGCCGTCGAGCTGATGATAGGCCTCCATTATGTATATGACGCTCCCGACGACAAGCTCGTATTCGACGTCGGTCATCAGGCCTATGCCCACAAGATAATCACCGGACGCCGCGAAGCGTTCCGGAAGAACCGCATGAAGGACGGGATCAGCGGATTCCCGAAGCGTTCCGAAAGCGGATATGACGCATTCGGCGCCGGACATTCGTCGACATCGATATCTGCTGCGCTGGGCTTCGCAGAAGCCGCAAAGCAGCAGGGGCTCCCGCACAAGGCAGTCGCCCTTATCGGCGACGGCTCGCTTACCGGAGGCCTTGCCTTCGAAGGTCTGAACAATGCAGGAGTAAGCAAGACCGACATGCTCGTCATCCTCAATGACAACAACATCTCGATAGACAAGAACATCGGCGGTCTCCACGAATATCTGCTCAAGATTACCACCAACCCGAGATACAACAGGGCGAAGAAACGCGTCTGGGACGGTCTGGGAGAAGGATGGCTTAGGAACAACATCCAGAAATTCGTCGCCACGATGAAGTCGTATCTCGTCAGGAACAGCGGAGGACACCTGTTCCAGGCCATGGGATTCAGATACTTCGGCCCTATCGACGGAAACGACATAGCACAGGTTGTGGAAACGCTCCAGAAGCTCAAGAGCATGAACGGTCCTCTTCTTCTCCATGCCATGACGAAGAAAGGAAAGGGATACGCCCCAGCGGAAGAAGACCAGACGACCTGGCACGCACCCGGCATCTTCGACCCGGAGACAGGCATGAGGCAGAAGAGCAAGAAGGGAGAAAGCAGGTATCAGGACGTATTCGGAGAGGTTCTTCTCGAACTTGCCCGCAGCAACGACAAGGTGGTCGGAATAACCCCGGCCATGGCCTCAGGATGCGGAATGAGCCTCCTTGCGAAGGAAATGCCGAAGAGGTTCTACGACGTAGGCATCGAAGAGGAACACGCAGTCACATTCTCGGCAGGCCTCGCCGCAGGCGGCCTCAAGCCGTTCTGCAACATATACTCGTCGTTCTCACACAGGGCGTTCGACCAGATATTCCACGACGTGGCCCTTCAGGGCCTTCCCGTCGTGCTCTGCCTCGACAGAAGCGGAATAGTGGGAGAAGACGGCGCCACCCATCACGGATGCTACGACATGGCGGTCTACCGCACCCTTCCGGGCACAGTTATAGCTGCTCCGAAAGATGAGACCGAACTCAAGAACATGATGTACACAGCCTCCCTTGCAGAAGAGGGACCTTTCATCATCAGATACCCTAGGGGCTACGGCGAAGGAACGGCATGGAAAGAACAGCCGTTCGAAGTCATGGAACCGGGCAAGGGAGAACTGCTCCTGAAAGGATCGGACATCGCCGTGATCGCCGCCGGCCCGTCTGCAAACAGGGCCGTCGAAGCCGCACTCCGGATGAAGGAAGAAACAGGCTGGAATCCTTCCATATATAATATAAGGTATATAAAGCCGCTCGACAAGGGCATCATGCAGACAGTGGCGGAGTCATACGCACGAGTGATCACCATCGAGGACGGATGCATCATGGGAGGATTGTACGGAGCAGTCACAGAATACATATCCGCAGAAGAGAATCCTATTCCTGTAAGAGCCGTCGGAATCCCGGACAGATACATCAGTCAGGGAACCCAGGAAGAACTAAAGGAGGAATGCGGCCTTACCAGCGGCGAAATATATAAGGTACTGACAGAAGAAAGAGAAAAATTCAGCAAAAAAAACGAAAAAGTTTTGGAGAATTAAAAATAATGTCTACCTTTGCAATCCCTTAAGGAAAACAACGGTTCCAAACAGGGAAAAACAACATTGCCGATGTAGCTCAGTTGGCCAGAGCACGTGATTTGTAATCTCGGGGTCGTGGGTTCGATTCCCTCCATCGGCTCAAAAGTTCTTAGGAATTTTGGGAGAATACCAGAGTGGCCAAATGGGGCAGACTGTAAATCTGCTGGTTTATACCTTCGGTGGTTCGAATCCATCTTCTCCCACAAAAGCCCGAAAGGCAAAACCGATCGGGCTTTTATTTTGAAATTGCGGAAGTAGCTCAGTCGGTAGAGCATCAGCCTTCCAAGCTGAGGGTCGCGGGTTCGAACCTCGTCTTCCGCTC
>JAFQAT010000015.1 GCA_017399865.1 Bacteroidales bacterium | reverse complement strand
GTCCTCCTTAATAATCTGAACAAGATTGTTTCTTGTCCTGTTGTGATTATAATATAACACAAATCGGATTAGCTGTCAATACTTTTTCTGCAACTTTTTATCTTTTTTGTGTTAGTTTTTATATTGCAAATTCCTTGCGGATTTTCTCAATCAGAACTTCACCGTCAACATTCGTCAGTATGTCGAACCACTCAGAGCGGAAGAACCGCTCAACCTCGACAATGACGCTTCCCGGCGGTCTCTTGCCTATACCGCTACCACCGAGGGCGGTACGGTAGTCCTTGGCCGCTTGCAAGATAATTGCATTGCTTAGATTCTGTAGTGGTGTGAGTTCAATCATCGTTTGTACCGGGTAACACTGTTGCAGATCGTTCTCAGCTCGTTCCTGTCGAGCGGAGGTTCACAGGCAACCGTGTTACAGTAAATGAGTTCATCGTATATCTGCTGTTTGCTGTACCCTTGATTGTGAAGCATACCAGCGAGAGAGGTCAGACAGATATTACGGCTTCCGTCCGGGATTCGAGGGTAGACAGGGCGGAGCTTGATACGATTGTTCTCCGGCAGTTCCCATATCGGGGAGTAGATTCGACCACCGTACTCGGAGGTCTCTTTCTCTTGCCGTGTCTCCGGGAAGTATTTTTCCACCACATAATCAATCGCTTCTTGGTTCTCCTCGATATTACGATAGAGGAGTGTATCGCCTGTCATGATGAAGTACCGGGCGGACTTGTATATCTCAACTCCGGCGAGGTTGTTCTTGCCCTTGAAGGGAAGTGTACCTCTAAGGAGAATGTGAAAACCTCTGCCGCTTTTGGATTTCTCCGTGTAGCTCGCACACTTGCCGATAATGTCTGCGGCAAGCGGTGTCATGAAACCTTCCTCGTCATACCCGGTGTCAATGTCGATACCAACGAAACCGTTGTCGGCAAAGACGAAACCGCAGTAGTCGTAGAACCCCTTCGACACAGCGTCATTCGCCATGTCGAAGGTAGCCCACGTCTGAGGGTTGGTAGAGGAAGCGGCTTCATTCTCGAATGCTTTCATCGGAACTTTGCTGTCACTACGAGTACAGACCCATTGATTCAGTTCTTTCAGTTCGCCGGGTATGTTCTCGTAGTGTGTCAAATCAAGTTCCTCCTCTTTGCAACCTTGCGTTCCAGCTCGTTAATGAGCTTCCAAATGGTGTCCTGTTTGATGTTGCGATCAACAGACACCTTATACACGTTGTCGGGAATGGTGTCACCTTCACGGTACACAGTCATGAGAATGTCCTGTTCCTTGTCGGTGAAACCCTTCATGGCACTATCACAAGCGTTCCAGTTCTGCTTGTCTGCGTCACTGCGGAACTTAGGGCGAGGGTGTCTCGCATAAAATCTCATGCAGTGTTGTACATATTCGGAATAGAAAGTTCTCATTAGGCTTCTCCCTCCGTCTTCTGAGGAGCGGTCTTCTTGTAGACCTCACCCTCGAAATACCACTTATCGTCCACGTTGATAGGGTAGCCCTTCACATCGGACTTCTTGATCTTACCGTGGTCGATAATGTGCTGTGCCGAAGCAATAGCCATCTGATTTTTCACCAAATCCTTGCCAGTGCGGAGCAGAAAAGTGACCTTACCGTTCACGTTCTTGAGCTTATAGTTCATGGATTGTACCTCCTTATTTCTTTTCGAGTTTGATACCAGCTTCTTCCCAAAGGCACTGAGCCAAATCGTCAAGGGTCACATACCCTTTGTTGAAACTGTCGTACAGGTCGAGACAGAGGTCAGCGAAGCGTTCCTCCCTCGACTTACCGTCCACGACTCTCCTCATGATCTGCGGATATTTGTCATGAATCACCATGACCGGGATAGCCAGCATGAGGAAGAAAGCTGTGTCGGCGGCAGTGTTGGTAGCGTCCTTTTTGATCTGCTGAATATCGCTCGCCTTGATATTCAGCACAGGTTCTTTGACAATGGGAAGTCCCTGTTTCTGTCTTCTCCGTCTTTCAGCTCTGTTCATGTCAGATACCTACGACATGAGAAGCGAGCATATCTGCTTGGTGCGTCCACAGGACATTTGCGTATCTATGTACCGCACCTGTGTAATCTCTCCATTCTTCCTTCTCAACGAAAGCACCCATGTGGTAGCGAATGCACATGATTTCTTCCTCAGTCAGAGTCATGAACTGAGAGAGAAGGATAATAGACTTATCTCCGTGACCCTTGAAGGTCGAGTTGGGGTTGTATTCCCACTTGGATTCATCGTAGACTTTCTGACCGTCCAGCGATTCAGCGATTACCGGGTGACGGTAGTTGTCGATCTTACAGAGGTCATGGAACATGCCTACGATGAAGGGACTCTCAGCACGTTTCCAGCGCAGACCGTTCTTTGCGGACAACTCCACGAGGAAATTCATCACTGCAAAGGAATGGTCGAACAGACCACCTTTATAAGCTCCGTGATACTTGGTGCTTGCCGGGGAGCGGAAGAATCCTTCTGCGAGCAGATAGGTCTTGAAGTCCTCGGAAATGAAGTCTGCGAGTGGTGTCTTCATGAATAGGTCGAGTCTGTCTTTCTCGGTCATACTGTGTCCTCCTTCTTAAACGGAAGGTCGCAGAACTCCGGCTTGTAATTGTGCGTCCACAGTGCGCCGAGCAAATTCCACAGGAACGCTCTATCATGGGGTTCATCGGTATCACCTCTGAGCCATTTGAAATAGTGGCGCACACCGCTGTCGATGTAGCAGTGGAGAGGAATACCCTTTTCCCAATTACGTTCGCCGTACTTATTGCAACCGTCCTCATAATGCTTGGAGACTTCGAGCATTGCGGTGTTCAAGTCTCCGTAACGGATATTGGAAAACTCCTTGATTGCTTCCACGAGGAGCATTTTATCGCCAGTTCGGATATACTCATTGATGTTGGAGAAAACTGTGTTGTCACAGATTTCTCCGATCACACCAAGAGGAAGGAGGTCACATCGACCTTTACCTTCGTTTATGTCTCTGACTGCCCCGGAGGAAAACTCTCTGCGGTTTCCGCTGTCTTTGATTTCCATAATCGTTCCCTCCTTAGAGGAGGGGGAGCATAGCTCCCCACACCTTTATCCCAACAGTGCGTCAAGGTCGAGACCCTTCTTAGGCTGTGCCGCCGGAGCGGTCTGCTGAACAGGGGCGGCAGTCTTAGGAGCGGCGGCAGTGTTCTTAGCACCGCCGTTTTCTCTGCTGAGACTCAGCGCACGAGCAACAGGTTCAGTATCGAAATACTCAGCCGGAGACTTGTCACCGAGGTTGGCGAAAGTAACCATCTTGTTAGGGTCTTTGTTGGAAGGGAGCTTGGTATGAACGACTTCCGCACAAATGAAGTGGTCGATCAGTTCTTCGGGGTCAATGTCCTCAAGAGAGAAATCGCCCATTGCGGTCTTCGCAAAGTAGGAGAACGCATTCAGAGCTTTCTCGTTCATTTCATCGTTCTTGTCCTTGATGGAGAAGCGTTCGGTGTGGGTCATACCAGCGGCATTCACCAGCTTGACCTCGATCTTGCCGAACTCCTCGTCATACTTTGCGTCATAGATACGGAACACATAAGTTCCTTCGGGAATAAGAGCGAAACCGCTCGTCATAGGGATTCTTGCCATTGTCGTTTTCCTCCTTAATATTCAGTACGGAGAATTACTCCGACTACTTCTTCGTCTACGAGATCAACAGGTCTCTTGATAACCAGTGCGGAAATCTTGTCGGTGACGTACATTTCCACCATGTCACCACGCTCGATAAGGATATAGCCATCGTTGGCAATGGCAGTCTTGTCAATGCCGTTCTCAGTGGCGAAGATACGCACACAGTCTTTGATAACACCATCAGCCACAGGCATGATTGCTTCGACCAGCTCACAAGGCTGAGAGAAGGTGTCGTAATTGATAATGTCCTCAATCATGGAGGGCATATCTGCGCTGTCACAGGCAGTGACAGTACGAATACCTTCGGGTACTTTCATGAAGATAGAGCCGGAAGACAACCAGCGATCACCGTTGTTGCGGACATACAGAACACCGTCTGCGCCGAGGGACTTTACGAATTTCTTAAATTTCATGACTTTATCCTCCTTAGTCTTTCTTCTTGTTACCCATGAACAGGGCGATACCGATTACGAGTACCAGTTCTACCATGATGGTAGCGATAACTCCGGCTACAAAAGGGTTAATATACATTGCGGTTTCCTCCTTATTTCACAGTCATGCGGAACTGTTCAGTCTTCTTCTGATACTTGTCGAGCAGACCGTCAGCTTCCAGTGCTTTCTTGTCGATGGTAGTGGTTTCGGAGCGAGAGATAGCCCATGTGTAGGTAGCACCCTTGACCTCAACCTTCTTATCGCCGGGACGGAACTGCTTCATAGCGTGTTCCTTGATAATGTCGTTGATCTCCTTGAGACGCTTTTCCTTATCAGCGATTGCGGCAGTAGCC
>JAFQAT010000014.1 GCA_017399865.1 Bacteroidales bacterium | reverse complement strand
TCCTTTCTCAGATATTCCCTCAGTCTATTTCGGGTACGGAACAACATGGACTTTACCGTGCTTTCATTCATACCGAAGCGTTCTGCAATCTCCTCAACTGTATCGAAGAACAGGTATTTTCGCAGGAACACATTGCGGGCCTCGGCCTTCTCACGACGCAGGAAATTGCTGATCAGGATACCCAGCTCCACGGCCTCAGTCCCCGGAGCGATATGCTCGTCCGGCAGTACGCTTTCCAGTTCCTCAAATGATACGATGAATGACGGTGTACGTTTCATCGCATTGGAAAACTCCAGCTTCTTCAAAGACAGAATCCGGGTGATCTTGCAGAGAAACGCAGAGAAGTGATTGGGACGAGTGGGCGGGATCTCATTCCATACACGGAGATAGGTGTCGTTCACGCACTCTTCCGAGTCCCCATCATTGTCCAATATTTTATTGGCCACACAGAAACACAGCCTGCCGTACTTGGCATCGGTCTCCTTGATGGCCTGCTCGTTGCGGGCAAAGAACAGGTCAATAATCTGTAAATCTTCCATGTTGTTCACCTCCTCATTTTGAACTGAAAGGCCCTTTCACCCTATAAGTACGATTTTGAAGGCATCAGGTTTTATGGGCTTGAAATTATTCTTATTATAGCGCGGAAAACCACGATAGACAAAAGAAAAGTGCATCTCCCGGACGGAAGCTGCACCCTTCATAACATCGCCTTATTCAGAAATCAGATTCACAAGGTGCTGATACAACCATTCGGGTTCGACACCCTTGGTGCTCACCGAAACGATGACATCTCCGTATTTGACGCTGAACTTCATGCGCCAGCCATCCGTATCACCGGCATCGTTGACCTTGTAGGCTCTGCAATATACTGCCTCCAGCGTCAATTCCTCTGCCTCGAAGATGGGATCATTCACAATCTCGCGCAGCTCATCCGGAACGGAGTCTGCACGGGGAATGGGATAGAGCGAGAGGTCGTAGTTTTCCTTATCGTCCACACTGGTGAGTCGATGGGCATCCTCTTCGCTGTAATAATCAACCACCCAGGACAAATCATCAAGCCCTCTTGACCACATACCACTAAGATAGTTGGAGTTTTGGAACTCGAAGCGGCGAATGATTGCATCGCTAAATCCGGCAGGAAGTTCAGACGGCATATACCGGCCAAAGTCCGGCTCGGCCTGTGCTTCCACCAGCGTATCGAACATCTGCTCCGTCAGTTCGGGGATCTCCTCCGGAGCAATGACGGAGAGGTCGGGCTTGCCCTCCTCATAGTAGGCAAAGCATTCCAGCACACGCTGGAACTCTTCCTTGGCCTGTTCCAGATCGTCCTGCGGAACATTCATGGCAAAGGCGAAATAGATATCGTTGATGATCGCATATGCAGACAATTCGACCTTATCGCCAAACTGATATTGATAGATCCTGTAATCCAATCCGTTGCAGACCGACACCACCTCGGCTCCGGACAGTACATAATCAAAGCCGAAAAAGTAGTCTGTCAGACCAATGTTGACCGGACTTTCCGGCAGGTTCGTTTCCGTCTGCATTTCAATATCCAGCAGGTTTCCCTTGTCATCAAATCTTGCATATCCGGAACAAGTCAAATCTACGCTCGGCATCAAAGCCGACAACTCCGCATCATTCAAGGGTTCGGTAAAAGAACCTTTGATGAACACCCGGTTTGCCGCAATCATCGAAGAAACTTCGTTGTAATGAATCGTCCATGGAGTGCGAGGAATTTCAGTAGGCTCCGTGCCAGGGCTCACATATCCTTCATCACCCGGTCGAAGGACGGGATGATCAGGATAAACGTCAGGTTCATCTCCCCGTTGAATTGTACCATCTGGATTAGGGTTTGGAACACCAGACGGACTGTGATCAGTTATTCTCGGAATAACAAATGTACTCGCCACGATCAGGCACAGGCAAGCAACCATCGCACCCCATTTCGTCCACGCGGGACGCTTCTTTTTCCGGCGCAGAGCTTCCACGCCCTGAATCATATCATCGTCGATCCTGCCCAGAGAATCGACCACTCTATCTTTGCTCATAGATCAAAACCCTCCTTTACG